>NC_015737.1:1605833-1912500 GCF_000270305.1 Clostridium sp. SY8519 | reverse complement strand
TCCCGTTACATTGTATAATGTAACTATGCTAAAAAAACATCATTATTATAACGATTTTTTCGAAAAAGGGCAACTGAAGATTAACTTCAGCTTATATCAGATCGGCATACCCGCCGACGACCCCGTCTATACCCTTAAAAAAGTGATGGAGGATCTTGATTATTCCGGTCTGCTCGGCCGTTATTCTGCCAAGGGAAGAACCGGGTATAATCCGATCATGATGTTTGCTGTCGTCACTTACGCGAACATGCGGGGCATACGTTCCGTGGACCGGATCGTTGAACTCTGTGAACGGGATGTCGCTTTCATCTGGCTGACAAAAGGCGAGAAGCCGAAACGTGATGCCTTTTACGACTTCATCGGAAAGAAGCTGACGGGTGATATCCTGGATGATCTGCATTATCAGTTCATCCTGCGCCTGCATAAGGAAGGCCTGATCAGCCTGGATACCCTGTTCCTGGACGGGACAAAGCTGGAGGCGAATGCCAACCGGTATACGTTCGTCTGGAGGGGGAGTATCAATTACCATCTGGCCGGCCTGCTCGATACGATTGATATGCTCTATGCAAGGTACAATACGCTGCTGGATCAGGAAGGATATAAGGAAAAGTACGGATTAGACAATGTAAAGATGTTTGCCATCGAAGGGATGGGCAAAGTCCGTGAAGTCATTGAAAAGAACAGGAAGAGAAAGCTCACAAAACACAAAAAGCTTCCCAACAATACACGGATCCGGATCAGCAACTGCTCCCCGCTGGAGATGCTGACGCTCCAGAAGAACTTAAAGCAGATCGCAGACGGTGAGGACATCATCTTCGCCAATGGAAAAGGGAAACGCAGGACGGAGCTCCAGAAGCTATACGAGGAACTGGAAAACTGCGGAAGGCGTTTGATGAAATACAAGGAATGCTTTGAGATCATGGGTGATGACAGGAACAGCTATTCCAAGACAGACCTGGAAGCAACATTCATGCGGATGAAAGAAGACCACATGCTCAACGGCCAGTTAAAGCCGGCATATAATGTACAGATCGCAGTGGAAAACTACTTCATTATCCACAGTTATGTCAGTAACGACCGGACAGACTATGATACTTTGATCCCGGTGGCGGAAAAACACAAAGCAGCCTTTGGGAGATATCCAGAAGAGTTCACTGCGGACAGCGGATACTGCAGCGAAAAGAACCTCCTGTATCTGAAAGAAAACGGGATCACCAGCTACATCAAGCTGCAGGAACACGAGAAGATGAAAACACGCGCATATAAAAACGACATCGGCAGGCATTACAACATGGAGAAATGCGCAGATGATGAGGGGGGTTACTACCGCTGCCATGACGGCCGCAGCCTCCGGCATATCCGGACAGAGAGACATAAACGGGACGGTTATACACAAACCATGGAAGTGTACGGATGTGCGGACTGCAGCGGATGCGCGCATAAAGGAAGATGCCTGTATAAATATGATGCCGGTCGGGATGCTGACAAAAACAAGATGATGAAGATCAATGAGTCCTGGGAGGAGCTGAAAGCAGAGAGCCACAGGAACATCCAGAGTGAGCACGGCATCTATAACCGTCAGGTCCGATCGATCCAGACGGAAGGCCATTTTGGCGACATCAAGGAAAACGAGGGGTTCCGCCGGTTCAACTACCGATCATCCAAAAAAGTGTATAAGGAATTCATGCTGTTTGTGATCGGACGGAACATCAATAAATACCATAGGTTCCAGACAGGGCAGCTGAAGGAATTCGAGCCAAAAACAGAGAGTTCTGCAGCGTAAAAGAAAAGCCCCCGCAAAAAGAAGGATTATGGGGATAGTCTGCGCCAAAATCCGGATGATATCAAAGAAAGAGGATCCCTGCTATAATGCAGCTTCTTAAGAAGTGCTGAATATATCAGGGATCCTGTCTGTTTCAGTGATAAGGGGCTGAAATCGGTATTATCCGATAACCCCATAATGCATTCCCCTATCATTGCGGGAACTTTCCATGGAGATGACGGGAGTCGAACCCGTGTCCGAAATCTGATCCGCTGTTCTTCTACGAGCGTAGTCACTGTTCTGACATTCCCTCCATCAGGCACCCGGTGACAGGTTACTGACTTCAGTAGCTTCATGTTACGCCCTTATACGCAAAGCTTTGTATAAGTCGTTTCCCACATGGTTTGATGCCTGGTCAGCCCGTATGGGTGCAGGCCGGCAGACAAGCAGCTGCGATTAGGCAGCCATTGCTAATTCGAAATTATCTTCTTTAGCGTTTAAATTTAGGGTGGAATTTGACGCATCCCGTGCGGCTCGCTTCTCCAGCTTCAGAGACCCCGTCGAAACCTTTACATCCCCGATCTCTGTGTCGCTATTATTATAGCAGTCTGTTCCCCGGCGTCAATACTTTTCCGTATTTTTCAGGGCAGATGCCCCCATCAGGTCTTTCACGACTTCTCCGCCGATAATCAGTCCCGCCACCGCCGGCACAAATGCCACGCTGCCCGGCACATCCCGCCGTTCCGCGCAGGTGCGTTTCGTCCCCGGCGGGCAGACACAGTGGGTTCTGCAGCTGATGGAATCATCCGCAATGGGGCGGGTGGCTTTTTCTTTGGAATAAACCACTTTCAGATGCGGGATGCCCCGTTTGCGCAGTTCCCGCCGCATTACCCGGGCCAGCGGGCAGACGGATGTTTCGTAGATATCCGCCACTTCAAAGGCGGTGGGATCCAGTTTGTTTCCGGCGCCCATGGCACTGATGACAGGAGTCCCCGCATCATAGGCCGCCTGGATCAGCTGCAGTTTGCCGGTTACCGTATCAATGGCGTCCACCACATAGTCGTACTCATGAAAATCAAACTGATCCGCGGTTTCCGGCAGATAAAACGTCTTGTAGGTGCGTACCGCGCAGTCCGGATTGATGGCGTGGATCCGTTCTTCCTCTACATCCACCTTGTAACTTCCGATGGTCTTCCGGGTCGCTATGATCTGACGGTTCAGATTGGTCAGGCACACCTTGTCATCATCAATCAGGTCAATGGCCCCCACACCGCTGCGCACCAGGGCTTCCACGGTATACCCGCCTACGCCGCCGATTCCGAATACCGCCACCCGGGCCTCTTTCAGCCGGTCCATGGCCTCTTTTCCTACCAAAAGCTGTGTTCTTGAGAACTGGTTTAACATATTTTAAAAATATCCCTCTCTTTTGCGTTTTTCCATACTTGCCGCTCCGCCGTCCCGGTCGATGACACGGCTGGTACGCTCGGATTCCACTGCGGACAGTGTCTCTTCGATGACTTCGTCAATGGTTGTGGCCTGGGACTCGATGCCGCCGGACAGCGGATAACAGCCCAGGGTACGGAACCGCACCATCTTCATTTCCGGCTTTTCTCCCGGTTTTAAGCGCATCCGGTCATCATCCACCATGATCAGCTGGCCGTCCCGCTCCACCACCGGTCGCTCCGCCGCGAAATACAGCGGTACGATGGGGATGTTTTCCCGTTTGATGTACTGCCAGATATCCGTTTCCGTCCAGTTGGAAATCGGGAAGACACGGATGGACTCGCCTTTGTTGATCTCTGTGTTGTACAGCTTCCACATCTCCGGACGCTGGTTTTTCGGGTCCCAGGCCTGTTCCGCGTTCCGGAAGGAGAAAATCCGTTCCTTGGCACGGCTCTTCTCCTCGTCCCGGCGTCCGCCGCCGAAGGCCGCGGTGAATCCGTATTTTTTCAGGGCCTGTTTCAGGGCCTGGGTCTTCATGATATCCGTATAGGCCGCCCCGTGGTCGAAGGGATTGATTCCCTGTTTTACCCCTTCTTCGTTGATGTATTCCAGCATTTCGATGCCCAGCTCTTTCGCGGTTTTGTCCCGGAATTCGATCATTTCCTTAAATTTCCATGTGGTATTTACATGCAGGAAGGGAAACGGCGGTTTCGCCGGATAAAAAGCCTTCATCGCCAGATGCAGCATCACCGATGAATCCTTGCCGATGGAATACAGCATCACCGGCTTCTCACACTCCGCCGCCACTTCGCGGATGATGTAGATGGCTTCTGCCTCCAGTTCGTCTAAATGTGACAGTTTACTCATATCTGGGCTTCCTTTCTCCGCGGCCTGTTCCATTACAGATTGCGGATTTTAAATTCTCGCTGGGCTTCCCGCTTCTGGTCTTTTTTCGCGATATCCGCGCGTTTGTCATACAGTTTCTTTCCTCTGGCCAGTCCGATTTCCACTTTCATCAGACTGCCCTTTAAATACACCCGCAGCGGCACCAGGGTATACCCCTTCTGCTGAATCTTGCCTGCCAGCTTGCGGATCTCATACTTATGCAGCAGAAGCCGCTTCGGCCGCATGGGATCTTTATTGAAGATATTTCCCTTTTCGTAGGGGCTGATATGCATCCCGTAGATGATCACTTCCCCGTCTTCGATCCGGACAAAGGCTTCCTTGATGCTGCACTTTCCCATACGCAGTGACTTGACTTCCGTTCCGTGCAGTTCAATGCCTGCCTCGTATTTGTCGTCAATAAAATAGTCGTGATATGCTTTTTTATTATTCGCGATCAGTCGAACTGATTCTTTGCTCATGGTTCTGCTCCTCCTGCTCCTCCGGAGCCAGTACAAAATCGATCGTCCGCATCAGCCGGTCTGTGTGTGCCACCTGTATCCGCACCGGCATTCCCAGACGATAGACAATGCCCGTATGCTCACCCACCAGTTCCCAGGTGTCTTCACAGAAGGTGAAATAATCCTGATGCAGTGTGCTGATATGCACCAGGCCTTCCACAGTATTGGGAAGCTCCACATAAAACCCGTATGCCGTCACGCCGGAAATCACGCCGTCGAAGCATTCACCCAGATGATTTTCCATATACTCGGTCTTCTTCAGACGTATGGTTTCCCGCTCCATCTCTTCCGCGCGCCGTTCCAGACGGCTGCTCTGCTCGGCAACTCCCGGTAAAATCTTATTATAATGCTCAATCCGGTTCTCTTTCAAGCGTCCGCGGATATTTTCCTTGATGATCCTGTGGATCTGCAGATCCGGATACCTGCGGATCGGCGAGGTAAAGTGGCAGTAATATCTGGCTGCCAGGCCGAAGTGTCCGGTGCAGACGGTCGTATACTTCGCCTGCTGCATTGCCCGCAGGGTCAGCCGCGCGATCAGCGGTTCTTCCGGCTCCCCGTCAATTTCTGCCAGCAGTTTCTGGATTTCCTTCGGATGCACCTTGTGCCCCACCGCCCCGTGAATATGGAGGCCGAAATTGGCGATAAAAATACTCAGCGCCCGGATCCGGTCTGCCTCCGGCGCCTCATGGGTCCGATAGACAAAAGGAAGCTGCTGCCAGAAAAAATGCTCGGCAACGGTTTCGTTGGCGGCCAGCATAAAGTCTTCAATCAGCTTCGTCGCCGCGTTGCGTTCATAGGGATGAATGTCCACCGGAACGCCCCGGTCATCCAGCACCACCTTGGTTTCCGGAAAGTCAAAATCAATGGATCCCCGTTCTGCCCGGTGTCTGCGGATAATGGCAGACAGTTCCTTCATGCGGAAAAACATGGGCACCAGCTCCGCGTATTCCGCCTGTACCGCCGGATCCTGCTCCGTAATGATCTGATTTACGGCCGTATAGCTCATTCTGCGGTCCACCCGGATCACACTTTCCACAATCTGATGGCTCAGCATTTTTCCCGATTCATCGATCTGCATGACACAGCTCAGCGCCAGACGGTCCTCGCCCTGGTTCAGCGAACACATGCCGTTGGACAGCGCCTGCGGAAGCATGGGAATCACCCGGTCCACCAGATAGATGCTGGTGCCCCGTTTCAGGGCTTCCCGGTCCAGCGCGCTGTTCTCCTGGACATAATTGGTCACATCGGCGATATGCACTCCCAGGGTATAGATGCCCCCTTCTTTTGTCAGCGTAATGGCGTCATCCAGATCTTTGGCATCTTCGCCGTCAATCGTCACCGTCTGCCAGCTTCGGAAATCACTGCGTCCGGCCCGGTCCGCTTCGGAAACCGGCTTGGCCACCCGGTCCGCCTGATTCAGGATTTTGCGGGAGAAGGCATCCGGCACATCGTACTCCCGGATGATACTCTCAATATCCACCCCCGGTTCCTCCGGGAAGCCCAGGACTTTGGTCACCGCGCCTTCCGGATTTTTTCCCGGCTCATGGAAATCGGTCAGTTCCACCACTACCTTCTGTCCGTCCCTGGCATCCAGGCTGCGCTCTTTTGCCACAAAAATATCCGTATGGATCCGCGGATTGTCCGGAAGGACAAAGCCATAGTTTCTGCTTTGCTGATACGTACCTACTACGTTTTCCAGCCCGTGTTCCAGAATGGCGCGTACACGCCCTTCTTTCCGCTTTCCGGAAGAAGGACAGACCTCGATCTCCACCGTATCCTGATGGAGCGCGCCGTTATTTTTCCCCGGCGGGATAAAAATATCCTCTGATTCCCCTTCTGCCGATACGAATCCGAATCCCCGCGGATGCGCAGTATATTCACCGACCAGTACCTGTGGTTTCTTTTTTTTCATTTCATCCGCCTTTCTGTCCTGGCTGTTTCCTGCTTCCGTACCTGCCGTCTCACCGGAACGCTCACAGGCACGGTTTTCCACTATCACGAAAAAAATCGGAACCATCTTCCGACAGTCCCGATCGATCCTTTGGTCTTATGAAAAGCTTCCGATATTGAGAACAGCGGCCGCCGCAAGGAATACGGCAGTCAGTATTCTGGTCGCTTTTACCAGGCGTCCTTCCATAGAACGGCCCTTGTTCTTGCTCCAGTAGGAATCCATGTTGGACGCCATGCCGCCGATAGACCCAAGTCCCGCGGACTTGCCTTCCTGCATCAGGACAATAATATTCATAATCACACAGATCGCGATAAATGCAATCTCAACAATAATCTTAATGGTTGCTAAACTCATCGGATACCTCCAGATCTCCGAGCTGCCGGCCGCGCGCCTGGCTCTCTTCTATCCTGTCCGGCCGGAACTCCCGGTCTGTCTCTGTCAAAATGCCTTCACGGATATTGATCCGCATAAAACAAGTGCTATTCTACCACAGCTGAACGCAGAAATCAACCGTTGGAAACCGAAGGCTTTCCGGCCGCCGGAAACGGGCGGGCCGCCCACCGCCGGTGCCCGGATTTATTTTTTAGCCCGTACGGTGACGGTTACTTTTTTTACTGCGTAATCATACCGGGAATTGTTCGGTACTTTGATGGTAATGGTGGTTTTTCCCTTTTTCCGCGGTTTGACCGTGCCTTTGGAAGAAACCGACGCCACCGACGCATTACCGGTATGGTAGGAAACCTTCTGTCCGCTGCTGCTCTTTGCCTTCAGTCTGACGGTTTTCCCTTTGCTGACCAGTTTGTAGCTTTTCTTTACTCCGCTGATCAACTGTTTTTTCTTCAAGCTGGCCTGGGACGGATTACTGATTTTTATGTAGCCATATCCCTGCTTCACGGTCCGGCCGCCATTCTTGCCGTAATAAGCATGCTGGCGCAGGACTTTGACCACAGATCCTCTGGAATACCCCGGATGGTACAGGCGCACCATGGCTGCCGCCGCAGATACAATCGGCACGGCCATGGAAGTTCCGCTGTTGTACACATACTCGTCTTCCGCAAAGCGGGAGGCACTCAGAATGTTGTATCCGCCTGCCACAAAATCCAGTTCTTTTCCGTAATAGGAAAAGTTCGCCCGTTTTCTTTTTTTCGTAATGGCTCCGACTGCCAGCACATAAGGACTGTAGGCCGGATAGCTCTGCTGTTTGGAAATAAGCAGGGAATCTGACGCGTTTTCCCGGTTGCCGGAAGCACAGCAGACAACCACGCCGTCCCGGTACGCGCTTTTCAACACGGACTCCATGTAGCGATACATCTCTTTCTGGGCCTCATAGAGGGCTTTGGAGGCATAATCCCGGCGTCTGCCCGGGATATGGTTGATGCCGGCGCTGATATTGACTACGGAAGCGCCGCTCTCCTTGGCATATTCCACGGACATGGCCAGATCGTAAAGGCTGGCGTATGGCTCTCCGGTGGCATCTGCCGTAAACGCCCGGATAATCAGCAGCTGCACCTGATCAGAGGTGGCATCCGCAAGGATGCCTGCCACATGGGTGCCATGGCCGCTGACCTGATCCACATCCTGATAGGAGTATTTCAGGCCGGAGACATCATCCTGGTCCATTACCATCGCTGTGCTCTGTCTGGAAATCGTCCTTCCCTCAAACAGCTCATGCTGTTTGATAATCCCGGTATCGATTATGGCCACCTTGACTTTGCCCAGCTTTTTGTTGGCATTCGCGTATTCCTTCAGGGTATCCAGGCCAGACTGGTGCGTCGCCCAGGATACATAGTCCCCCTTCAGCAGCTGGGGCGAGGACTGGGAAGAAGCGGCTGTATGAACCGCAGCTGCCTTTGCCGCCCCGGCGCTGCTGCCGGCCTGTCTGTTTTCACTGAGACGCACCGCGGTATCCAGCATCACATGGTTCGAACCGTACTGTTTTGCCAGTTTTTCAAACGCTGTCCGGGTCGCCTGTTCGCTGCTGTAAGACAGCACATACTGTCCGGCAGTCTGATAATACATCACATGGGACGCGCCGAAGCTGTCTTTCAGCGGCCGGCGCAGGGACACAATGATCCGCTGCATCTGATAGGGCGCGTCCACCTGAAGGGTTCCGGCAGCGGTCTGTCTGACCTGATAGATGCCCTGCCCGTTCAGATAATCGGTGATTTTTTCTGTATTCTGGGTTTTCGTTCCGTCTGTCAGCTTCTGTTCTGTCCTGGCTGACACATCCAGCGCTTCCTTAAGATCTGTTTTGGTTCCGTTTTCCGTGACGGTGCCCGTCTCCGTATCGATCTTTATTGTATCATGGATCTCCCGGGACTCCGTCTCAGAATTTGCCGCAAGGACATCCGCCGCCTTTTTCGGGGAATATGCCACTGTCACTGCCTTCCCATCCGCGGAAGCTGCGGGCTCTGCTGCCAAGACCGCCGCCGGCGTCAGTGTACCGATCATTCCCGCGCTGACCGCGCAGGCCAGCAGGCGTCTGGCTGTTCCAAATGTTCCGTGTATGTGATTCTTTCTTTTCACTGCTGTATTACCTCAATTCCATTCCAGCAGGGCGGATTCGTAAAATATTCTGAGCATCCGCCCGAGAACCGACTCGTCAAAATCAAAATCCGGCTGATGGTTGTCTGCCGCAAGTGCCGTGCCGAACAGCATATATACGGCCGCGCCGCCCCGGCGCTGCACATAGTTCATCAGCACAGCCGCGTCTTCGCTTGCCCCGAATGCCTGGCTGGCCCTGCATTCGGAATACAGGTTTCTGACCGATGGCATGGTCAGGACTTTTTCTGCCAGATCCGGAGAACTGTCCGCGCACACGGACTCTCCCATCGGAAGGATCTCTGCCGATACTCCGTTCTCTCTGGCTGCGTTCATTATACATGATATTCCCTGTTTTTTCATGTATTTGTTCTCGGCACTGCCGGAACCCCTGGTTTCCACCATAATTCTGGCATGGGCCGCAATGGCGTTTCTGGCTTCTCCGGCATGCATCACGCCCACGTTAATCCGGCCGATTCCGCTGTCCGGTTTTTCTATCTGATACATGGCCGTCACTGCCTGGGCCGCGGCCAGCAGCGCGTTGCGTCCTTCTTCCGGATTACGGCCGGCATGGGCGCTTTTTCCCGTAAACACCGCGTCAAACTTACTGGTTTCCAGGAATCCCCCGGCGCCTGCCACAAAACAGTCCGGACTGGTAAACCCGATGTGTCCGGCAAAAAAGCGGTCAATCCTTCCTCCGACCAGAAGCGGCAGGCGCTCCGCCACAGCAGATGCTCCCCGCACCCCTTCTTCCGCCGGCTGAAACAAAAACAGAAACCTGGTCCGGCATCGGTCCGCAATCTTCTCCCGGGCAATTCGTTCCGCGCACACCAGACCCGCTGCCATATGTCCGTCGTGGCCGCAGGCATGGGATACTCCCCGCAGATCTGAGGCAAAGCCTTCCGCCCGGGGAAAATGCCCCGGTTTTTCGCTTTCCTCAATGGGCAGCGCATCCATGTCAAAGCGATACATGACCGTATGCTCCCATCTGCCGGCAGCCGGTTCCAGTATGGCAAGCGCGCCGGTCCGCCGCTGCATGCGGTTCAGCCAGTAAGTCACTGCCGCCATGCTGGCCTGTCCGCCGCTGTGACTGATCCGGTCGCGGGCCCTGCGGATCGCCCGGTCTGTCTCTTCTTCTGCAGGCGGATCCGCAAGCGAAAGATCTCCCAGCAGTTCTCTTCCCACCAGCAGCCTGTATCCGCATGCTTTCAGCTGTTCCGCAATGACCGCTGTGGCATAAAAGCACAGCCATCCGGTCTCCGGATGGCTATGAAACTGACGCCGGTAAGCCCGAGCCCGGCGTTCATACCGGGCTGCGCAGCTGTCGTCTTCATATTCATTCAAACACTTTTTCTGTCCGCCGGAACCATTCTCGCGTTCCTTCTGTGCGCGGACCGGATTCGGAAGTTCTTCCGAGCTGCTCATACCTACGCTCCCATCTACAGTTTTTTCAGCACCAGAAGCAGATATTCCCATACCCTGCGCACCGAGGCGATGCTCATCCGTTCTCTTGTGGTATGAATATCCAGAATATCCGGACCGATGGAAACACAGTCCAGGCCCTCGATTTTTCCTGCAAAAATACCGCATTCCAGGCCGGCATGAATGGTCTTCGTCACCGGCTCCCTGCCGTAGTACTCCTGATATGCCTCCGTCATGCAGGCACGCAGCGGGGACTCCTCTCTGTATTCCCAGGCCGGATAAAGCCCGTTGATCCGCAAATGTCCGCCCAGGCATTCTGTCAGGCTCCGCATCCTTGCAATCAGTGCCTGTTTGCAGGATTCTCTGGCACTGCGGACACAGTACGTAATGACAAACTCCCCTGTCCCATCCTTTCCTTCGGCATCCAGTGCCAGAATTCCGGGATTCAGGGACGTTTCGATCATTTCCTCCATTCCCGGCATTCTCCGCTGCACCCCGCACGGCAGATGCATCAGCGCCAGGGAGAGCGCCCGGGAAGCTTCTGCGGTCAGCGCGGGCTTCTGCTCCACACCCGACCAGCAGAAAGAAACCTTCAGGTTCGGATCGGTCTGATGGTACTCCTGACCGATAGTCCGGCGAAACCATTCGGTATACGCTTCCACCTGCTTTTGTATCGCTTCGCCTGCTTCCGGAAACAGCAGCTGTACGCGGCTGTCCGTCGCAATGGCATTGTCTTTTTCGCCTCCGGATACTGTCAGGATCCGCCAGCGGAATTCCCCGGGAAATTCCAGAAAATATCTGCCCAGAAGGGCAATGGCATTGGCCCTTCCGGTATGAATCTCCTCGCCGGAATGCCCGCCGGTCAGGCCGGAAATCACAAGTTCCGCCTGCATGCCGGATACAGACTCCCTTGCGGCGGGAAATCTGCACTCTACCGTACCACCTCCGGCGCATCCCGTCAACAGGGTGCCTTCTTCTTCCGAATCCAGGTTGATCATCTGTCTGGCAGAAACATCCGACAGATCCAGAGCCTGCGCGCCAAGCATCCCCACTTCCTCATCCACGGTAAACAGCGCAGTCAGCGGCGGGTGTTCCAGATCCTCCGCATCCAGGATCGCCAGGATATAGGCCACAGCGATGCCGTCATCACCGCCCAGGGACGTGCCCTCTGCCCAGAGGTACATGCCGTCCTCCCGCAGAACCAGCGGATCCTTCTCCGGGTCTGTCGGGCAGCCCGGCTCCCGCACTGCCACCATGTCCATATGTCCCTGCAGAATCAGCTCGTCACGGTCTTTTCTGCCGGCGGATGCCGGTTTGCGGATCAGAACATTTCCCGCTTCGTCCTGGCGCCAGAACAGATGATGTGACCGGGCAAACGCTGCCAGCCAGTCACTGATCTGACGGGTATGGCCTGATCCGCGGGGAATCCGGCTGATCTGCTCAAAATAATCGTATACTTTTGAAGGTTCCAGATGACTTAAATTTCCCATGCTTCTGTCTCCTGTACTTATGACTTACCGTCTGATTTGCTGCCATGGCTGCCTGGTCTGTGCCTGCCGGCCGGTTTGCTGCCGTGGTGCCTGGTCTGTGCCTGCCGGCCGGTTTGCTGCCGTGGTGCCTGGTCTGTGCCTGCCAGCCGGTTTGCTGCCGTGGCGCCTGATCTGTGCCTGCCGGCCGGTTTGCTGCCGTGGTGCCTGTTCTGTACCTGCCGGATGATTTGCACCTGGTCTGCTACCGCAGCAGATACTTCAGCACACAGACGCAGGATTCCTGTCCGTAATTTCCATATGTGATATACTGATCAATCTGATAAAATCCGAACTTTTTGAACTGTTCCAGACGGGTATAGTTGCGGGCATCCAGTCGGACATACACCGCGTCCTTTGCGCAGACAAGGGCTTTATAGCGAATAAACTCCAGAATCCGGTCCAGATTTTCATACGTGTCATATTCCGGCTGAAGGGTCAGATCCTGAATATCACATCCGCCCGCCTCATGCAGGACGCAGGAAAAGGCAGCCGCTTCCCGCGGGCCGTCCCAGACCTGATAGCGCAAGCTGTTATTTTCTTCTGACGGTATCTGTCGATAAACCATTTCTGATCCCTCTTTCCGTCCGCACTGACGCGGCGGTTCCGCGCAGTGGCAGAGCCTGCCTGTTTTCTCTGCTGTGTGTCACTCTGTCTCAGATTTCATTGATAATGCGGCGTGCCTGTTCCTCCGTGACCGGAAGGGAATAGCTGCCATCCGCAAAACGCATCACAGACCCGATTCCCTTTTCCAGCACAAAGCGGATCCTGCCGTCTCTTACCTTTTTGTCGGTATATAATTTCTTCACCAGTGTTTCCCGGTCAATATACTCCGGAATCTGCACCGGCAGCTGTGCCCGCCGAAGCAATTCCGTCACACGGGCTTCCTCTGCTTCAGACATAAAGCCCAGTTCCGCCGCCAGACGCGCCTGGGCCGCCAGGCCGATTGCCACAGCTTCGCCGTGCAGCAGGCGGTATCCGCTGACCGTCTCAATGGCACGTCCCACGGTATGCCCGAGATTCAGCACTTCCCGCAGGCCGCTGGTCTCTTTCTCATCCTGCATCACTACCTGGTACTTGATTCTGCAGTTTTCCTCCGCAATATGCAGGCACGCGTCCGGATCCAGCCGCAGCAGATCCTCCATATGGGCTTCCAGATATTCGAAAAATGCACTGTCTGCCAGACAGGCATGCTTGATGGTCTCGGCCAGTCCGCTGCAGATCTGGCGCTTCGGCAGCGTGCTCCAGGCTGCCAGGTCAATATATACCTTTTTGGGCTGATGAAAGAGTCCGATGAGATTCGTAGCCAGCGGGGTATCAACCGCCGTCTTTCCGCCGACCGATGCGTCTGCCGCAGCCAGCAGCGTCGTGGCGTAATTGACAAACGGCACGCCTCTGCCATAGGTTCCGGCCAGAAATCCGGCCAGATCGGTAACCACTCCGCCGCCTGCCGCGATGACACAGCAGTCTCTCCGGTATCCCGCCGCAAGCATCTGATCTTCCAGCTCTGCCTTCATTTCCCTGGTTTTGCTCTGCTCACCCGCCGGAATGACAAACGTATCGTTTTTCATCCCCCGTTTCGTCAGTTCTGCGGCAATCGGAGCGGCATAAAGGGGCTCCACTTCAGAATCTGTAATAATCGCGAATTTGCTGACCCTTCCGGCCAGCCCCCCTGCGAGATCATCTGCCAGCTGCTGCGCCAGATGCTGTCCGATTTCTATCGTATAGGAATCGTCCACTGTTTTTTTCAATTCTACCTGAAATTCGGGCATACGCCGCCTCCTTTTCCCCGTGTTACCGGCTGTTAATTCATCACATCTCCGTATGCGCCAAGAAACTCCTGAATATTTCCTTCGGCATTAAACACTTCCTCCGGCGTGCCGTAAGCATCGACATACCCGTTTTTCATAAATACGATTTTATCGGAGATATCCCGGGCAAAGGTCATTTCATGGGTTACAATCACCATGGTCATATGCATTTCCGCCAGCTGCCGGATAACTTTCAGCACTTCCCCGGTCAGCTGCGGATCCAGCGCGGACGTCGGTTCATCAAAAAAGATAATTTTCGGGTTCAGCGCCAGCGCCCGGGCAATGGCCACCCGCTGCTGCTGGCCGCCGGACAGTTCACAGGGATAGGAATCCGCTTTGTCTTCCAGGCCCACTTTTGCCAGGATTTCCATGGCTTCTTTCCTGACTTCCTCACGGCTGCGCTTCTGCACATTCACCGGCGCGTCCATGACATTTTTCAGCACGGAAAAATGGGGGAACAGGTTAAAATTCTGAAATACCAGGCTGTAAATGGAATGCAGCCGTTTCTCCTGTTCTCCGTTCGGCCACACCAGTCTGCCGGAAGCGTCTTTGAAGACACTGCGCTCGCCCAGATAGAGGATCTCCCCTTCGTCAATCTTTTCCAGAAGTGTCGCGCAGCGAAGGAGCGTGGATTTGCCGGATCCGGACGGGCCGATGATGGAAAGGATCTCCCCTTCCTTCACCCGGATGCTGATATCCTTCAGCACTTCATTATCACCAAAGCTCTTTTTAATATGATTCATTTCAAGAATATTCATAAAAACCTGTTCCTCCTTAGTGATAATAGTTCATCTTCTTCTCGATGCATTCCATCACGAATGCCACCACATAGTTAAATACATAATAGAATACTGCCGCCACAACAAAAGGAACCATGGAAGTCTGCGCCGCGGAAATTGCCTTGGCTACGCTGAACAGCTCCATATAAGAAATGGCAAAGGCAAGGGAGGTGTCTTTTACCAGTGTAATCACCTCGTTGGTGATGGCCGGCAGCACCCGTTTCATCATCTGCGGAAAAATGATTTTCGTAAAGGTCTGTCTGGAAGTATATCCCATAATGCGCGCCGCTTCATACTGTCCCGGCGGAATGGATTCGATGCCGGACCGATAGATCTCCGCGAAATACGCGCCGTAATTCAGCACAAATCCCACAATAATTGCAAGAATTTTCGGCGGGAGGCTTGCCTGGAAGAGATAAAAGCTGCCAAAATACCATACCATTAGCTGCAGCATCAGCGGCGTGCCGCGCATGATGGAGATATAGATTTTGATTATATTGCGCAGAATCGGGTTTTTGGACATCCGCCCAAAACAGATCAGCAGGCCGAACGGCATGGACAGGATGATGGTCCAAAGAAAAATTCCGATGGATGTGATCATTCCATGCCCCATCTGCTGCATCATCACAGAAAAACTCATTGTCATAACTTATTTCCTCCGGGTAATTACTAAAAGCCGCGCCTGGGCGGTCACTACCATAAAATCAGGCTGCTGCATACGCAACAGCCTGATTCTTTTGGTCCTCTGCTATCGGATCCATCTGCGTCCGGATTATTTCGCGTCCTTTTTCGAGGAGCTGCTCTTGCCGGTATCCAGACAGATCATATCCGCAATATCATATTTCTTGGCAAGTTTGGTGACCGTTCCATTTGCTGCCAGCTTGTTCATATCATCGTTGATGATTGCTGCCAGGGCGGTATTGCCTTTTTTGAATCCGACGCCGTACTGTTCGGAATTCAGCTTTTCGTCCAGGATCCTGTAGTCACTTGTGCCCCGTTTTTTGATCTGGTACTGCGCCACACCCACATCAATGGCCAGCGCATCCAAAGAACCGCCCTGCAGTTCTGTAAACGCTACATTGTAATCCGCGAACTGATTCAAAGCTGCGAAGCTGTCTGCCAGTTTTTTCTGGGAATCTTCCAGAACGGACAGGGCTGCGGAAGCCGCCTGTACGCCCACCGTCTTGCCGGAAAGATCACTGAGCTTGGAAATGTCGGATTTCGCGCTTACTACAATCACCTGTGTATTGTTTACATAGGGCTCTGACCAGGTATAATCCTTTTCTCTGCCGTTGATGGTAAATCCGTTCCAGATGCAGTCAATTTCCCCGGAATTCAGTGTCTGGTCTTTGGAATCCCAGTTGATCGGCGTTGGCACCAGCTTCCAGCCTTCCAGCTTGCAGACTGCCTTGGCCAGCTCGATGTCAAATCCGGTATAGCTGCCGTCGTCCGCCATATATCCATAAGGCGGGTACTCCGCGTCAAATCCCAGCACCAGCTTGGTCCTGCCGGACTCCTGCTTTCTTGCCTGGTCTGCGGTCATCGTCTCCTCCTGTGCGGATACTGATGTCTTGTCAGACGATGCGCTGCTTCCTGCTGATCCTCCCTTGTCGGATGAAGAGCCGCAGGCTGTCAGCATACCAACCGCCATCGCTGCTGTCAGCATGACACTGATAATCTTCTTTTTCATTATAAGCTTTCCTCCCGTCATCACCGTCACTGCGCTGTGATAAATCGGTGACATGATAAATTGATGAAATCATATTATCATGCAGTTATCGGATAGTCAATGCCTCTCCTGCTGCTGTCCGCCGTTTCCTTTTCTTCTCCCGATCACGAAAAAATACCTGCCGCTTCTGGCATTGATCTCATATTCCGCAATCAGTCGGTATTCCTTCTGTATCCGCAGCTGTTTCTTGATCCGTCCCATTTCCCTGGAATAACACAGGATAATTCCATTCTCTGTCAGGTGGGTTTTGGCCTTCCGGAAGAATCTTTCATAAAACTGATCCAGCGTTTCCCGGGAAGCTCCCGCAATCTCCGGCATGTCTGCCAGGATCTCATCAAACAGATACTCATGACGGAAATCAAAGAAGTCCCTGTGCACAAAATGAATCGGCATATGCGCGGTCTCCGCGTTGATCCGCGCCTTATCAATGGCCTCTCCGAATGTATCAATGCCGTAGGCACTGCGGGACGGACTCCTGTAGTTGCGTTCGATGAGCCAGATTCCCGCGCCGCAGAATGGATCCAGCACCTGCGCGTGTTCCTTCAGCCAGGGCTGCGCCAAATCCAGCAGGCCGGCAGCCACATGGGGCTGCATTCCGGCGGCCACCCAGCCGCGCCGGTACCGGAACCGGCTGTCTTCCGGGGTATACAGTTTCAGGAAAGATACCCAGCGTCTGTCCTGTCCCCGGATCAGCCGGATTTCCACCTCATAGCCGGAAGGTGAGTTGATCAGGAAAAACCGGCTGGCTTCTTCCAGCTTTTCCGCCGCTTCTTTGACCAGACGCCGCTTTTCTTCCGGATCCGCCACCCCCAGCATCTCGATCCGGAAGCAGAACGGGCCAGTACCGCTGTGGTTTTTTTCCAGAAATGTGCCGAGGCCTTCCTCCATCAGCTCTTTCGCCAGATCTGAAAGATCCGCCGGGAGCTTCCGCGCAGTCAGAAGGAACAAAAACTCGTCAACCGACCGGATCTGCATCAGTTCCTTCAGCTGCGCGGTTTCAGTCAGTACCCCGCTTTTCATAACCTTATGTTTTTCGGTTATCCGATCCGCCACCCCTTTGACAAAGGGATGCTCTGTTTTCAGAAAAACCCGATGGGTCTGTCCGTATCCCTGAAACCTGTGTCCGGCTCCTTCCTGTGACTGAAGCAGTTCGGCCAGGGCGTGGATTTCCTCCCGCAGATGTTTCTTTTCATCTGCCGCCGCCGGCTGTTCCGTCAGTTCCTTCAGACGCTTTTTCAGGTCCGGCAAATATTCGGAACAGTCCATTCCGCGCAGCGCCTGCAGATATGCGGGGCGCACAAATCTCCTGTCTTCGGCTTCATAGGCATCCATAAGCACATCCACCGCATCCGCAACACGAAGTGCCCCCAGGATCTGCGCCGCGTTCTTTCTGACCTTCGGATCCTGATCCGACAGGCAGCGCATGATGCTGTCAGCATCTCCCCCGCTGATCTGTTTCCAGAGAAGCATCCCCTGGGGGTCCTTCAGTTCTTTTTTTAACAAAATCAGATTTTCCCTGATTTCCTCTCTGCGTTTCAGGCGGTTATAACATTCCTGCAGCAGCGCCTGTTTCCTGCCTGTTTCCATTCAGTCTCTCCTTGCTTAACTGTTTTTCTTCATTTTTTTGAGCATGGCGTTCACATCCTTACGGAAGGTCTTCCATTTGTCCGGATGCTCCACATAATATTTCGGACAGTTTTTCCCTGTCACGTCATAATGCCGGATGACATCCTCCGCAGACAGATTGTATTTCAGACACAGCCATGCCGTCAGTTTGATCACTGAGGCATACGTCGCTGATTCAAAGGAACCGTCCGTTTTCCTGTAACAGCACTCAATTGCCACGGTATCCGAATTGCGGCTGTTGGAAGCGTAAGCCATTTCTGCCGTGGGAATGCACTGAATCACTTCTCCCTTCAGCCCCACAACAAAATGTGCGCTGGCCTTTGTCACATGGGAATCCTTCAGGCCTTCAAAATAATCCCGGTTGGCCTGGGCGGAAGATCCCTGGTTGGCTGTATAGTGGATGACAACCCCGTTTACTGATTTTAACGCAGTGCCCGGCCTGGAATAGGGATTGACCGTCAGCAGATCCACCGTAATAAAATCCGGAACCCCGTCTTTCACGGTATAGGAAGCATTCCGTCCCGCCATCCTTCCCGCGCCGCAGCGAAACAATCCCAGAAGGATCAGAATCGCCAGGATCACAGCGCCTGCGAGAATCAGCGGTTTTTTATTTTTTTTCTGTTTTCGTCGTCTGCTCATAAAACACAGTATAACATAAGATATTCCGCTTCACCACGCGCAGTTCGGAAGGAAACAGACATTTTACCTGATCCATGTTTTATTTTATTGTTTTATTTTTTTCAGCCGGAGAATCTCCTCCCAGGAAAACCTTCTGGCTCTATATTCTTTTCCGGAGTTCTGACGCGCCCACAGCTGCTCCAGCCGCTGCTGTCCTTCTTCTGTTCTCCAGACCGATTGTTCTGAAAATCCCCCCGTTTCCCGGCTGTTTCTGCTGTAATCCGGACTGATCATACGCAGGCGGCCTTCTGCCCCCGGGGGCAGGCTTGGATCCACAATATGCAGCACCATCCAGGCAGAGGTACTTCTGCCCCGCTCATCCGTGGCAAGCACCTGTATCCTGTGACTTCCTGTTCCCCGGTTCTCTGCCGCCTCCAGCGGATCCCAGTCCGGGAACCGCACCGTTACGCCGCTTTCCTTATCCCGGATCTTTGAAGCATCCAGTCCGTCTTTCAGTACTTTTTCTGTCACTTTCCCCTTTTGTATCGCCGGAAGACTGAAATACCGTTCCGGCAGCTGCACCTGAGGCGGAGTATTTTCTTTCCAGTCTGCCAGAAACGTTTCGGAATGATTTTCGGTGAAAACAGTTCCTGTCTGCTTTTTCCCGTCTGACTTCCGAATCCATCCGAAAAAGTAATTGTATCTGCGCGCGCGTTCGGATAACTCCGGTTCCTGCACAGACAGCTTAAGATCCTCCTGCCAGTATTTGATCTGTGTCTTCGGTACCCGAATATCATCGGATGACAGACTGCCAAAACTTTTGCCCCGATTTCCGTGATAGCGAATCGGATAGGCTTCACTCAGATACAGCGTACCATTTTGGGAAGGGCTCCCCGCACCGGCTTTTTGCTGTTCCCTTCCGGACATGCGCAGCACTGCCGACGCGCCGTTGACCGTGCGGGAAAATGACAGTCGGAACAGGCTGGTTCTTCCCGCCGGTTCAAACAGCGCCTCATCGGACTGGCTGCTCTGATTTCTGACCATCACTCGGCCCGGCCGGCGCTGTGTTCCGGGAAGTCCGATGGAAAGCTGACCGGCGTCCGGCAGCCGAACCGTGCCGCACACGCAGATTTCCGTCTGTTCTTTCAGGTAAATCTCATCCGTCTCCCGCATCTGCAGTTCTCCCTGCAGAAAAAGTTTCCCCTGGCCGGACAGGAGAATGCCGCTTCCATATCCGGCCCGATTGTCACGAATCCGGGAATCCCGCAGATACAGCGTTCCGCTGCTGAAAATTCCATGTCCTTCACTGGCGGATATCTGTTCCCCGGACATATGTACCGCTCCTCCGGAGATTCTTACGCCGTCTCCTGCCGTCTGTATGATCTGATTCCCGCCGGCTGTCACCTGGCTGCCGCGATACAGACAGGCTGCCGGACGGGAGCGCAGCAGACGATTGTCCGCGACTGTCACTTTCCTTTTCCGCAGACGGCTGATACTCAGCACTCCGCCGGAATCTGACCGGTTATTCTGAAACAGATTTCCCCGTATGCTGCCGGCAGCGGTACTTCCCCCGCTGCTGTGATACAGCTGTATGCCGCTCCCGGTTCCCTTCGAACGGTTTCCGAGGAAAACATTGTAATGGATTTCTGTATGGCCGGAAGCGCTGGCTACCGCCCCTCCTGTGGTACGGCTCCTGTTATTCCGAAAAGTGCAGCCGCTGAGATACAGACTGCCTCCCGTTGCCTTTAAGGCGCCTCCACCGTCTTCCGCGCTGTAATTATCCGCAATCAGGATTTCCGAACGCTGCGGGCTCCCGTCTGCCCCGCGGCTGCCCACTGCCCGGCAAAGCTCAAACATATGGTTGGACACCATGATGGCTCCTCCATCCCCGCTGGCCCTGTTTCCACAGATGGCAATATGGCTTTCCACCGGCCGCCCCTTCCGGCTGCATCCAAGGAACAGCTGCGTACATTCCACCGAATCCACCCATCCGATCCGAATGGCCCCGCCTTCTCCGTTCCGGTCGGAACCATACATCATCTGCGCCGCCTCTTTCGCGTCCGAGGACCAGGTTCTGTTTTGATTCAGCTGCACGTATCCGGTGATGCATACGCTGCCTCCCGCCGCGCCGATGGCGCCTCCGCCGGACTGTCCTTTCGCGATATTGTAATCCATGGATACCGGGCGCTGTCTGCTGCCGGAAATCTCCAGAAGCCCCCGGTTGTAAACTGCTCCGCCCTCTCCGCCGGCATATTTCCTGCCCGCCGCGCCGGGCGCGGACTCCCTGGCGTAATTTCCTTTCCATTCATCTGGCACAGAAGGGCGGTTCAGCGATGGCGCCCCGTAGTATCCGTCGATCCCGCCGATTCTTCCCGCAGTGATTTTCGCGCTGCAGTTATCATCAATATACAGCGCCGCGCCGCTGCATCCGCGATTGCCTGCCAGTATCCCTCCATCCATCCGCAGTACGGCGCCATCATACAGAAAAATCCCGCCGCCGTAACTTCCCCGGTTCCGGCTGCTGCCCAGGGTTCCATTGGCACAGATGACGCCGCCGCTCATCTTCAATACACCCCGGTTCATCAAAATTCCGTGTTCTGCCGCTCCGGTGATTTTTCCACCGCTGACCGTTATTTCATTTCCCCGGCTGTAAATACCCACAGCGCCGCCCCGGATCACCGTATTCCCTTTTACCGCAACAGCGGAGCGCCGCCCCGCAGCAGACAGCACCCTTGCCTTCGGATCGGCAGACCGGAGGGTAACGCTGCCATCCAGCGTCAGTTTCCCATTGTCCGTCACTTCTGCCACCGCTTGCTGCGCCGCAATTTCCCGGCGGCTGTAAGCACAGATGGTCAGATTTTCTGACACCTGCAGACTGTTTTTCAGAACGATATTTCCTCCCAGCACTATTTTTCTGCAGGAAGGATCCCGCACCGCCCGGTACAGTCCGGATGCCGTCGCCACTTTATATACGCCTTTTCCCATCCCCGCATCTGCCAGCAGTCCCGCCGGACAGGACCAGAATACGGCCATTCCGGCCAGCATGCCTGCCAGAAGTCTCTTTCCCTGTCGTTTCATATCCCTGCCCTTTCTGTTCCGTTTCACCGGTTTCTGTCCCATACAGCGGTCCGCACACATACCAGCCGGCCGGTGGAGCCGTTCAGCTCCGGCCAGGTTTCCGTAACCCTTACCGACAGAATTCCCATCCCCGCATCCGCTTCCAGCACTTCAATACAGATTTCGGACCGACGCCCGATCTGCTCCAGAATTCTCTGCTGCACCTGTTCGGTCATCTGTCTCTGTTTCTCAGACTGTCCGGCCGGTTCCTCCGTTCCGGACAGCATCTGTTCCCGCAGGCTTGTCCGCACTGCCAGTGTAACCGCCTGCTGCAGTTCACTGCTGCGGATTTCCCTGTCCCTGACCGTCAGAAGAACCGCAAGGCTCAGAATCGCCAGCAGAACTGTCACTGCCCCGAATACTGCTGTTTTCATTGATCACTCCCTGTTTCTGTTTCCGCAGTCGACCGGGATACGCAAGCTTCTCCGCACCACAGAACCCCGGCGGTCCGTCAGGCAGATGGATGCCTCATAAATACCAGCCTTGGAAAAATAAAACGACTGACCGCCGGCCGCAGGATTCCGTGAAATTCGGCAGCCGGATGCCGGCCGTACCGATGCTGCGTAAAATTCTGCCTCCGCCGGCTTTCCCTGCGGATCGAAGGCCGCAAAAAGATCTTCCGCTTTGTATTCCCGGCCGGCCGAAATCACTCCCGGCTGCAGCGTAAGCTGCAGACGGTTCTTTTCTGCGGAAGGATCCATCTTGTTTTCTGCTCCTTTTTCCGGATTTCCGGCTGTTTCTCCCGACCAGGCTCCTGCTGTCAGTCCACCGGCTGCAGAAAAAAATCCTGTTCCCTGTCCGCCGCTTCCTGTCAGAAGCAGAGACAGCGCCAGCAAAACCGCCGCACCCGTCAGAAGCGCCGCGCCGTAGGTACGGAATATCTGTTTCATACAAACGCTCCCCTCCGTCTTTCCGTGTTCCCTAGGATACCTGCTTCAGAACCTGCAGCAGCACGCGCGCGAAAACTCCTCCGGCACACAGATAAACCAGGCTTAAGCCATACTCCTCCAATAGTTCTTTCACTGTTTTTCCCTCCTCGTTCTGCCATGGAATTCATTCCGGCCGGCTTTATGCCGTGCAGAACACTCTTCCGGTCTGCTTTATGCCGTACAAAACACTTTTCCGCTCCCATAAATCCGAAACAGCGGCAGCCTGACCGGATATTCCAGGCACAGACGCGCCTTCCGTATTTCTCCTGCCGCCTGACCCGTCGGAGGGATTCTGTCTGGCTCCCCCTCTTTTGAAATCTCCACACGCTGCCCGGTGCCCGTGTCATACTCCAGATCAGCCGTCAGTTTCCAGCACTTTTCCGCTGCCTGTTTTCCGCATGTCTGAAAAACCGGCCGGGCGTAATTGCCTTCCTGCAGCTCTCTCGCATAGGTGTGCAGCGCCTCGCTGGCCCCGGCCCGCTCGGCCGAAACTCCCAGCAGACTGACGGATACGGTCAGAAACAGGACAATCAGATAAATTCCAAGAAACGCTTTGATGATTTCACTCATGCACAGTTCCTCCCTGTAATCTGTAATCTGTCAGCTGCCCAGCCGGGCCAGCGTCCCGAAATAGGTCAGCATAAACATGGTCATATCTGCCGCCAGTTTCAGCATGCCGGTCACAGAAGGAATCAGAAACATGGTATACAGGCCTGCCAGCCGGTCCGCGTCTGCCTCCCGCCTGGTCTGATCGTACAGATCCATGTTTTTTTCCACAAGGGCGGCAATCTGATCCGACGGATTTCCGCCGCTTCCCGCTGCCACTGTATAAAGCATCCGCATTGCCGGCGCCGCTTCCCGCACCCCATATTCTTTCAGGAAATTCTGATAGGGTGTCTGGGATTCCGGGCTGCGCTTCATTCCCCGCAGCAGCTTCCGCAATTCCTCCTGCAGGATCAGCGGCGCCTGATCCAGCGACCGTGTAATGCTTACATGTACATTTTCACTCTGCAGCAGCAGCCCCATCTGCAGCAGCCACTCCGGAAAAGCCCGGCACATATCTGTATGGACACGTTTTCTGTCCAGTCCATGCCGGATTCTATGCTGAAACAGGGCCAGTACCGCTGCTGCAGCCAGCGGCGGAAGCAGGCTGTCCAGATGCGCCGCCCCGGCGGCCGCCATCCCCGCGGCCGGTATCGCCGCCAGAACCAGTGAAACTTTTCTTTCTTTTTCCGGTGTCCAGCTTTGGTACCGTTCATAGCGAAGCAGTATCTCCCGCTGTGTTTCCTTCTGCTGCAGCAAAGATCCGGAGACTGCCGCCATGGTTCGGCGCAGAATCCGGATATCCAGAAAAATCAGGGCCAGATCCGTGATCCGCACCAGCGGATGGGCATAAATCCGTGTTTCTCCCGGAAGCATTGCCAGTGCCGCCATGCAGATTCCCGCCGACAGACCGATGGCCACAACCACGTCCCGCAGATACCGGAGCTGTTCCTTTCGATGCTTCTGCACACGTTTTTCCCATAATTCCCCTTCTTTCAGCAGAATGCGGATGGATTCCCGCATATCTCCCCCGATCTCCTCCGCGTTCAGCAGAAAGTCGTGCATACGCGTCAGTTCCGGGCAGCCGTAATTCTCCTCGATCTGTCTGCAGGCACAGCGTTCCGGACGTCCGGGTGTGCTAGCCTCCAGTACCGTATGCAGCGCTTCCCTCAGCTGATGTCCCATCGGGCCTTCCGGCATGGCTGCATAGGTTTCCTTCCAGGCGTTTAAAAGCTTCCCGCTCTCCAGAAAAGAATATTCCATCTGCTCCATATAAGCCCGCACTTCCTGAAAACGCCTGGTCTCATACACTCTGCGCCAGTGCAGATACAGAAGGGACGGCACCTGTGTCTCCACTGCTGCCACCGTAAGAAAGAAAAACAGCCAGCCGGTCCGAAATCCCGCGCAGAACAGCCCGCAGAGCCCTGCCGCGGCGAAAAACACAGCGGCCTGCCGCGCCGGATGCTCCGCCAGTCCATACCCATGGAAATCCGCCCTGTCCGGATGCCTGTTCCTTTTGTTCCGCAGCCGGATCTTTCTGTTCTTTCTGCTCATCCGCAATTCCTCCCTGTCTGCCGGACTGAAAGCGTCGGTCTTATTTTTTCAGTAACCGGTTTTCTGCCCTGTCGGGTCCATCCGTCCGATAGGGATCTGTAATTCCGTTTCTCCGCATGCGTTCCAAGAAATCCTCGGGAAGCGCTGTCCCATTTTCCTGTCCGCCCTCCAGAATCTGTACCATGTGATTGCCTGCGGGATCCCTAGACAGAATGCCAATCTGGTCAATCGCGCGCCGGACGGTTCCGCTGACCGGATCCCAGACTCTTCGAATCAGCACCGCCGTATCCAGGAACGCATAGACATCATTTTCCAGCCGATCCGCGTCTGTCCGGTCCGGCATCATATTCAAAATCCGGTCCGGCACCTTGCGCACATCATCCGCATGCAGTGTCGTAATCCCGTGCACGCCGGTGGACAGACATTCCAGAAGGCTCTTCACTTCTGTGGACCTGGCTTCCGACAGCATCAGCCAGCGGGGATTCTGCCGCAGACTGGTACGGATCGCCTTGGTATACGTCATATGCGGCCCCACCCGGATCTCTACGCAGTCTTTTCCCGGGTTCATCTCCCGGTAGTGCCACTCCGGCGTATCCTCAATCGTAATCACCCGGTCCTGCGCCGGAATAAATGTGGAAAAAAATTTTGCCGCTTCTGTCTTGCCGCAGCCGGGCTCCCCAATAAAAACCAGATTCATCTGCGCCCGGACACAATGAATCAGGAAATTCAGGATCCGCTCACTGCAGTATCCGGTCTGCACCGCGCTTTCGCAGGTAATTCTGCAGATCGGCAATGACTTGCGGATACAGATACTGCGGCCGGAAATCGCCGCGGACTCATGGACAATGCTGATCCGCAGACAGTCTGTCTCCGCTTCCAGCAGATTGTTTACCTTGTTGAACTGACAGCTCACCTGATTGGCAATCAGCGCGCAGAATCGCTCCACAAAGGCGGCGCTGATCCCTGCCGCAGACTCCTGCCTGCGTATATTCCGGCTGTCGGTAATCCATAAAGAGGTTCCGTTGTAATCAATATCCGTAATATCCGTATCCCTGACCCACCGCCACAGCGGTCCGTAATCTTCCGGTTCCAGGACATAATCCCACTTCTTCTCTTCCCGCAACTTTCCTTCCCCCTGTATTGCTTACTTTCCCGGCAGATATCCCTGGGCATTTTTGTAGAAATCTTCCAGCACACCGGTAAAGGCCCGGTATACAATACCTCCATCCGACTGGTCCAGCAACGCGTGCAGAATGGCAAGCAGCGCAATAATCGCGACAATGGTAATGATAACCGCTCCGTATTGTTCAAAAATTTCTTTCATAACTTTTCTGCCCCCTTGCGCTCCAACATTTGTTACATTTGGACTATAACACATGGAATTTTATTTGACATTGGCAGGATTTCACATATTTTCCGAAAAATACAAAAAGACGGCTCCGCGTGTTCCGCGTAAAACCGTCTCTTTTCCCATGTTATTTCTTTGTGCAGACTGCCGGAAGCATTATTTTTTCTGCCCGGTACACTATTTTAACTTCTGGGGCAGCCCGCAGACCATCCGCCAGACTTCCTCTGCTCCTGCGGCAAGGGCACAGCCGATTCTGCCGCTGGCCTCTCTCCACGCGACGTCCCCGGCATCCATCGGAACGATGCCGCACCCCAGCTCCGTCATCGTCACAATTACTTCCGGATTCCCGCACACCAGATCTTCCGTCAGTGCTGCCGCGTTCCGCTGTTCTTCCAGCAGCTTCTTTACAAACACTTCATAACAGGCCACCACATCTGCCTGCGCCATCTGTCCCAGCGACAGTTCCACCGGCTGTCCCTCCGGAATCTCCCGGCAGTCCAGGACCTGCAGGGACCCCGTTTTTTTCTGTTTTTCCGCAAGCCTGCGGGCAAATTCGGTTTTTCCCTGAAATCTTCCTCCGACAATCAGGAACATAAGGCACCTCCCAGTACAGCCGCAAAAGTCATAATCAGTTCACACATCTGAAGAAAAAATCCCTGAATATCCCCTGTGGTACCGCCAAACTTGCGCAGGGCCAGCCGGCGGCAGGCCAGGAAGGTCAGAAAGGCGGCAGCCGCCGCAAACGCGCCCCGCACCGGATCTATGACAGTCATGGTGCCGGCACACAGGACGATTTCTGCTGTCAGCACCCTGCGGCAGATCTTCCGGTCTGCTGCTTCCGCAAACGTATGGGCCAGTCCGCTGCCTTTGGCACAGGGGATGACAGCCACGCCGTAGCCGCTGAGGGCCCGGCTTAAGCTGAAGCCGACGCCCAGCACCAGCAATGCCTTCGGCGTAATCTGCGACCAGATTCCAAACAGCGCAATAAAATAACAGCAGCAGGTAATAATGGCAAAGGCTCCCGCATGGGAATCCTTCAGAATTTCCAGCCGCCGCTCCCTTGGCTGCCAGGAGGACAGGGCGTCCGCGGTATCCAGCAGACCATCCATATGAATTCCTCCGGTGACAAGAATCGGGATCAGCAGAAAGACTGCCGTCACAAAGGAGGAATGGAAATCCGCCAGCAGGGTTATCCGGAACCAGGCCCAGTTTAACAGGCCGATCACACACCCGATCAGCGGAAAAAAACAAAGTGTATAACGCATATTTTCCTTGTTCCATTCGATATGCGGCATCGGTATCTTGGAATACATGGAAAATGCCACGATCAGATTTTCAATTAACTTCATTTTCTGCTCCTGTCTGTTTCAGCGCCGCCGGTATCCCGCAGACTACTTCCCAGGCTTCATCTGCCATCTCCCCGCAGGAGGCGTTTAATCCGCCTAACACCTGCATGTAACGCAAGGTCTCCCGATCATAGGCACGGCCGTCAGAAAACACCTGGTTGCTCACAATCACCAGGTGCTCTGCTTCCTGTGCCAGATGGCGGATTCCCCCGAGGATCACTTCCTGCAGCCGTTCCTTTCTGTCCGTCCCGTCTGCCGGCGCGAACATCTCATTCGCCAGCAGATTGGACAGGCACTCCAGAAGCACCACCGGTCTTCCCGGAAGACGGATGTCTTCCAGTCCGGCTGCCTGTTCCAGGGTTTCAAACCCTTTGCCCGCTCTTAATTTTCTGTGGCGGTCCACCCTCGCCTGACTGACCGCGTTCTGATTCCGCATCGTAGCCAGGTAAATTTTTTTTCTGTTTTTCCCCAGTGCCAGACTCACGGACTCCGCGTATTCCGATTTGCCGCTGCCGCTGCCGCCGGTTACAAATACGATCATTCGCCGATTTCCTCTGTGCTGTTATATTTTACATAACCCGGATGCCGTCCGGTCAGGCGGTACCCGTTCTCTCTTAAGTCGATCAGTTCGTCAATTTTTTCCCTGGGCAGATCCTTCTCGCCGCCCAGCAAATGGATGCAAAGAGACATCTTCGCTGTCATTTCCAGTGTCTCCATACGGAAATATGCGGTCTGCAGACAGTCTCCCAGCGTCAGGGCGCCGTGATGGGCCAGCAGAATCGCGTCATGGTGTTCCAGATACGGGGTAATGGAATCCGGCACCTGGTCCGAAGAGGGACGCGCGTAGGGCGCCACCGGAACGGCGCCGAGATTGACGATGGATTCCATAATCTGATAGCCGTCCAGCGCCCGTTCCATGGACGCGTAGCTGGTAGACACCGGCGGATGGGCGTGTACCACTGCCCTGACATCCTTTCTCTTCTCATAACAGCGGAAGTGCATTTTCATTTCGGAGGAAGGTTTTAAGCCGTCCTTTGCGTACAGCACCTGTCCGCTTCCATCGACTTCCACCAGCATATCCGGTGTAATATCGATCTTGCTGACACCGGAAGGCGTGCAGAGGAAATGATTCTCATCCAGTTTCACGGACACATTTCCGTCATTTGCCGCGACGATTCCCCTCTGCCATAATTTATGGCAGACATCCGTCACTGCCGCTCTTTCTTTCTGATAGTTCTGTTCCATTCCGGGTTCTCCTTTCCGAGGCCTTCGCCCTCCGGCTGTAATTTCTTGCTTTTTTCCCTTCAATTGGATAAAATACTTACAAAATAAAGTGCCGGTATGCAGACGCATACCCTTTCGGAGGCAAGGATGACAACCTTTCAGATTCAATGTTTTCTTCAGGTGGCCCAGTGCCTGAATTTTACCGAAGCTGCCAATCATCTCTTTATTGCGCAGTCTTCCCTCAGCCGCAATATATCCAATCTTGAAAACGAACTGAATATGAAGCTCTTTATCCGCACCAGGAAATACGTCCGCTTAACCCCGGGCGGCGCTGTTCTGTACCGCGAATTTTCCCGCTTAATGAAGGAAATCGACCAGGCTGTGGATCAGGCGCGCAATGTGGAAATCGGCCAGAGCGGCCTTCTGCGCATCGGCGTCATCGAGACGCAGCGTTCCGATAATTTCCTGCCGGAAGTACTGAAAACCCTCCGAAAGAAACACCCGCTCATCAATGTAGACATTCAGTCCGGAAATTTCAAGGATCTCCGGGAAAATGTCCTGAACGGTCAGGTAGATATCGCCCTGACGATGGCGTTTGATCTGACCGATTTCCCCCAGGATAAAATCGTTTCCCAGAATTTCCGTTGCAGCACCGGCGTGTGCGCCATGCCGAAATCCCATCCGCTGGCGGGAAAATCCGGCGTCAACATTAACCAGATGGCGGAAGATACCCTAATCGCCATCTCTCCGGATGTATCCCACGGCGCTTACAACAGCCTTATCGACCTGTGCGCCGCCAACGGCTTCACCCCCCGCAAGATCATCACGGCCCGCAGTATTCAGGACATGCTGCTGAACATCGAATCCGGCCTGGGATACACGGTACAGGATTCCAACAGCATCTCCCTCTTAAACAGGGCCGTCGCCAACGTCCCCCTGGAAGGCACGACAGACCTTCTGTTTCTGACTGCTGTCTGGTGCCGCTCCAACCTGAATCCGATTATTCCGATCTTCATGGAGATCCTGATGGACAAAGCCTGCAACCTGGCGCCGGAAGAAAGCTGCTGAACCATCCGTCCCCCGTCAGAACGACTTCCTTTCCGGGGGCTTCCTGATTCAGCAGCTTTTTTCCGCTGTTATTCTTTCAGCAGCGCAAGCACATCTGTGATTTCCGCTTCACTCAGTTTGGTAAATTCACTTAAAGTCTTCAAATCCGGCACTTCTCCGTTGGTCTCCGCCAGATACTCCTGTGCCTGACGTACCAGCGCCACCTTGCCGACAGCCGCCTCTTCCTGGGATTTGTGCCCGGTTTCCATCCGGATATAATCCCGCATCGCATTCTGTACCGTCTGTTTCAGAAGTTCGTCCACCTCTGTTCCCGGCATGGGATGATCGATCTGCGCCAGCCCGGTCCACAGCGCCATATTTCCCTCCTGGATCAGATCATCGGCGGGAACCGGCGCTTCCGACTCCTCTGCCGCCATGGCAATGATCCGCATCAGCCAGCCGTTGACAATACGGTCTGTCACTGCCGGATCCCTGGAAGGGAGCATTTCATACAATACGTTCAGTTCTCCCGCGGACAGCGTATCCGCGGCCCGGGCCTCTCCCAGATATTCTTTGTAATACACGGAATCAGACAGTGTTTCCAGTGATTTTTCCTTATCAGACATGGGTATCCTTTCGCTCTTCTATCGGAATGTAATCACGGTCCGTCACCACGCTGGTGTAGGCCGGACGGATGATTTTATCCGCATTTACCAGTTCTTCCAGTCTGTGGGCGCTCCATCCCACAATACGCGCCATGGCAAACATCGGCGTAAACAGCTCCACCGGGATGTCCAGCATGCTGTAGACAAAACCGCTGTAAAAATCCACATTGGCGCTGACACCTTTGTAGATCCGTCTTTTATCCGCAATGACCTCCGGAGCCAGACGCTCTACCATAGAATAAAAGTCAAAGACATCTTTCCGGTCTTTTTCCTCGGCCAGCCGTTTGACAAAGCCGCGGAAAATATTGGCTCTGGGATCGGATTTGGAATAAATCGCGTGTCCCATGCCATAGATCAGCCCTTTTCCGTCAAAGGCCTCTCCCATCAGGATCCGGCCCAGATAATCTCTGACTTCGTCCTCATCTGTAATGTCCGACACATTGTCCCGGATATGCCGCATCATTTCCACCACTTTGGCATTGGCTCCTCCATGCCGCGGTCCTTTCAGGGAAGAAAGCGCTGCGGCGATTACCGAATAGGTGTCCGATCCGGCGGAAGTAACCACCCGGGTGGTAAACGTGGAGTTGTTGCCGCCGCCATGCTCCATATGGAGAATCAGGGCGATATCCAGCACCATTGCCTCCACAGCGGTAAACTTTTTGTCCGGCCGCAGCATCATCAGAATATTTTCCGCGGTGGAAAGATTCGGATCCGGCCGGTGAATATACAGACTGTCATCTCTGACATAGTGATTGTAGGCATGATAGCTGTAAACTGCAAGCATCGGGAATTCGCTGATCAGCTGAATACACTGGATCAGCACATTTTCCAGGGACGTATCATGGGGATTGTCCACATAGGACGCCAGTGTCAGCACACTGCGGGTCATGGAATTCATCAGATCGCCGGTGGGGCCCTTCATAATGACATCCCGGGTGAAATTTGTAGGAAGCCGGCGGCATCTGGAAAGAATATCGATAAAGAAATTCAGGTCCGCTTCCGAAGGCAGTTCTCCGAACAGAATCAGATACGCGATTTCCTCATATCCGTAACGGCGGCCGTGGATACCCTCCACCAGGTCACAGATATTATAGCCGCGGTACCGCAGTTCGCCGTCGCAGGGTGTTTTTTTCCCGTCTTTCATTTTAAACGCGTCAATCCTGGAGATGTTCGTCAGGCCGGTTACCACACCTGCCCCGTTCTTATCACGCAGGCCCCGTTTTACCCCGTACCGGTCAAACAGTTCCTCGGATATCACATCGTGATTGCGGCATTTATCTGCATATTTCTGTGCAAAATCCTTCCATTCTACCATGTCCAATCACACTCCTTCCAAAAAGTGCTTCGGGCTTTCTGCCCCGTCGTTGCTGTACCAATCTGCTTTGTTCCGGCCCATCGCGCTGCACGGCGGCCTCGCTTTGGGGCAGACTGACCCTTTGTAGTACATTTTACAGAAATGTCCAGCATGATACAAGCAGATTTTGCATAAACCACTTTTTTGGACGTATCGGATACGGTTTTATTCTTCTTCCGGTTCTGTACGCCCCAGACGGATATTTTCCAGATACTGCGCGTCCCGGTCCGACACATCATCGAACAGATGCCCGGTAATTCTGCGCTGCTCTTTCATATAGGCCCGCAGTTCCATCCCGGCATCCTCCACCGCGGTCTTCAGTTCCGGCGCGGACATCCGCTTTGCGCCGTGCCCCCAGATAATCATCTGTTCCAGTCCGTCAGACGTGGCCACGGTCACATCGTTCCGCGCCCCGATGGAACGGGTCACCCGCTCAATGTAAGCATCTGCGGTTTCCGCTTCCCGGGTATATACCACATCGATATTGTGGTACCGCATCACATGCTCGGTGCCGCCCTTTACCTTATATGCATCAAACACCAGGATCAGCCGGTCCCTGCGGTATCCGGCGTAATTGCTCATAATATCCATCAGCTGCTCCCTGGCGGCATCCAGATTCACTCTGGCCAGTTCTTTCAGTTCCTCCCAGGAAAAAATAATATTATATCCGTCCACCAGCAGATAGGAGGCTTCCGGTTTTTTCTCTTTTTCACGTCTGGAAGAATACACGGTGGCTGCCGAAGAAACCGTTTTTTTCGCCTTCTGCCTGTTCGATCCGCCGTAGGTCCGCTCAAAAATGGCCTGCAGTTCCCGGTCTTCCTCGAAAGCAGCGGCAAATCCGCCTCCGGTCCGGCGCGCCGAAGAACCGGAAGCCCCCGGTCCGCGCGCTGTGTCTGCCTGTTCTGAAAGCGGATCCGTCGTTTCGGCTGTTTCCGGCGGCACACTGGCCCAGGCATCTGTCTCATCCCAGGGGACAAAGATACCCGCGCCCCGGCGGCAAAACACGGATCCGGCCGGATGCTCCCGATCCTGTTCCGGATTGTACTCACAGGCCTCCAGCACCTCTGCCGTATTATGGCAGACTTCGTATCCGTCGAATTTCACGGCAAACTGCCCCTTTCCCCCGGTGTAAGACAGTACCTCCATCCCGTATCCCTTCACTTCCGACACAGGAATCCTGCCGGTAAAAACCGCCCGTCCCCCGGCCAGCCGCGGCGGTGCCACTTGGGCGCCTTTTCCATTTAAATCCGTCATGGCTCTTCCCACCTGGCTGTCCGGCACCGTCAGTTCATAGGCATACATCGGCTCCAGCAGGACCGGGTCCGCCTTCATCAGCCCCTGACGCACCGCCCGGGCCGCCGCCTCCCGGAAATCCGCCCCCTGGGAATGAGCTTTGTGCGCTTTTCCGGACAGCAGTGTCAGTTTTACATCCGTCAGCGCCGATCCAGTGAGCACTCCGACATGCCGGATCTCTTTCAGACAGTTCATCGCCGTCTGCTGCCAGCCGCGGTCCAGCAGTTCATCCGGACACTCATTGGCAAACGCAAGACCGCTGCCCCTTTCCCCCGGTTCGATCCGGATATGCACTTCCGCGTAGTGGCGCAGGGGCTCGTAATGCCCGATTCCAATCACCGGTTCTTCCACCGTCTCCTGATAGACCACTGCGCCTTCGCCCAGCTCCGCTTTTATACCAAACCGTTCTTCCATCTCCTGCTGCAGCACTTCTATCTGTACTTCTCCCATGAGACGCAGCAAAATTTCCTGGGTTTCTTCTTTCCATTCTGCCGCCAGATCCGGTTCCTCTTCTGTCATCTGCTGAAGTTTCCGAAACAGCTGATGGAGATCCGTCCCTTCCGGCGGCAGGACCGAATAGGTAAAGACCGGCACCAATTCCGGCCGGATTTCCTCTGTTTCGAATCCCAGGCCCTGTCCGGCCAGCGCCGTCTCCAGCCCGGTTACCCCGCAGACTGTGCCCGCCGGGACTTCTGACACCGTATCATACCGTCCGCCGGAATAGATCCGGATCTGACTGATCTTTGACCGGGTCCCGTCCGTACCGGTCACTTCCTGCCGCACATTCAGACTGCCGCCGGTAACCTTCAGATAGGTGACACGGCTGCCTTTTTCATCCCGGGCCACCTTAAAAATCCGTCCGCCGAACGCCTCCGGATAATCCGGACAGATGCTCAGTTCTTCCAGGGCCTCCATCAGTTCCCGGATGCCCTGCAGCTCCCGGGCGGAGCCAAACAGGCAGGGATAGAGTTTTTCCTCCCCAATCAGCTGCCGCAGATCTTCTGCGCCGATCGGCTCCCCGTTCAGATACCGCTCTGTCAGTTTTTCATCACAGAGGGCGATTTCCTCGCGAAACTCCTCATCGTTTTCCAGCCTGTCCCTATATCCGGTGATATCCACACAGGTTTCCTGCAGCTCCTCTTTCAGCTGTCTGCACACCGCCGCCCTGTCCGCTTCCGGGCGGTCCATTTTGCTGACAAACAGAAACGCCGGCACATGATAGCGGCGCAGCAGCGAAAACAGGGTGTGGGTATGGCTCTGCACGCCTTCTGTGCCGCTGATGACCAAAACCGCGTAATCCATGACAGACAGCGCTCGTTCCATTTCTGCGGAAAAATCCGCATGTCCCGGGGTATCCAGAAGAGACACTTCTTTGCTGCCCAGGGTAAGCTGCGCGCACTTGGAAAAAATCGTGATTCCCCGCTCCCGCTCCTGCCGGTAATAATCAAACAGGGCGTCCCTGTGATCCACCCGGCCCAGAGTCCGGATGTTCCCGCCCTGGTACAGCAGCGCTTCTGCCAGTGTGGTTTTCCCCGCATCGACCGGGGCAAGTATTCCCAGTGTAAATCGATTTGTCCTCATAATTTTCTCCGGGCCGAGCCCGTTTTCCTTCCTTTTCTCAAAACCGCCTCCGGCCGGCGGGACGCCTCAGGCTACAGCAAAGCGTATCCCTCCCAGCACTGCCAGGTGAGCCGGATAAAACACATAAAAAAACCATTTGTTAAATTTGCTCCCGGAGCCGCGGCTCCCGTCATAACACTTCAGCAGCGGAACCGCCAGGAGCATCCCGCCGTTCCACAGACTCAGATACCATGCTTCTCCGGAAGAAACCGCCGCGGCCGCCGCGCCGCCCCAGCAGCAAACAGCCAGCAGGCTGTAGGTCAGCCACATTTTTTTCGGCTGACTGCGCAGCATATAAAATACAAGCACCATCAGCGGGCCGTACCCGCCCCAGTCGCAGAACAGGGACAGCAGCACGGCGCCTGCCGCGGCTGCAATCCTCCCGGCGGACATTCCCACCCGGGTGATTCCCGCCAGCATCAGCAAAGACAGAAGCAGCGTCACCAGCATGTTTCCCTCGGAAAACAAATGCCGCGGCCAGCCGGCGCCGAATCGCGCAAAGACAAACGCCGGCTGCGCGACAGCAGCAAATACCGCAAGCCGCAGGACATAGCGCTTCAGGGAACTGGTATGCTGAAACCCTGCTGCCAGAAAATAGCACATGACAGGAGCCGTCAGACGGCCGATCAGGCGAAACAGGTCATACAGTCCCGGTTCGTTTCCCCGCATCAGCACAAACGCGGCAATATGGTCCAGCAGCATCGCTGCGGCAGCCAGGTATTTCAGACTGGTTCGATTCAGGCCCATGCAGTTTCTTCCTTTCTTTTTCTGTCAAGTATACCATAAAGCAGGACAGGCTGCCGCAAAAGCGGCAGCCTGCTCTTCGGGGGATAAGAAAGCGACTTGTTCATCTCTGCAAAAATCAACAAAAAGTATCCCCGCCCGGACCTCTGTCTCTGCAAAAAACAGCGGTCCGGAAAATATTATAAACAAATCGCTCCGGAAAGTGCAACAGGTTTCTATTGTTTGACTTTTTGTACAATTTGCCCTTCACTCTCGTCATACTCCCTAAGTTTTGTCAAGTTTTTCCTATAATATTTTGTCTAATTTGTCTATATTATAACAATATTTATTTTTTTCGTTTGTTTATTTTGATAAAAAGCATTGAATTTTCTCCGGCAATATGGCATTATAATAGACAAATGTTTCAAGAAAACAAAAGGAGGATTGTGTTATGTTATTTGTCAAGTTTATCCTTGCTTTAATCCCGATCATCTGGCTGATTGTTGCACTGAGCGGCATCAAGATGGCCGGCTTTAAAGCCTGCGTGATCGCGCTGGTCATCGCAGCCATTGAGGCAGTCGCGATTCCGTTCTGGCATATGCGCCCGGTCGACGCTGCTTCCGCTGCGCTGGAAGGTACGCTGAACGCGTTATGGCCGATTATTCTGGTTATCATCGCGGCGCTGTTTACCTATAATCTGACCCTGGAAACCAAAGCCATGGATTCCATTAAGAAAATGCTTGCCAGCGTATCCATGGATCAGCGTATCCTGATGCTGATCATCGGCTGGGGATTCGGCAACTTCATGGAAGGTATGGCCGGATTCGGTACCGCAGTCGCTATCCCGGCAGGTATCATGGTTGCGTTAGGCTTCAACCCGATTCTGACGGTAGTCGCTTGTTTCGTTATCAATACCACGCCTACCGCTTTCGGTTCTGTCGGCGTACCTACCGCCACACTGGCCACTGTTACCGGGCTGGATGTAGGCACCCTGGCAGCAAATACCGCTGTCATCGAACTGATTCTGATGTTCCTGTCTCCGTTTATCGCCATCTGCATTCTTGGCAAGGGATTCAAGGCTTTAAAAGGTGTCTTCGGCATCACAGTGATTTCTTCTCTCGCATTCGTTGCCCCGGCGGTTCTGACTGCCTTCGGCATCGGCGCGGAGCTTCCGAATATCATCGGCTCCATCGTATGTATGGTGGTTACCATCCTGCTTGGTGTAAAAACCAAAAACCGCCCGGTTCCGGATGAATACCGCGTACTGAAGAAAGTACCGGAATCCGGTGAAGGCGCAGCCGCAGCAGAAGAACATTTTGACGTAAAGGAAGGCATCAAAGCATGGAGTCCTTTCGTACTGATCTTCATCTTCCTGCTTTGCACCAGCAAGATCATCCCGTTTATCAACGGACCGCTGAGCTCCATTAAGAGCAGTTTCCAGATTTATACGGGAACCGGTGATCCGCTGGGCTTTACCTGGATCAACACCCCTGGTGTCATCATCTTCATCGCTGCCATCATCGGCGGACTGATTCAGGGCGCAAGCTTTGGTACCATGGGCAGAGTTTTTGTCAAAACGGTAAAAAGCAACTGGAAGACCATCGTCACCATCTGTGCCGTACTGGCCACCGCCAAGGTAATGAGCCACTCCGGCATGACCTCTGATATCGCAGGACTCCTGGAGAAATCCGGAAACTTCTTCCCGCTGGTATCTCCTCTGATCGGTGTCATCGGCGCTTTCGTAACCGGCAGCGGTACTTCCACCACCGTGCTCTTTGGCGATATGCAGCGGCAGACAGCGGAAGCCATCGGCGCCAACCCGTACTGGCTTGCTACCGCTAACACCATGGGCGCCGGCATCGGCAAGATGATCAGCCCCCAGGGCCTTGCCATCGGTGCAGCAGCCATCGGTATGTCCGGTCAGGAAAGCAAGCTGATGAGCGCCACCGCCAAGTACTGCGTCCTGTGCGTAATCATCGCCTGCCTGTGCACATATCTGCTCCCGATGCTCGGTGTACAGATCGGATAATCGAATTTATGCCCTGACTGCTTTTCAGGCAGCGGGACTCAATGATACAGAACTGTTTTTACAGGCCTGCCATAAAGACCTTTCTGATCCGGATCTTTTTCCGGAACAGAAAGGTCTTTTTTCACTCCATAAAATCTGATTCCCGCAGAGCATCAATCAGCGCGCCCGGATCCGCGCATCCCATCAGGCTGCTCATGACGCAGACACCGGCACAGCCGGTATCGCGCAGCTCTTTCAGGCGCTCCGGCGTAATTCCGCCAATGGCATACACCGGGATGTGCACGGCCCCGCAGACTTCCGTGAGAAACTCAGCGCCCCGGCCCGGCAACCCTTTCTTGCAGTCCGTCGCGAAAATATGGCCCGCGGTCAGATAGGTACAGCCCAGCGCTTCCGCCTGCCGCGCTTCTTCCACCGAATGGCAGGATGCGCCCAGGACTCTAAAGCTCTTCCGTTCTTCGGCAGACATCTGCACAAGGGCGGGCAGCGGGACATGCAACGCGGCAGCCTGCAGACTTCGGGCGGCCGCCGGATAACTGTGCAGAATACCCGTCACCTGCTCCCGGCGGCAGAGTTCCAGTACTTCTGCCGCCAGTCTTCGGTACTGTTCCGGGGACAGGTCTTTTTCCCGAAGGATCAGAGCATCCGGATGTCCGCGGACAATTTTCCGGATTCGTTCCAAAAACGGTTCTCTGCTCAGCTTCCGGCTGGTTACTCCTATGATTTTCAAAAGCCGCCTCCGTTTTTATACATACAGATAATCATTCAGCACCGGCTGCAGCCCCTCATCGGACATATCTTCGTACATCCCGGACAGGCTTCTGCCGTCGCAGATCTCAAACTGCTCGTCTCCTTCTTTTTCCTGTGCCTGTCTGCCGGTATACTTGCTCTCATGGTCTCCGATTCCGGTTGACACGCCGGCAGATATTTTTGTGGCCGCGATTTTTACGATACCATTGCGGAACTGGGCGCTTTCCCTGGAAGATACGGTGATGCCCACATAAGGCAGAAAAATCCGGTACGCGCACAGCACCTGGCACAGCTGCCGCTCCCCCACATCCAGGGGATTGATCTTCTCGTTATTGATAATCGGCCGCAGACGCGGGCAGGACAGGGACATCTCCGCCTGGGGATATTTTCTCTGCAGATAATACACATGCATCCCAGTGGCCAGGGCGTCTTTGCGGAAATCTGACAGACCCAGCAACGCGGAAAATCCTACGCCCCGCATGCCGCCCATAAGCGCGCGTTCCTGGGCATGAAACCGGTAGGGCCACACCCGCTTATGCCCCAGCAGATGGAGGGTCTCATATTTGTCCGTGTCATATGTTTCCTGGAACACCGTCACATAGTCCGCGCCGCATTCGTGCAGATACCGGTAATCCTCTGTATTAACCGGATAGACCTCCAGTCCCACCATGCGGAAATATTTCCGTGCCAGCCGGCAGGCTTCCCCGATGTACTTCACATCGCTCTTTGCCCTGCTTTCTCCGGTCAGAATCAGGATCTCTTCCATGCCGCTGTCCGCGATCACCTTCATCTCATGCTCCACCTGCTCCAGCGTCAGTTTCACACGGGTGATCTGATTGTAGCAGTTAAATCCGCAATATACGCAGTAGTTTTCGCAGTAATTTGCAATATACAGCGGGGTGAACAGATACACCGTATTGCCGAAATGCCTGCTTGTTTCCCTGCGTGCCCGCTGCGCCATCTCTTCCAGGAACGGTTCCGCCGCAGGAGACAGCAGTGCTTTGAAGTCTTCGATGCTGCAGATCTCATGATCCAGTGCCGCCCGGACATCACGGGCCGTATACTGACTGCAGTCATAACTGTTCATCTGCTCCATGACTTTTTCACAGACGTCCGAGTCAATCTGTTCCATCCCCGGCTGGTACTTCATATGATCCGTCCGGGAGGAGGGATCGGTTTCCAGCCGGTGCTTTTTTTCCAGGCTCTTTGCCGTCATCTGGTCCGAGTCAAAGATAAACTCATTTTCCATTGCTCTGTACACCTCCTCAGTCATGCAGGAATCCGGTCAGCGGGTCGGAAGACGCCGCTCCCCGCAGCAGCACGCGTCCCAGTCCGGATAAATATGCCTGTCTGCCGGCTTCGATGGCTTTGCGAAAAGCCGAAGCCATCAGCGGAAGATCCCCGGCTGTGGCCAGTGCCGTATTGGCCATAATCGCCGCCGCGCCCATTTCCATTGCCTCACAGGCCTGGGACGGTCTGCCGATTCCCGCGTCCACAATGATGGGCAGGTCGATTTCATCAATCAGAATCTGAATAAACTCTCTGGTGGCCAGTCCTTTGTTGGATCCGATGGGGGAAGCCAGAGGCATCACGGCTGCCGCGCCGGCCGAAACAAGATCCCTGGCCGCATTCAGATCCGGATACATATAAGGCAGTACCACGAACCCCTCCCGGGCCAGGATCTCTGTCGCCCGGATCGTCTCCTGATTGTCCGGCAGCAGGTATTTGGAATCCCGCATGATTTCGATCTTGACGAAATCACCGCATCCCAGCTCCCGGGCCAGACGGGCAATCCGCACGGCTTCCTCCGCGTTCCTGGCTCCTGAAGTATTGGGAAGCAGCGTCACTCCTTCCGGAATATAATCCAGGATATTTTCTTTTTCCGTTGTATTTGCCCGGCGTACCGCCAGTGTCACGATCTCCGCGCCGGCATCTTCCACTGCTGCCCGGATCAGTTTCAGGGAATATTTCCCCGATCCCAGAATAAACCGGGAGGAAAATTCCTTTCCGCCAATGACTAATTTGTCCTGTGTCTCCATTTTGCTCCTTCTTTCTGTTTCTGCCCAGACGGAACTCTGTCCGGAACTTCCGCCCTTCCTGTGTCTTACGGTCTGCAGACGGTCTGTCAGCCGCCGCCCATGAACTGTACGATCTCCACCACATCGCCATCCTGCAGAATCACAGCGGCATACCTGTCTTTGGGCAGAATTGCTTCATTGTATTCCACAGCAATGACGCGGGGATCATAGCCCGCTTCCCGCAGATAATCCGCCAGTGTCCTGCCGGCTGTGTCCAGTTGTACTCCGTTAATCTGTACCATTCGGGTCCCTGCTCCTTTCCTTTCATTCCTGTGCAAACAGCGAAAAACACGAAAAAAAGGAAGGCGCCTGACTGGCGTCTTCCCTGTATTCTCATCTTATTTCCAGACTTTCCTACGTTGGCATTATCCAAATCAGGTGTATGGGTCGAAGGTGTACCTTCCTCTCAGCCTGTCCGGATGCTGTCATCCTCAAGCTCCCCGCTGTTCACTTGTTAATTCTATTATAGCCCTGCTTTTTCGCCATTGCAAGCCGTAATTTCTGATTTCTTTTCCATTCATGAAGCGGTGCCGGCAAACTGGGAATTATACAGTGACGTATAAAAACCATTGGCTGCCATCAGTTCCTCATGGGTTCCCTGTTCAATGATTTTTCCCTCTTTCATGACAAGAATCCGGTCCGCGCTGCGAATGGTGGAAAGCCGGTGTGCCACAATGAAGCTGGTCCGTCCTTTCATCATCTTGCTGAATGCCTCCTGGATCCGGATTTCCGTCCGGGTATCAATACTGGAAGTCGCCTCGTCCAGAATCAACATGGGCGGAAGCGTCAGCATGATCCGGGTGATACACAGCAGCTGTTTTTGTCCCTGGCTCAGACTGTCATCGTCAATCACCGTGTCCAGCCCTTCCGGCATCCTGCGGATAAATTCCCAGCTATGGGCCTCTTTGGCTGCCTGAATGATTTCCTCTTCGGATGCCTCCGGCCGTCCGAAAGCGATATTCTCCCGCACGGTTCCCTGTTTCAGCCAGGTCTCCTGCAGAACCATACCGTATCCGCGCCGCAGGGACTGCCGGGTCACCTGGTAAATATCCTGTCCATCCACAGAAATCTTCCCTTCATCCACATCGTAAAAACGCATCAGCAGGTTGATCAGTGTGGTTTTCCCGCATCCGGTCGGACCCACAATCGCCACGGTCATACCAGGCTCTGCCCGGAAATTAAAGTCCTGAATCAGCGGTTTTGTTTTCTCATAAGAAAACGCCGCATGTTCAATGGCAACACTGCCCTGAGCCACCTGCAGTTCCCGATCCGGCTCTTTGCTCATGGGTTCCGCCTCGATCAGCGCGAATACCCGGGCCGCGCAGGCCAGCGCGTTCTGCAGCTCCGTAATCACTGAGCTGATATCATTAAAAGGCTTCATGTACTGGTTCGCGTAGGACAAAAGCACGGTCAGACCGCCTACGGTCAGATTGCCGCCCAGGATCCGAAAGGCGCCTACCAGTGCCACCAGCGCATAAATCACATTATTTACCGCCCGGGTGCCCGGATTGGTCAGGGAGCTGAAAAACACCGCCTTCTGGGAGTATTCCTGCAGTTCCAGGTTCACTTTACGGAACTGTTCCGAGGCTGTTTCTTCATGGCCGAAAGCCTTCACCACTTTTTCGCTGCCGACCATTTCGTTGATCAGCGCCGTCTGCCGGCCCCGGACTGCCGTCTGTTTCTGGAACATCCGGAACGAACGGGTGGAAATAAAACGGGCCACAAAAAAGCTCAGGGGGGTCATCACAATCACCAGCACGGTGATTCCGATATCTCTCTGGAACATAAAGACCAGTGTGGCAATGATCGTGACAATCCCGGAAAACAGCTGCGTAAATCCTAACAGCAGGCCATCCGACAGCTGATCGATGTCCGCGATGACACGCTGCACAATATCCCCGGAACTGTGAGAATCCAGATAAGACAGAGGAAGATCCTGAATCTGGCGGATCGCCCGGGCTCTGATATCCCTGACAGTCCGAAACGTCAGACGGTTGTTGATGATGTTCATGATCCAGGTCGCCAGTGCGGCCAGCACCATCAGCACCGCAATGCGAAGCCCGTACCAGGCCACCAAGGAGAAATCCACCCGGTGTTTCGCCACGATGCCGTCAATGGCATCGCCGTACAGATTCGGAATATACAGCTGAATGATGACAGAGACAGCCGCCATCACAATGCTGGCTGCCAGCAGCGCCTTATACCGGCCGATGACTGCCAGCACTTTCTTTAACACTGCCATGCTGGAAGACGTATCCATGGCATTCTGTTTTTCTTTCTGCGGCTTCTGCGCGCCGCCACGTCGGAATCCTCTGCTCATGCCTGCGCCTCCTTTCGTTCTTCCGGATACTGGGAGTAATAGATCTCCTGATATACGCCGCAGTCCCGCATCAGTTCCTCATGGGTGCCCCGTCCCACCAGTCTGCCGTCATCCAGCACCAGGATCTGGTCCGCGGTCCGTACGCTGGCCGTTCGCTGGGACACGATAAACACAGTCATCCGCTGTCCAAGCGCGCGCACCGCTCTGCGCAGATTCAGATCTGTCGCGAAATCCAGCGCACTGGCGGAATCATCCATAATCAGGATTTCCGGCTGTTTGACCAGCGCCCGCGCAATGGTCAGCCGCTGCTTCTGACCGCCGGACAGATTTCGGCCGTTCTGTTCCAGCAGGGCATCCAGCTGTCCGTCTTTTCCTTTTACCACTTCTGTGGCCTGGGCCGTGGCAAGAGCCGCCCACAGTTCTTCATCGGAAGCGTCCGCCTTTCCCCACTGGAGATTCTCACGGATACTGCCTTCAAAAAGTTCTGCCTTCTGGGGCACGACGCCGATCCGTTCGATCAGCTTCCCTTCCGGATAATCCCTGACATTGCTTCCGTCCACTTCCACACTGCCCTGTGTCACATCATAAAATCGCGGGATCAGGTTTACAATAGTGGTTTTTCCGCTTCCGGTGCCGCCGATAATTCCCACAGTCTCGCCCTTTTTCACAGAAAAATCGATATCTGACACTGCGTCTTCCCCGGAACCGTCATAGGAGAAGGATACATGATGGAAAGCCACCGCATCTTCGTTTCCTTCTGCTCCTGCGCCGGCCGGCACGGGCTGCCGGTCCTGTGTCTGCAGCCGTGGATATTCCATGCCTGGCTCCACTTCCAAAATGCTCTGAATCCGTTCGCCGCAGGCCAGCGACTTGTTAATCGTGATAATCATCGTGGCCAGCTTCACCAGCTCAATGATCAGCTGCGCCATATAATTGTACAGGGCCACTACGTCCCCCTGATGGATCGCCCCCAGATTCACCCGGAGCGCGCCCTCATGAATCAGAAAAATTGTAGCGGCGTTAATGACCACATAGGTCGCAGGATTCATCAGTGCCGACAGTTTTCCCACAAACTCATTCATCTTGGTCAGGGCTTCATTCCTGGCATCAAACTCCTGCACCTCTTCTTTTTCCTTGCAGAAAGCCCGAATGACACGGACACCGGTAAGATTTTCCCTTGTGGTGCCCAGCAGTCGATCCAGGGCGGCCTGTGATTTTTTAAACAGCGGAATGCTGGCAAACATAATGCCGAAGATAATCACACTCAGTGCCGGAATCGTCACCACAAAAACAAGGGCGCAGCGCACATCAATGGTAAAGGCCATCACCATGGATCCCACCACGATAAAGGGGCTGCGCAATAACAGCCGCAGAGCCAGGTTCACACCGTTCTGCACCTGGTTCACATCACTGGTCATCCGGGTAATCAGTGTATCCGTGCCCAGTGTATCCAGCTCCGTATAGGACAGCTTCTGGATGTGGTCAAACAGCCGTTGGCGGATCTCTGTGGCAAATCCCACGCTGGAGCGGGCCGCAAACCACTGCGCCGCGAAGGATATGCCCATGCCGGCTGCTGCCATTACCAGAAGCAGGAGGAAACACTTCACAATGTAAGGGCGGTTTCCCTGGGCGATCCCGTGATCGATAATGGCTGCCACCACAATGGGGATCAGCAGGTCCAGACAGGCTTCCACTAATTTAAATACCGGTGCCAGCACGGCATCTCTCCGGTATTTTTTCATATAAACAAGCAATTTTCTCATAATGATTCTCCCATCTGTTTTCTCTTTCCTGTGTTATAATAACATAGTTCTTCCTATATAGAGCATATATATATTATAGAAATGTATATTGTTTTTATATAGAAAGTGTTTTATGACACAGACACTCACCCGGGACTGCCTGCTCCGCGGGACATTTCCCGTGCCTGCCAAACGCACCTGCCAAAGGAGAATCCTTATGAATATGGAACAACTGACTTATTTTTCTGCCGTAGTAGAAGAAGGCACCATTTCCGGTGCCGCGAGACGTCTGCATATGTCACAGCCGCCGCTGTCGATGCAGATCAGAAAATTAGAACAGGAATACGGGGTACTCCTGTTTGAACGAGGGGCCCGCCAGATCCGCCTGACGGAAGCCGGGAAACTGCTCTACGATTACGCCCAGAGAATCCTGGATCTGAAAGATTCCGCTGAAGAAGATCTGAAAAGCCTGCATGCGGGAAAGGGAGGCAGCCTGAAACTGGGCATCATTTCCTCCGGAACCTGTGAGGAACTGTTTGCCGGTATCCGCGCCTTTCGCCGGGATCACGCGCAAGTGCGGTTCAAACTCTTTGACAGCAACACTTTCCTGCTGCTGGATGCCCTGGAACGGCAGCGGATCGAACTGGCGCTGATACGCACCCCTTTCCTGTCCCGGGGACTGGATATCCTGCGTATCCGCAGTGATTCCTTCGCTGCTGCGGGCACAGAACAATATTTCCGTCATCTGCCCGCCGATCAGCCCGTTACGCTGAAAGACTTAAACCACCTGCCGCTGATCGTCTACCGCCGCTGGGAAAAACAGATCCGGCAGACCATGGAAGCGGAACAGCTCTGTCCGGATTACTCCTGCATCAACGATGATGCCCGTACCAGCATCCAGTGGGCGGCTGCCGGCCTGGGCGTCGCGCTGGTCCCCACCTCCGTACTGCCGCTGGCCCCCCAGCTGTCCTGGCGTCTTCTGGCAGAAGAGAGCCTGACCAGCGATCTCTGCCTGGTACGCCGCAGCGGGCAGCATCCGTCGGACAATGCCCAGGCCTTTTTCCGCACCTTTGCTGCGCTGTACGGACACTGACTGTCTGCAGTTTTCCGATCGCTCCGGGTCGTCCGCGGGATCTTCCTTTTGCGGCTTTCCGTACACTCCCCGGATAACCCGCGGGATTTTCCTTCTCCGCCGGCGGATCCCCGCTTCCCGGATCAGCGAAATCCGATTATTTTCTGGCCGACATAATTTCCCAGAAGAATGATTCCGTGCCCCACCGGCCCCGGGATCCGGGCCGCGCGTCCCATGGCACTGTGTGCCACCATCGTATACAGGCCGGGATTGGAAGCCTGCAGCAGTTTCCACAGCTTCGCCGGCTGGTCCCTGTGGCGGGTCTGGAGACACAATACGGTGGTTACCATAAAAATCAGGGCCATCTGATGGGTCAAAAATCCTGCCTGCCGGCCGGTGAGCGATTTCATGTCTTCTGCTGCTTTGATCATCAGACGATTGATCCGGTACTGCTGTCTGACACGCCTGAGCATCATCTCTGTGCTGACGGACTGATCCGGCCGCCCCAGCATATAATGGTACAGATCCACGTCAACATAATACAGCCGCTGCGCCCGCGCCATCGGCACAAAGGAATAGATATTATCCTCATAATAGGTATGCTCCGGCAGATGCAGTCCGATTTCTTCCCGCAGCAGCGCCGTGCGGTAAATCAGCGCATGCATCAGGACATAAGTGGAAAGCCCCAGCGGCCGGGTCTCTTCCCAGCCAAACATGCGGTGCTGCGGAAAATATTTCCGGTACTGCATGGTTTTCGTATGCTTCCGCTCTCTGTTGTCATAGATATAATTGCTGAACACCACATCCGCACAGTCCTGGCGGCGCATCATCCGGTTCAATACAGAAAGCATGCTGCGCAGCGCCTCCGGCTCCAGCCAGTCATCGCTGTCCACCACTTTGAAAAACATCCCCTCAGCAGCCGCCAGTCCGGCATTAATCGCACCGCCGTGTCCCCGGTTTTCCTGGTGAATCGCCCGGCAGATGCCCGGATAGTTCCTGGCATATTCATCCGCGATTTCTCCTGTCCGATCCCTGTCGGATCCGTCATCCACAATCAGGATCTGCATGTCGGTTCCTCCGGTCAGCAGAGAATCGATACAGGTTCTCATATAAGCCGCGGAATTATAGCACGGCACGACGATACTTAATGTCTTCATTGACTCCTCCGGGATATGATACTCGTTCTAACACATGATTTGTCTATTATAACACAAAAAGAGCTGTATTTACACGACTGCGGCAACATTGCCGTCACAGGTGTAAATCAGCTCTTTTCAAAAGTACGCATCTGTGTCATCGGTATTCCCGGGTCTGTGTCTGTCATCAGAAACGAGGATAAGATTCTGCTCTCATGGCCATTGCTCTGCCATTCACAATCATGCCTTCCCGATAAAAAGCCGCAAATCTCTTCCACAGGGAAACCTTCTGCTCTCTTTTCTCATAATTTACTTTATTCTGTGCATTCTGCATTTTTGCTGCTATATCTGACATAATAAAAATCTCCTTTCATACAATATGTAAGCAATTAAAGTTTGTACCTTAAGTGCATCCTTATCTTGTTTACAATTGTATTATAGACATTTTTAATATATAATACTTCGCAAACCAGAAGAAAAATAAATCAAATCTTGCAAACACCTGAGGAGTGACTGCCCGTGATACCAATTTATCGAGAAAACCAGAATTCTCTGGAAATTTCAGAACTCGCTTCTGTACACTATGCGCCCCATCTCCATCACTCTGTGGAAATGATCTATATCACCCGGGGGAGCATGGAGCTTGGCATCGATACCCATCTGTACCATATGGAGCAAGGGGACTTTGCCGTCGTCTTTCCGAATCAGATTCATCACAGCCAGGTCTTCGATCCCGCCGGATGCCGCAATATTGACCTGTTGGCAGAGCCGATATTCTTTGATTCCTTTGTGGAACTGATGCTGGTCACCCAGTCCACGGATCCTGTAATCAAAAAAGACGCGGTGCATCCGGATATTCCCTATGCCCTGAACTACCTGCTGAAAAACGCGCCCCCCGGTGTCAGCCTTCCTGCCGCCATGCCCAAACGCCGGGCAGCCCGTTCGCTTCCTTCCGCTTCCAATATCTCCAGGGAAAATCTGCGGGAAAAAAGCTATGCCGTCATCTGCCGCTCCTTTGTGCAGATTATCCTGGCACACGCGTTAAACGCCATTCCTTTAGTCAGCCGGGAATCCACAGGACAGCACGATCTGGTCTACCAGACCGTCACCTATCTGGCCGCCCACTTCCATGAACCTGTCACTCTGACAAAAATGGCGGAGGATCTGGGCTGCAGCCCCTTTGCCCTGTCACGTATTTTTTCCAGGACCTTCCACTGCAATTTCAACCAGTATCTGAATGACATCCGGCTGGATTACGCCTGCACCATGCTGGCGGAAACCGATGAACCGATTACCACCATATATCTGGATTCCGGTTTTCAGAGCCAGGCCACCTTCAACCGCACCTTTCAGGAAAAATACCATATGACACCGCGGCAGTTTCGGAAAGAACAGAGTACTTCCCAAATCTGATTCTTTCTATTGTTTTCCGGTTAAACAGGACCGCAGATTTTCTCCTCTGGACAGTCCCAGCTTTCTGCGGATATTGCTGCGGTGAAAATCCACGGCTTTTTTGGAAATCACCAGCATCTCCGCAATCTGCCGGCTGGTATATCCTTTCTGTATCAGCTGCGCCACTTCCTGCTCCCGGGGGGAAAGTTCCCGGTGCTCCGCCCGCCTTGCGGCCCTGGAGCCGCCGGGATATACCACCTGGTCAACCACTGACGAAATCATGGATGTCAGGTTCTGGGTATAACACAGGACCAGGACCACTTCTCCCCTGCTGTTTGTAATGGCTGTTTTGTAAATTCTCAGCACTCCCAAATCCATGCCGTTTTGCTCATATCTGGTCAGATCATACTGGGGCTTTCCGGTGCGCATACTCAGAATCGCCGGACAGCCGACACAGGGTTCTTCCCGATTGTGAAAGGCTTCATAGCATTTCACGCCGGGGGAAATCCTGTCCAGATGATACCATTTGCGCTGTGCCTGGTTCAGATATACCAGATTCAGGTCCGGGCTGATCAGATAGATCCCCTCCTGAATATTGTCCAGAATCGTCAGCAACGCTTTCGGACTGTTCAGAAATTCTTCCACGGATTCCACGTGGAGGCCGGACATCGTCTCCAGCGGGATCACCTGATTATTATAGCGTTCAAAATCCATTTCTGTTTCTTTCCTTCCCATTTACTTCAAACGGTCTGCCCATTTCTGCTCCGTTCTTCTGTTCAATCTTCTGTTCGTTCCTCTGTTTGTTCCTCTGTTTGTTCTATCTGCATACTTTTACTGCTTACTATAACACAAAATACCAGGGTATACCTGGTATTTCACTGGTATTTTTTTTATATTTTATTGGATTACTAAAAAGCGGATCATCTTTTATAATGTTATCGACTAACAAGCCATGCGAAGACGTGGACAGGAGTGGCTGCGGGGAACTTGCTCACCGGCAGACAGGACTGGCCACGGATTCATAGGGCGACAAACGCAATCGAGAGGACGTGACCGTCAGGGAACGGCATCGAGAGAGCGGTTGGCGGCGCATGGCGGAAAAGCCATGACAAAACGAAAATTCCACATTTGGAAACTTATACAGGGAGGAAACCTTTCATGCCCGCAAAACAGGGAACATTTTTTACAAAAGACAAGACATTCTACAAGGCGCTGTTCGGCATGCTGATTATTGTCGCACTGCAGAATCTGGTATCTTACAGCGTCAACATGGTGGACAACATTATGCTGGGACGTTACAGCCAGGACGCGCTGTCCGGCGCTGCCACTGTCAACCAGATTTTTTTCATGGTAGATCAGTTCGCGCTGTCCATCGGCAACGCGCTGGTAGCTCTCGCTTCCCAGTACTGGGGTGAAAAACGGGTAGATCCCATCCGGCGCCTGACCGGCATCGCCCTGCGCCTCGGCCTGATCGTCGGCATTGTCATCATCGCCCTCTGCGCTATCGCGCCGGTTCCGGTGATCCATATCTTTACCAATGACGCCGGCATTACTTCAGAAGCTGCCAAATACCTGTTTTATATCCAGTGGACCTTTATCCTGTTCATCCTTTCGAATATTCTTATGGCCGTTCTGCGTGCCGTAGGTACCGTCCGAATCTCCTTTTACATCTCTGTGGTATCCCTGGGTATAAACACCGTACTGGACTATGCCATGATTTACGGCCATCTGGGATTCCCCCGCATGGGCGTGGAAGGTGCCGCCATCGCCACCCTGATTTCCCGTATCGTGGAATTCCTCATCGTAGTCATTTTCCTGCTGAAGGCAGATACCAAGCTTCATCTGTTCTGCCGGGAGCTGTTCCATGTGGACAAACTGCTGCGGAAAGATTACACCAAGGTCTACCTTCCCATCATGGTATCCCAGGTATTCTGGGGAGTCTCTGTTCCTTTCCAGACAGCCATTCTGGGCCATCTGTCCGCAGACGCTATCGCCGCAAACTCGGTAGCCACTACCTTTTATACCTATCTGAAAGTGGTTATTCTCGCCATGTCAGCCACTTCCGCAGCTATGATCGGCCAGTCCATCGGACGGGGCGACATTGAACGGGTAAAATCCGACGGACGCACCATGGCGGTGATCGATGTGGTAATCGGCCTGATTCTGGCTGCTTTGCTGGCCCTGCTGAGCAAACCGCTGCTGTCTCTGTATACCCTGAATGACAACACCATGACCATTGCCTACCATCTGCTGATTATCTTAAGTTTCGTCATGATCGGCATGTCTTATCAGATGCCTGTCAGCTTCGGCATCATTCAGGGCGCCGGCAACGGAGAATTCACCATGAAGATGAACCTGATCAGCACCTGGTGCATCGTGATGCCTCTGTCCTTCATGGCTGCTTTCTGGTGGAAACTTCCGGTGGAACTGGTAGTCATCTGCATCCAGTCGGATCAGATTTTCAAAGGGCTGCCCACCTTTATCAAATTCCGCAGCTATACCTGGATCCGCCATCTGACCCGGGCAGATGCCTAGACCGGCTTTTTCTGTGCTGTCCCGGGATTTCCGTCCATACCCACGGCTCTGTCCGCAATCTCCTGCGGACAGTATGCCTCGACGTCTGCAGAAAATATTTTCAATTTCTTAAGTACCTCACCAATATCCCCGTCCACACACACGGCTCTGTCCCCAATCTCCTCCGGGCAGTACGCCTCGCCTTTGTTGATGCAGGCGTAGCGGGCCTTCGGATTTTCGGCTGTATACGCCCAGAAGGGATACTTGATGATCACCGGGGTATTTAATTTATTGCGCACCAGAATATATTTTCTGCTTGTTTCTGCAGTCTGCCGCCTATGCTTTTGCAAATCACATCTCAAGACTGTTGTCATTCAGAAGGAAATCATAAATCGACATGACCGTAATTCCCTGTTCATTTCTCCAAAGAGGGGAATTCGTACCTGTGACGATGATTTTCTTAAACGAATCAGGTACACGAACCAGTGATTCCTGTTCCTGATTCATCTTTTCCTGATCCGGGATTGCAAAGGCTGACTGCAGATAATATCGCCTGCTGCCTTGATTGGCAATAAAATCAATCTCCAGCTTTCTTTTCATTCTTGACCCATTTTCTGCCGTTTGAACAGGTACCACACCAACATCGACAGAATACCCGCGATAAAGCAGCTCATTGTAAATAACATTCTCCATCAGATGCGTTTCTTCAAACTGACGGAATCCGAGCAGTGCGTTTCTCAGCCCGGTATCTGCGTAATAGTATTTCACTGGTGTTGAGATGTATTTTCTTCCTTTTACGTCATATCTTTCCGTTTTAGAAATTAAGCCCGCATCCTGAAGATATGTAAGATATTCTTTGATCGTCGGGGACGAGATCCCCTTCATTCCTGAACTTTTAAAGGTATCAGAAATTCTCTGAGGGTTTGTCAATGAACCGACTGATGATGCAATGACCTTCATCAGTTCTTCCATACCCGTCAGATTGGTCACTTCATATCTCTCCTGAATGTCACGCAGATAAATCTCTTTGTTCAGGGAATTCAAATACTGCGTCTTCTGCTCATCATTATGCAACGAGAGAATATGCGGCATCCCACCATAGAGCAGATAATCCCGCCAGGCCTCTTCCTTTGGCTGATGAACTGCAGGGTAATATTCCGAAAATACAAGCGGCAATATATGAACTTCATCACCTCTTCCGCGAAACTCTGTCAGCACATCTGTCGCAAGCAGTTTCGAGTTGCTGCCTGTGACAAAAACATCTGCATTTCCTTTTCTCAGCAATCCGTTCAGGACGCCGTACAGTCTGACATTTGTATCTTTCTGTTTCAGTTCTTCTTTAGAAATCGCAAGCTGGATTTCATCCAGAAAGATAAAGTATTGTTCCGAAGAATTGCGGATTTTTTCTTTCAGAAATGCATACAATTTTTCCGGATCCCGGTATTCACTGTTGTCAATATCATCAAGCGAAAGCATAATGATATGATCTTCCGGAACACCGGAATTTATCAGGTAATGATAAAACAAATTGAATAAAAGTGTGCTTTTTCCCGATCTCCTGACACCGGTAATCACTTTGATCATCTTGTTGTCAATTCTGGAAATTAGTTTATCAAGATAACGCTTACGTTCTATCATTGTCATATTCTCCATTTTATATTTCGGGTTCATTTCCCTTTTTTCTAAAATAATTGCACATATGATGCCCCTGCGTCAAGGATTGTTTTAGGTTCTTTGGTTCTTTTTCTTAAACATCTTCTGCAATACTTCTTCAATATTCCCGTCGATGCATACGGATCTCTCTGCAATCTCCCGCGGGCAGTATGCCTCACCTCTGTTGACGCAGGCATAGAAGGCCCTCGGATTTTCCGCCGTATACGCCCAGAATGGATACTTGATGATCACCGGGGTATTAGCACCCACTCCCAGTTCCAGAAACAGCACATGGCGGCTTTCCTGTCTGCGGAGAAACTCCGCGTAAGCGGCAGATGCTCTGTGCCACCCTGTATCTTCCACAAAGGTATCATCTGCCCGCAGATTCATCGTAACCGCGCTTCCGTCATCCGGGCAGGCCGGAATCAATTCTGTCGGAATCCGCATCCGCAGTTTTCTGTCTTCCGGCACATGGAAGAGATCGTTTTCATCCCGCGCAAATCCCTGCGCCGCCATTGCTTCCATCACCCAGTCCCGATTATCATAAGTTTTCTGCAGCGAGACGTCTTCCTGCTGAAACAAGCCGTAATCTCCCTGGGTATAGAACAGTCTTTCCTTCCCAAAGCCGGCTCTCTGAAACTGGTGGTCCACATTCGTCGTAATCACAAAATAATCTTTCTCATTCACCAGCGACAGCAGCTGATGATATACCGATTTCGGCGGGTCAATATACCGGTTGAAGTAAATATGACGTGCCCACCAGGCCCAGCGGGTTTCCTCATCCGGAAATGGATAAAAACCGCCGGAATACATATCCTGTATTCCGTAAGTTTCCGCAAAATCGAAAAAATACCGGTTAAACCGTTCTCCGCTGTAGGTCAGCCCTGCCGCTGTGGAAAGACCGGCTCCCGCACCTATGACAACAGCGTCCGCAGTTTCCAGTTCCCTGCGCAGTCTCTCAGTCTTTTCTTCTTCTGTCCCGACTCCTTCTGTCAGCCGCATGGAACTGTGCCGCACCGCCTGAATTCCCCGTTGAATAGTTTCACGATAGCCATCCGGCTGGTTTCGTTTGATCCCATTTCTTCTCATCGTATCCCTCCGTTAAATTCTCTGTCAGCAGCGTTTCATTTCGTTCACTGCTGTTTTCATGTATTTGTTTTTTGATGTAATATTTATATTTCTATCTTAGCACGTCAGAATATGTTGTCAATTATTTTATGACATTTAATGAGATTTTACATAATACGTCATTCCCTCCTCCGCGTACTCTGTCAGTTTTCCACGGTCCGTCAGATATTCGATGTACACACGGATATTCCGCTCATAAAGGGTGGTCTTAAACAGCCTGGAGGAAAGCAGGGAATATTCTTTACAGACTGCCGCAATATATTCGCTGACGGTAAGCGGCTGCTCTGCCAGCGTCAGAATTCGCTGTGCCCATGTGTCGATGCTGCGGATATTATCCTCGATTACCGGCAGCAGCGCCTCGGTTACACCGCAGTGCGCCATGATACAGCACGCAGACTTCTGACTTTTTAATGCCTGCATGGAATCGATCGCTGTCTGCAGCGAAAAAAAGTACGGTAATTTTGATTTTACCAGATAGTCGGAGGAAAACAGCGCGTCTCCCGTACACAGCACGTTATCCGGCGTGATGACGGAAATATGATCCGGCGAGTGTCCCGGTGTCCGCAGAATCTGAAAATCCGCGCCGCAGAATGTAACCGTTTCTTTTCCTGCAGGGATGCTGTACTCCGTGTTTACAAGCATATTGGAATAGTCTTCAAAGGCATGAATCTGGCCTTCCGTAACCATGTAATAATAGGCTTTCAGCATTGTACTGCTTGCGCAGATGGCTGCTTCCCCGGCCGGAAGCGCCAGCGGAATCCGATACTTCTCCTTCAGAAATCCGTGGTTCACCGAATGATCCGTATGCACATGGGTTCCCAGTATTCCGACCGGACGGATTCCATTTGCTTCCAGTGTGCGCCAGATGCTGTCCCGCTGCGTCAGATCCCCGGAATCTATCAGGATACAATGGCGCGAGTCTGTCCTATACAGCGGAATCAGCTGCCAGTCTTCCAGATACCAGGTATTTCCCTTTGCCTGTCTGAGTTTCATTTCCATCGTCCTTTCTTCCTCATCTTCAGTTTCTGATACCCCATACTTTATCACGATCACCAAAAAGCGCCACATCTTACGCAAATATTCTGCGCAAAACATGACGCTTATCACATTTGGGTTTCCGGATGCAGAAGCACCCGAATTCCCTCTTCTACCGGAATCCGGGTGCTTCTTCCTTGCATATTATTTTACCTGTACCTTAACTTTCTTACTGTACCCGTCCTGGGCATATACGTAAATATATGCCCTTCCGCGCTTCCCCGCGCGGATTTTTCCGCTGCCGGAGACTGCCGCCACCTTTTGATTCGTGGAAACATAACGCAGGCCGCGGTATTTTCTGGATTGCCCGGAAGAAACCTTCAGTCGGTAAGACCGGCCCTTTTTCATCCGGATTTTCGCGGTTTTCACACGGATTTTCTTCTTTGCCCCTCCGGTAAAAACGGTCTGGGATACAGCAGTCACCTTTCCTATTTTGTTATAAGCAAGCACCACTGCCTTGTAAGTCCCTTTCCGGACAGGGCTTCCGGAAATCTTCCGCACAGAGGCAGAGCTTCCGGCTGTGGATTTCACCTTCCGATACGTTCCGTTGGGTGTACCCGCGTAAACCACATAGTTTTTCGCTCCGCGCACCTTTTTCCAGGACAGTTTCAGGGATTTCCCGGTGTGTCTGCCATATGTCCGCATGGGCAGATAGGAAGCGTCCGAAAAATCACTGGTATTTTTCACCACAGAAAGCAGTTCCTCCGTCTGGCTTTTCGAACCGCCTTTCAGAGCAAACTTCGAAGCATCCGACAGTTTCTTTTCCAGGGCATCCACCTTTTTCTTCTGTTTCTTACAGGCCTGAACCGCGCCTGTCACTTTCCTGACATAGGCATTCAGCATGGAGGCGTAGGCATCTACCGTATACGCTTCCGTGTCTTTCGCAATGGTATAGGTTCTGACATAGGTGGTCCAGCCATACATCGTTCCCCGGTCTGTAATGCCGAACCCCATCACTGTGCCGGCCGGATTGATATCATTGATATAATGTCCGATCTGCTTCTTATCCGCTTCCACCTTCGCACTAATTTCCACAGCGTGCTCCCTGTAATAGTCAAAGGCCGCCTTCCCGGTCAAGGGCTTTTTCTGTCCGAGGCGCCTGGCCACACGGTCAAATTCTTCCTTTTCCTGATCATACCACTGGAGAAACGGGTTGCTCCCATAGTTCCAGGCTGCATTTTCTCCCAGAACACAGCCAAACTGCATCGCATGCCTGATTACGGTATCAGAAAAATCCGCGTCTGCCTGGGCTGCCGCCATCAGCGAATGGGAGACCTTCAGTTCCGAAAGTCCCAGAGAACGCCGCAGATTATTGTAATAGCGCATATACTGAAACGTCCTCTGCATATTTCTTAAAGAGGTGGCATCCACCGATGCCTCTTTTACAGAGGCGCCCTTATCGATTGTCCGGATCCGGTCCTTATATTCGGCGTCAGCCAGCAGATGCAGCGCCTGAGCCGCGTCCGCAGATCCCTGTTTCTTCATTTCTTCAAAAAAGCCGATGCTGCCCCGGTTATAAGCTGCGGTCTGTTTTTCCAGCTGGTGCAGCCTGCTTTTCGCCTCTTTCAGCTGTCTGCACAGCTGCTGCGCGGAAGCAGCTCCTGTGGCCCGCGTAGCTGCCGACGGTTCTGTCTGCGCGGCTGCTGCCGGCACCGTTCCTGCCATGCCGGAACCCAGCATAACTGCTGTCAGCAAGGCTGCCGCCGCGGGCAGTTTCCTGTTTTTTCTGTTCATATATCCTTCCCCCCTGCCTGTAAAAGTCATATTTTTTTATTCATAACGTAATTTATGGTTTAATACATACCTGAATGGTATGAATTCAATTCGCTCCTATCATACTCTGCATACAAAAAAAGCGCAAGCAGACCTCCGGTTTTTTATACCGTAATGTCTGCCTGCTGTTCTCAGTATATAAAGTTTGTTCTGAATATGTGGAATACAGGAATCCTGCTGCCGGTCAGATGGTTTCGTTCTTCAGCGCGTCAATCAGATTTTCCCTGGAAATCTTTCGTTCCGCATACCGCATGGTGATAAACACCACGGCGAAAACTGCCAGCACCGCAATCAGAATGCCATGCCAGGGTATGAAAAATGTGATGCCTGTCAGCGCATGGTTTGTAACTACCACACGGTAAATCAGATAACTGCAGACTACAGAAACCGGCAGGCCCCATGCCAGCGCACGGATCCCGTATCCGGCGCATTCCGCCCGCAGCATCCGCACCAGTCCTTTCCGTGACATTCCCACGGACCGAAGCATGGCAAACTCCCGTTTGCGCAGGATGATGCCTGTCGACATGATGTGGAACACATTGGTGACCGCGATCAGGGAAATCAGAATGATAAAGCCATAGGCAAATACATTGACCACTGTAATCAGCATACGGTTGCTTTCCTGCTCTGCCGCAATATCCTGGACATTCCCCTGTTCGTCAGCATCGCTTATGAGTTTTTTCAGCTCCTCCGCCGTCTGTCCATGATCCGAACTCCGGAAGGCCAGAAGACTCATGCCTGCCTCATGCATTTCCTTTCCGCCGTCTTTCCCAAGCAGGGAGTCCATAGCAGAAACCGGGTAATAAATAGCGGAAGCATTCTGCTCAAACCAGGGCTTCTTCCCGATCGCCGCTCCGACGGTAAGCTCTGTTTTTTTCCTTACCTCACTGCCGTCTTTTTTGTACTCTGTAACCCGCTCAGCTGTCACTTTCACCGGAAAAGCATCTGTTTTCATCAGCGGAAGCAAGCGGTCCTTTCCATCCACTGCCGCAAACACCTGATTCACCAGCAGGCCCTTCGGCGCCCGGACATTCATATATTCCTGCACGGACAGATGGTTTTCCTCCAGAAGTTTCCGGAACGTATCATCATCCAGGAAGCTCAGGTTCCCGCTGAACGTACTTTCTTCTGAAAAATCCTGATTAAACTTTTGATAATCCTCCGACAGATTGTTTCTGTCCGTATAAAAACGATCCACGTTATTCATCCCGATCTCTGCTGCCGCCTCTTTTACCCCGGTGATCCCCCGGTATTTCTTCCACCGTGCCTGTTCCGCAGAAACGGATGATTTCGGCTGATATATCACAGCCACATCCGCGCCGGAAACCGTCTGTACTTCTGTGATCCGCAAAAGATAGGCGGAAAAAGAGGATGCCGTTATGAACAGAACCACGCTGACAAAAAGCGCAAACACCGTGGTTCTGCTCCGCCTGCGGTTTCTCCGGTAATTCTTTCCTGCCATCCGCAGGGAAAAATTGCGTCCGGAAAGTTTCCCGGTTTTTACATCCCGCGGCCGCAGGCGAATGTCCCTGGTCTGACGAATGGCTTCTATGGGGGAAAGCATAACTGCCCGCCGGGCCGGAACCATGGCAGACAGCAGCACGGTCAGAAGGCAGATGGCAGCCGCCAGCAGAAGGGCTCCGGCCGACAGCACCAGATGTATCTTCACCGGTACGGCTGCCCCCGTTCTGCCGCTGATGAATCCGGAAAAATTATCCTGCAGAAGATACAGGGTGATTCCGATTCCTGCGCAGCCGGTCACGAGTCCCAGCGGAATACCGATCCCTGCGGACAGCAGCGCTTCATAGAATACTGAGGCCCGGATCTGCCTTCTTGTGGCGCCGATGGAACGCAGCATCCCGTATTTTCTCGTCCGTTCACTGACAGAAATCGAGAAAGAATTGTAAATCAGGGATACGGATCCAAACACAATCAGGAGAATCAGCGCCGCCGCCAGCCCGTACAGCATGAGCCGCCAGCTGTCGTTTCCGAAGACACCGTACAGGCGGAGCAGATCCTGATGAACACTGGCCTGTTGAAAAAATTCCGGATTCTGCTTCATCCAGGCTTTGATGTTCTGCAGGTGTTTTACGGTAATCAGCGCCGTCACACGCCCGTTTCCCGGATCTTTCACCGTCAGTGCGGTATACCCCGGGCAGGAAAGATCCTCCAGATCCCGCGAAGGCCTTGCGTAAAACCCGACCACCCGATAGGTATGGACCGAAGCATGCACCAGCGTTTCCCTGCTTTTTACCTCAGCTGTATTTTCTTCCGTTTTCAGCTCGGCATTCGTCTCCGGTATCCGGCCGTCTGCCTCCCGCTGTCCCGTTTTCAGGCGCAGTGTATCTCCCACATGCAGCTTCACGGAACCGCTGGCCGCAAGATGATCCGGGATCAGAATTTCAGAAGTATTCCGCGGCATTCTTCCCTTTGAAATATGCACCGCCATCAGATCCGTGATTTCGCTGTCTGCGGATGCAATCCGCAGGTAGGGTTTGTACTCATTTTTCGACTGTATTCGGGCCCAGCCCACTTCCCGCAGCAGGGAACTGGCCCTGACTTCATCCAGAGAAGTCAGCTTTTTCGCTTCTGCTTCCGTCAGATCATGGGCAATGCAGGTATAGGCGCCGGTCTGGTAAATTTCCATTTCCTTCAGGTAATTGATGCCGCTCCAGGCGCCTTCGATCACAGCCGTAAGCATCGTCATGGACAGGACAATCCCAATGATTGTCACAATGGTCCGAACACGGTTTACCCGCATCATCTTTCGGGAAAGTTTATGAAAAATCCCCATGCCTACCTCCTTAAACTCTCATCTTTTACGATCCTGCCGTCTTCAATGACCAGCATCCGGTCTGCCTGAAGGGCAATCTCTTCATCATGGGTAATGACAATCAGTGTCTGATTGAAACGCCGGTTGGACGCTTTCAGAAGGTTAATGATCTCCTGGCTGTTTACCGAATCCAGATTTCCCGTCGGCTCATCGGCCAGCACGACAGCAGGCGCTGTAATCAGCGCCCTGCCGATGGAAACCCTCTGTTCCTGCCCGCCGGACAGCTGGTTGGGCAGATTGTGCCTTCTTTCTTTCAGCCCCAGTGTCTCGATCATCTCTTCCAGCGCCTTCGGATCCGGCGTCCTGCCGTCCATCAGCAGCGGCAGTGCAATGTTTTCTTCCACATCCAGTTCCGGGATCAGATTGTAAAACTGGTAGATCAGCCCCACCTGCCGGCGGCGGAAAATCGCCAGCTGCTCATCATTTCTCGCGTAGACATCCTGCCCGTTTAAGAAGATCTTTCCCGCCGTCGGGCGGTCCACACCGCCGAGCATGTGCAGCAGCGTGGATTTTCCGGAGCCGGAGGGTCCGATAATGCTTACAAACTGCCCCTTTTCAATGGAAAAAGAGACGTTGTCCAGCGCCGTCACCCGGTTGTTTCCTTTGCCGTATACCTTGGAAAGATTTTCCGCGCGAAGTATTTCCATATCCGTTTTCTCCTTATTTCCTATACCTGTTCTTTCCGGATCCATTCTGCTGCCTGCTTTCCGCGGCAGCTATCCGCTGAAAGAAATCCTGTTCTCTGTTCTGTCTTTATTTTATAAAATAAAAATGACACCCCGGTGACAGAACAAAAGAATTTCTGTCACCGAAATGTCACTTTCCCTTCGCGCGCTGCGGTTTCTTTTCATTTTCCTTCGTGCACGCGATTTCTGCTCTTTTTCCTTCGTGCACGCGATTTCCGTTAAACTACTTCTTTGTAAAATTTGATGGTAAATACCGCACCCGGCTCCCCGGGATCCCTGGAATTTCCTGCCCGGATCGTCCCGTTCTGCCCGCTGATGATCTCCTTCGCCAGTGCCAGGCCGATTCCTACACTTTCCGGCGAGGAATTCCGTCCGCGGTAAAACCGTTCAAAAATCCGGGGAATATCCGCAGCCGGAAGTCCGGCGCCGGAATCCCGTATTACAATCACTGCGGCAATGGGAGAATCCGTGATTCTGACACAGATCCGCCCGCCTTCCGGCGTATGTTCCATACAGTTTTTCAGAATATTGCCTGCTGCTTCCGCGCTCCATTCCATGTCGCCGCAAAAGACAGCATCCCCGGCGATCTCCAGTTCCTGTCCCTTTAATTCCATCGGAATCCGCAGCGCCTCCGCCGACTTTTCCACCATTCTGCGGACATCCACCGGTTCCTGTCGGAATGTAATGGTTCCGGCGTCCAGTTTGGCAAATTTTAACAGCGCTTCCACCAGGTTTTCCATCCGTGACAGACTTCTCCGGATTTCGTGAAGCTGCTGCCTGCGTGCCTCCGGCCGCAGTTCCTCCCGCATCAGGAGATCCGCGTTCAGATTCATGGCGGTCAGGGGCGTCCGCAGCTGATGGGAAATATCCGCCATGGCCTGGCTCATTTTCCTTTTTTCCTCTGCCCGCTGATCTGCTTCTGTTTTCAGCTGAACTGTCAGCTTCTCCAGCTCTCCCGCCAGAACAGACAGTTCTCCTTCCTCCGAATTCCGGATGGACAGTCCGGATGTTCCCCGGAGCACCTGGTCCACATTTGTGCTTAACGCAGACACTTCTGTCAGAAAATGTCTGACCGAAAAGTACCACACCAGAATCATTCCTGCACCGGCCGCCGCTGCAATCACCGGCGGAAGCGGCTTGCGGCAGAAAGCCAGCAGGATTCCCGTGCTCCCGGCCGCAATGAGAAGCAGCAGAAGCAGTGTCATCCGGCTGCGCCGGCTGCTGAAGACGGATACGCCTTTTCCCATACTGCCTCTCCTTTCAGTCCATTCGATAGCCGAGGCCGCGTACAGTAGTGATAATCACCGGATTCTGGGGATCCGTTTCAATCTTTTCCCGCAGTCTTTTGATATACACAGAGAGGGTGTTGTCATTTACGAAATCTCCCGCAAAATCCCAGGCCGCCTCCAGCAGCTGCTGCCGGGACAGAATCCTGCCCCGGTTGTCCAGAAAGATTCCCAAAAGCCGGTACTCCATTCCCGACAGCAGAATCTCCTGTCCGTTTTTCGATACCCGGGCCCCGTCCAGGTCTACGGTCAGATCCCTGACACGCTGGATATTGGTCTCCGGATGGCAGCGCCGCAGCACATTCCGGATTCGGGAAAGGAGTTCCCGCGGCCGGAAGGGCTTTGCAATATAGTCATCGGCGCCCAGATCAAATCCTGTCACCACACTGTTTTCATCCCCGGAGGCCGTCAGGAAAATCACCGGTGTCCCATAGGTCTCCTTCACCGCATTGCAGATGGAATACCCGCTTCCGTCCGGAAGCGTGATATCTAAAAGAATCAGGTCATAGGACGCCTGTTCCAGTTTTCGGAAGGCCTCCTTCTGCCCGGAAGCACAGGTCACCTGCATATCCTGCACAGACAGAAATTCCTTCAGTGATTTTACGATGGATGGGTCATCTTCCACCAGCAGTATTGTTGTCATGTATGAGCCTCCGTAAACATAGTATGACTTCATTCTACCACAGGTGCAGGAGATCGGGACAAAAAGAAATGACATCCTGCTGTTTGGATATGTCCCACTTTTGAAAGAAAAATATCTTTACTCCAGATCCCGAAGCTTCCTTGCCGGATTCCCCGCCCAAAGTGTTCCGGGTGGAATATCATGAGTGACAATGCTTCCGGCGCCGATGACTGCCCGATCCCCGATCGTTACGCCGGGAAGGATCACGCAGTTTCCGCCGATCCACACATCATCCCCGATCGTCACCGGAAGCGCACGAATCATCTTCTGTGCCCGCCTGCAGGCGTCCAGGTCATGATTCACCGTATAAATGCAGGTATAAGGCCCGATCAGACAGCGGTCGCCAATGCGTATTTCTTCCGCATCCTGAAATACACAGCCGAAATTAGCCACACAGCTGCTGCCCACATGGATATGTATTCCATCCGTACAGTAAAACGGCGATTTGATCAGCACCTGATCCCCGCAGCTTCCGAGAATATCTTTCAGCAGCGCTGCCCGTTCTTCCTGCCTGGAAGCCGGAAGCGCATTGTATTTTTCTGTCAGGGTACTGCAGCGCATTTTTCGCTGCAGCACTTCCCCAGTTTCACAATTCATCTCTTTCATGGATCTCTCTACTCCATTCTGCTGTCGCTTTCGCACCGTTTGACTACAAATACGTGTTTCTACTCAATGGCTGCCCCTTCTTTTTTCCGGTTCTCTTCGAACTGTACAAATGGAGCTTCCCCGTAATCATGCCAGCGTTTTTCCGGTCGCTTTGGCAGGTATCCCAGCTGCTCCATTTCATCCGCCACATCCTTGAGTCCGTATTTTTCGTAGGTCTCGCGGTAAGGCCAGCCGGTTTCCAGGTCCCAGCCCCTGCTTTCATAATACATGTCCACAAATTCATTCCACTGTTCCCAGTCCGCAATCTCATTCCAGGAATCCGGGACACGGATGATCCGCCAGATCTGTTCCATTTCTTTGCGTCTTGTCCGTCCGTAATTGCGGATCAGGATCGCCCGGAAAAGCAGTCTGGAACGACTGGCCGCGTCATTCAGTTCTTCCGCTGACATGTGATAACCGGTAGCCGTGCTGTACATCTCAGCTTCCATCGACGGCCACCACAAATCCGGACTCTGCCATTCACAGCTCATCACGGAGTCCTTGATATCCGCGCAGTTCTGGCTGTGATTGACTGCGTCAATTACTTCCGGACAGTGATAAGGATCCTTCAGCGCCTTGTCATGATATTCATATTTGCAGTGAAAATGCTCTACAGTCAGCGCATCCCGCGTGGAAAGCATATCCATCAGATTCATCGCAAGCCAGGTGGGTTTGTCAATGGCCCCTTCATAGCCTCTGCCCTGCCAGTGCACAGCTTGTCCCCAGGCCGCCTCCAGGCTCACGGGAAGATCGATTCTCTGGTTGTTCAGCACCTGGGAATACCGGTTATGATAGATGCTTTCACTGAAACGGTCGTATCCAAGCCTCCGGATGGCTCTTGACATTCCCTCCGCAAAAAGATCCCCGTATCTACCCTTCCGATACACAAGATTGGTAAGAAACGTCCGCATGAACTGCTCATTTTCCACATCTACCGGCATGCCGCAGCCCAGATCGGTGTCATCCAGCAGATGTTCCTGCTTACACATGGAAAGCCAGGTCATTATCCAGATGACCACTTCCCACTTATCGATTCCATATTCATTGCAGAGATCGTTGACAATGGTTCCCCGGTCATAATCCGCGCTCCAGAAATTCAGGATATCCGGCGGAATTACCTGGGCCTGTCCCTCAAAATCCGGATCAGAAAAATCCGGTTCCGGAAACTCTCTGCTCAGGAGCTTACAGGGCGCAACATAGTTCTGTTTTGTGGGCCAGAACATTCCCACACTTCCTGGAATATCTGTCTGATAGACAAAGGTGCAGATGCTGACACATTTCTCAATATGATTCTGACGCTCTTTTCCAAAGGCGCTTTTCCCATTAAGCAGAAGCGCGTTGCAGTGCTGGTTGCACCCGGGGCTGCAGGCCACATTTCCGCGGTCATACTTCACTTTAAACTCTGCCCCGGGCACGCCGATCTCATCACAGTGCAGAACCGGCGACGGCCGCATGTACGGATGGTTCATATGCAGACGGAGGTATTTCAGATGCTCAATGTCAGCCGGAGCCACCACTCCCGTTCCATGAACGGTGACCGCCTTGAGGTTTTTGCTGCCCCAGACTGCCCCGAACCCGCCTTTTCCAAATACACAGTCATTGCTGGTGGTTATGGTAGCGATGCGGACCAGATTTTCGCCTGCCGGTCCTATGACCATTGATTTAAAGAAATGCCCGTGTTCCTCTTCCAGCTTCTGCTGGGTCTGATGAACACGCAGTCCCCAGAGATCATCCGCAGGAAGAAATTCTATCTTGTCATCTTCGATTTTCAGGTAGGTCGGTTTTTGCGCCTTTCCTTCAATAATAAAGCCGTCATACCCGGCATATTTCAGCTCCGTGGCAAACCATCCGCCGATATTGCCCCAGCAGTACTGCTCCGGATTGATACTGGCGCCTACGCTGCAGGCAGCGCTTCGCCCGCTGGCCGGAATACCTGTTCCTGTCGAAGGGCCGGTCATGTAGATAAACTTGTTCTCTTCGTCAAACGCGCCGGCTCCCGGTTTCACTTCATCCCAGAAAATCCGGTTTATCAGGATCCTTCCGCCGATATATTTCGGCACATATTTGTAGGTATTTACATAACTGATTTTCTGCGTTGTCAGGTTGATGCGGACAATTTTCCCGCAGTATCCGTATAAATGCATCTGATTGTCCGGCTGATTTAAAATATCATTGATATCATAATTCGGCATCTGCACCACCTCCTGTCAGTTTTCCTTCTGCCGCATCAGGCCGGGAGGCTTCCCCTTCGATAAACAGAGAGTCTTCACTCAGTCCGAGACAGCGGACCGGACAGTATTCGATACAGGCCGGCCCTTCCTTTCGGCCCCGGCATAAATCACATTTCACCGCTTTCCATTTTTTCCGGTCATGATTTTTCTTCATGGAAATCCTGGAAGGTTCAAACACACAGGCCCGGGCGCAGAGACCGCAGCCCACGCATTCCGCTTCTTCTATGTATACCACTCCTGTTTCCTGATCGATGCACATCGCCTGATCTTTTTTCGGGCATGCATTGTAGCAGGGATGATCGATGCACTGCTGACATGCCAGAATATGATGCATCATAGATCTGGTCCCGAGATTCACTTTGATGCGGCAGTTCTCCGGTCCCGTAAATCCGTCATGCGTCAGCCCGCAGATGATCGAACAGCTTTCGCAGCCGGCGCAGAGGGAATACTCCGGAGAATACTGTACGATATGATTGCCGAATTTTCCCTTCATTTCAGGAGTTCCTCCCCTGTGTTCCATTGCGTCCAGAGCCATACCATTTCTCCTCTTTTTTATATGCAAAGCTCCCAGGAGACAGAGCCGTCCGTCTCCATCTCCCGGGAACCGCAAAACACGTTACTGATCCGGATGATTATCCCATCATGCAGGCACCGCCGTCGATCACAAAGTGCGCGCCGGTTACCCAGGTCGCTTCATCCGAGCAGAGATAGGTAGCTGCATAGGCAATATCCTTCGGCTGCCCCAGCCTTCCGATGGAACATACGGTCTTGCACATTTCATCCTGAATTTCCTTGCTGTCCAGCACCTCTTTCGGTGTCATATGGGACATTACCGGTCCGGGGCAGATCACATTCAGGCGCACACCCTGCGGTGAAAACTCCCTGCTGAGATTTCGGGTGGTCAGATCCACTGCTGCCTTAAATCCGCCGTAAAAATATGCGCCGCTTTCCGGTTTGATGGATGAGATCGATGCAATATTCAGAACGGAATTCTTGCCATGGCTGTTTTCTTTCACCATTTCCGGAAGAAACGCCTGCATGGTCCAGATATATGCCCGGTAATTGGTCTCACTGATAAAATCATAGTCTTTGTCGGTATGATCCAGGAAACCGCCATGTACCAGAACCCCTGCGCAGTTTGCCAGCGTAGTAATTCCGCCATAGGTTTCCATCGTCACATCATGAAGCCTCTGCACATCCTCTTTTTTCCGAAGATTTGTTTCTACAAAGACAGCTTCGCCGCCTTTTGCGCAGATCGCGTCAATGGTTTTCTGTCCTGCTGCCGCGTCAAAGTCAGCGCCGACGATCTTTGCCCCCTCTTCCGCAAACATCGTGGCAATTGCCTGACCGATGCCTGAACCTACGCCTGTAACAACCGCAATTTTTTCATCCATTCTTCCCATGATATAAGCTCCTTTCAGGTATATTTGAATATTCTATGTATTTCAGAAGCTGATTCTTTCCCCAGTCTTCTGCCGTCGTTAATTTGCCTTCTATACGCTGTTTACCTTCCTTCAGCATTTTCCTTCACACCGGATGCCTGCCCGGCGAGCTTTCCCCTGACACCAAGTTCCGGAAGCAGAATGCCTCCCACAACCGCGCAGATAATCATAAAGATCAGGAAAATGAGGAAGATTCCCGTGTAATTATTCTGGAGACAGGTGGCTACAATCGTCGGCAGCACGAATGCACAGACACCCACCGATGTATTGTTCATGCCGGATGCGGTTCCGACACATTCCGGGCCGAAATCTCCGGTAAGCGGTAAAAGCGGAATTCTTGCCATATTTACGCCGATGGATCCGGATACGATCAGTCCGCCCAGAATAACCAGTACAAAGGTCTGCGGGCCAATCGGCGCCAGATATGCGATAAAATATAAAACGCCGCCCAGTATGCAGATGAAAAAATACGGAATGTTAAAACGGCCGACCTTTGAAACCAGCATGCCGGATAATACTCCGCCGATGACCAGTGAAATATTCAGAAGTGTCGCCACCAGACTGGATGCGGAAGGACTCAGTCCTTTTCCGATAAAAGCCGCTACCAGATATGTGTTCAGCAGAAGCGCCGCGCCTACCGCAAGGCCGCCGCAGATCAGTACCATCCACATATTTCTGCTCCGTGCCACCTTCCGGAAGGCTCCTTTCGGCGCCCGCGGCGCTTCCTTGCCTTCCATGCCTTCCGGCACCGGATTCTCTCTTCCAAGAATCAGCCACAGCACAAACATGACTACATACAGTACTGCAATAAAAATAAATGCGTTTCTGGTAGAACGGAACAGATTACCGATACCAAACGCAAGCGTAGTACCTACGCCCGCTGCTGCCCCGTAAATACCGATTGCGGTTCCCATCTGTTCCGGCAGAAACCATGCGCCAATGCTCTTCGGCGCCCCCACATTAATCGGGAGATATAACGCGCCTGCCGCAAATGTAAGAATAAACAAAAGTATGAAATTTCCCGCAAATGCACGCCAGATCATGCAGACCGCAGCAAGTGCCAGCATAACAGCTGTAACCTTTCGTACGCCTTTCCGATCCATGTAATTTCCCAAAACCACACTGAACAGGGCGCCGGGCAGCTGACTGACCGTTGCAACAGCTGTCAGCTGCGCCTGCGTAATTCCGTACATTTTCTCCACATCCATAGGTCTGGATGCAAATATCAGACTTCCAAAGTTCAGGACCATTGTTCCAAATACAAACAGTATCAGAATAACCCATCGATAACCTTTGCTTCTGTTTTGTGCTCCCATCGCACTATCCCCTTCTCTCTACCTTCTCCTGTGCCTGTAAAAAATGTATTTTTTTAAGTACAATTAAATTATAGGCACATGCTTTGCTCCTGTAAAACAGGTAATTCTGCTGAATACATAAGCAAAACTTTTGATAAAAAGAAGAGGGGAACAGAATGTTTTCTTATCCCTGCAGCGGAATCGTTTCATCTGATAATGCGGAAATCAGAAAGATCATCGCCGGATTCAGCTGTTTTTCATGATATACGCTAACCAGCTCCATCTGCGGCTGTTTTTCCGGCTCCACTTCCAGTTCCAGGAAACGAATGGTCCCGGTGGAATTGCCTGCCACATAGCTCGGCAGCAATGCGATGGACTCCTGAATCTGAAGCTGGGTCAGAAGGTTTTCCATCTTGCTGAACAGCACTACAGACGCCGGTTCCACACCCAGCTGCTTCCAGCTGGAAGAGAGATTATAATAACTGTCATAACTGTCACTGCTTTCCTTCCATTCGATCATCATCACTTCCTGCGTCTCCAGAAGCTCCGGGGCAATTTTCCCCATTCCTGCATACGGATGGTTGTTTCCAACAACCGCCATCAGCGGAAAGCATCCGACGAACTGTTCCTGTACCGGCTCCTCAAATTCCATCTTGTTCTTCCACGTTACAATCAGATCCACCATCTCATTGTCAAGGCTGTGCTGCAGGTCTACCGGATCCATCAAAAGAATGTTCAGGTGAATATCCGGATGACGTCTTGCAAACCCCTGCAGCCTCGGCATTACCACCAGGGAATCCACACAGCTCGGAAAACCGATGTCTATGGTTCCTTCATTTCCAAAAGCAACTGCCCTGCTATGCTGCACTGCTTTGTCAAATCGCGACAGCATGATTTTTGTATGCCGATAAAAGTCTCTTCCCGCAGGTGTCAGTGTAACATGCCTTTTTTCCCGGCGGAACAGTTCGAAGCCGAGGGTTCCCTCCAGCTTACTCATGTTCTGGCTCATTGCCGTCTGCGAAATATAACATTTTTCCGCTGCCTGCGTAAAATTCTGACACTCCGCTGCCACTACAAAATATCGGTAAATCTGTAAATCCATGATCGGCCCCTTCTGCCCTTGCTCACCTGCAACGGTCTTTCCTTTTCGCGTTCTGTTGTTTAAATAGTAGCACAAGTTCATGAATTATGGCACTGCTGATATGGCAATCACCAGCCGGATGTCAATTCCTTCACTATCTGCCTTTGACCGCACGCCCATAAAATGTAAAATATCCAAAACAACAAGTAACGGCGTCTGAAGGATTTTTTCTTCAGACGCCGTTTTTCTTACCGCAGCAGCTCAGGATGGCGGCTCACCATAGTTGTCATGTATGAGCCTCTGCAAATATAGTATGACTTCCTTCTACCACATATGAGGTTTCTCATCTCCACAAAAAGTAAAATCCGTCATGTGAGAGAAGAAAGCCTCTCTTCAAGAAAATTTTTTACACAATCTTCAAAACTCAACTCCATTCTTTCCGCAAGAACAGAAAGCCACCAGACGCATTCACCGATTTTTGAAGGGAGCATCCCCCTATCGTCACTTGGCCAGCGCCCCTGCCTGTCCATTACCAACCGGCCAACTAAGGCCGCATCGGTCAAAAAAGCCAAAGCATCTTCCTCTACCGACCATGTCGAACCATGTATCTGTTTTTCCAACTCATGATACCGTTTTCTTATTTCTGCTGATTGTTTATTTACATCCTGAAGTGTCATAGTTCCTTCCTTTCTCCCGAAAAATGCAAACTCTGTTTTAAATCTTTCTGCCTGCAGCGGAAAGCCTTTGCAAGATTTCCCCAGACATTATAAAAGCGTTTCCTACTTCCTTTACTTTCAAAACCTTCCCTTCGTTTTATTCGCGATCCGCACGAGCATCAGCATCACCGGCACCTCCGTCAGGACGCCTACCGTCGTGGCAAGCGCAGCCGGACTTGTCGTTCCGAAAAGCGCGATCGCCACAGCTACCGCAAGTTCAAAGAAATTTGACGCGCCAATCATCGCTGCCGGAGCCGCAATCGTATGCGGCAGTTTCAATCGCTTGCATGCTCCATAAGCCAGAAAGAAAATAAAGAAAGTCTGAATGATCAGCGGCACCGCGATCAGAAGAATATGGAGCGGATTGGACAGAATCACCTCTGCCTGGGAGCTGAAGATAATTACCAGTGTCAGCAGCAGGCCTGCCGTCGTCGCATTGTCAAACTTGTGGATAAACGTACGTTCAAAGTACTCTGTGCCCTTGCGCCTTACGACTGCCATCCTGGTTAAGATACCGCCCGCAAGCGGAATCACGACAAACAGAAAAATGCTGACAAACAGTGTGCTATATGGAACTGTCACATTGGAAACGCCCAGAAGGAACTTTACGATTGGCACAAAAGCCACCAGGATAATAAGGTCATTGGTTGCCACCTGCACGACCGTATACGCCGGATTTCCTTTGGTAAGTGTACTCCACACAAATACCATCGCCGTACATGGAGCCGCGCCCAGAAGCACCGCGCCGGCCAGATACTCCGTTGCCAGTTCCGGTGAAATGAACGTCTGAAACACAACAAACAAAAACAGATACGCGATCCCATACATGGTAAAGGGCTTGATCAGCCAGTTGATCACCCAGGTGACCAAAAGCCCTTTCGGATTCTTTCCAATCTGTTGGATACTTTGGAAATCCACCTTCATCATCATTGGATAGATCATAACCCAGATCAGAACAGCTACAGGAATCGAAATCCCGGAAATCTGAAACTTTCCAAATGTGTCAGGAATGGCCGGAATAAAATGTCCGACCGCTACTCCTATGGCCATACAGATCAGCACCCACACGGAAAGATACTTCTGAAATGTATTTATGCCTTTGTTTTGATTGCTCATCACTTCACCTCTGTTAATTTGATATATTGAAATACATCTATATATTCAGGATTTATACAGGCACTCCCGAAGGACTGCCTGTCAATAAAAGATCGGAATTATTTTTTTCCCTTGCATCCGCAGGATATGCTGCTGTCTGTTTCACAGTCACATCTCGCGTAGGATGCAATCATTTCCCGGAACTTCCTGACGCCATCTGCCGAGATGGAATAATGCATCCATTTTCCCTCTTTGTAATAATCCACAAGTCCACTGTCTGCAAGGATTTTCATATGATGGGAAAGCGTCGGCTGTGTGATATTCAGCTCCTCCAGCAGATCACAGCCGCATTTCTCCCCGTGCTGGAGGGCCAGCATAATGGCGAGTCGGTTCTCATCTGTGAGTGCCTTTATTTTTTTTACATCTTCTCTGAGTCCCATGACCGTCACCTCCGTGCTGGGTACAGTTTATCTTACATATTCACGTTTGTCAATATATAAATATGAACACATGCTCTGATAAGAAGCTGTCATCATACGCAGAACAACAGCTGCAACCGCATATTTAAAAGAATCTATGGGAACTGTCCTGCTCAAGCTTATGAAAAAAACATCTATTGAAACAATAAGTATCGAGGAAATGACTGCCAAAGCAGATGTCAGTCGCTCTGCGTATTTCAGATATTTCAAAACAAAAATTCTTCTACCGCGTTGGGAGCATCATACATAGGAAGCCCATAGGCCCTCTTTACTTCTGCTACATACGCAGTGTGTACTTTGAAGCCGAATCTGCAAACGGGAATTTGTCTACATTACCCACTTTAACCGAACAGGGTATATTTCAATAACGAAATGAGCTTCATTTATCTGTGTTGACGGATGAGCACCAGCGACATCCACATTTACAGAACCTATGACTGTTTTGACAAAATCATCAGGCTCTCCACAAACGATATATTGGGCAGATATATACTCGATATACCCCGTTTCATCTGGTTCAAGAGGCATTGTTTCAAACGGTTTTTCTATATCAATTCCTAACGAAAAAAGATATTCAGCAATTTCCGGATAGGTTGCTTTGATTTCACGGACATAGTTTTGACAATATGTACAGTCGCATAAGTCATGATTGCTTATCTGTTCATAATACGATTTTGTTCTTCTAATATCCAAGTTCAACACCTCTATAAACAACGATTTGCTTAATTCCATCACTCTCTTGCTGCCTTTATTCAATCTTCAGCAGCCAGTCTGATAAATTATGAATCCTGATACCTTCATAGTCATAGGTCTCATGCCTGGTATTGGCCAGAATAAGCTTGGGATACGCATCTTTGATCTTAAGCAGGGGATCATACTCACGTTCAAAGGTCTCCGGCCGCGATATATCGTCACTTACCTGGATATACATCTTTTCATCGCCGCGGACTGCAACAAAATCCACTTCTTTCTGATACAGCTTTCCAACGTAAACCTCGAAGCCACGCCGCATCAGTTCGATGCAGACAATATTTTCATACATCCGGCCATAATCAAGATTCCGCCTGCCAAGTCTGGCAAAGCGTATGCCGGTATCACTCAGATAGTATTTCACAGAAGTCTTCAGGTATTTCTTTCCACGGATGTCATATCGGCGTACTCCATAGAAAACATACGCATCGCACAGATATCTGATATAGTTTCCGACAGTCTTGTGATTGGTCGCAACCGCATTTGCCGTCAGTGTATCACTGATGTTGTTGGGGGATGTCAGATTGGATACGTTATCCATCATGAACTCTGCCAGATGCTCCAGCATCGTTGTGTCCGGCAGATGATATTTCGTGACCAGATCCCGGTTGATGATCGTATCGTACACGTCTCTGATATAGTTTGTCCGATCTCTCTCCGTACGGTATTCATAGGAGCCCGCCAGACCGCCCTTGATCACATATTCATCAAAGAGCTTTGCTTTGTCCTGTTCCTCTGCATAGTAGCGGCAGAATTCCGCAAAGCTGAACGGGAAAACATGGATCTCAATATAGCGCCCTGTAAACAGCGTCGTCAGATCGGAGCTTAGAAGGAACGCGTTGGAACCGGTGATATACAGATCATATTTCCGGGAAGAATGCAGGCTGTTGATCGCAAGTTCAAATCTATCGCACAGCTGCACTTCATCCACGAATACATAGTTCTGTTTTCCGGCCGCATAATGGCTTTCAATGTAATCATACAGAGTATGATATTCCTTTAATCCTTCATATTTCAGGTCAAAGAAATCCACAAAGATAATGTTGGCCTCTGGCTGCATCTCTCTGATTCTGCGGATATAAGCTTTCATCAATTCAGACTTGCCGCTGCGGCGCACTCCGGTAATGATCTTGATATCCGGGGTCCCCATAAGATCAAGAAGCCGCTGCATATATTCTGGTCTTTCAATATATTTCATACCGTCACTTCCGAAATTGAAATTTTTTTTAAGTTTCGCACCTGTGCTCGCAGTTTACTCTGAATTGCCCTGCTTGTCAATATAAGAAGGCCTTTCGGCCTGTTTCAGATGTATGGGGGGCAGCATGTGCTGCCCGCCGGATCAAATCCCCGGAATATCGTATTTCGGGACCAGATCCTTTTTGTAGAACTCGACCATGGATTCAATTCACGATTACTGACAGTTGTCTTCTCATCCTTCCAGATATTCCTGCCGTCTTCACTTTGACCGGCAAGAAACGGCTTAGTGAGAGTTGTGTGCCCATCGGCAGGAATCTTTGTCCAAAGCGCTTTACCGTACTGATTCTCATGGACCGCTTTTGCCGGAAGCACGAAGCTTGCCCAGGGAGTATGATCACTGTGGTCCGCATTGGGGATCACGATCTTCAGCATCTCCCTGCCGTCCTTTGCCGTGAAGGGCTCCACTGTTCCTTTTCCAAAATGCAGGGTGATCTCTTTGATCTGTCCATAATTTCTATTCTGCTCACCCATCTTTTTATTCCTCCTCATCATTGAAGTCTTCCGCTTCCTTTTCTTCAGATTCCTCAGGGATATCGTATCCATCGTCATCCTCTCGATAATCTGCATCCGGATTCGGCTGATCCGCTGGCTTCTTTTTCTTCTTTGCCTGCAGGAAGATCCAGATCCCTGTGCCGCCAATGACAATGATCAGCACACCGGCCGCCGCAAACAGACTCCCGGTCTGCTTCTTTTTCGGAGCCTCCACTTCCTGCTCTGTAGCCTCTTTCTCCGGTTCCTTCTCCGGTTTTACCGTCTCTTCCGCCTGTGTCGTCTGCGCTTTCTGCTCATTCATGGCTTTCTGAACTGCCTTGGCATCCTCATCATCCACCAGCGTCAGGTTTCCTTCTGGTGTAAGCGGTGGAAACTCTTCAGGCTCCTCTGTCTCTCCCTTGGTAACCAGTTCTTCTGCCGGCGCTGCTTCCGGTTCATTTGTCTGCGCAAATGCAGTTGTATAACAGAGTCCGCAGCAGAGCATCGCTGCCAGCAGTGCTGCAAGTAAATTACGCTTCCTCATAATCGGCCTCCTATTCTGTCGCTGTGCTTTTCTCTGATGATGCCGGCTCAGGAAGTTTTGCCGGAGCATTGCTCTTTCGGCTCTGCAGAAATTCCCGCAGTTCCTCCGGCGTCAGGTTGAAGGAGCGCACGACCTCATGGATCTCTGTGTTTATAACAGCCCCCGGCTATTGTATGCCTGAAAGTATTGAAGTGGTTCTTGACAGAAGAGATAATCTGAAATACAATAACAGTTGTTATAGTATTATGAGGTGACTCCTATGCCTAAGAAACCAACGACGACAAAAGAAGCTATGATCGACGGCGCCTTCCGGTTAATTCGGGAACAGGGCCATGAAGCATTGACCGTGAGAAACCTGGCGTCTTTTCTGGGGTGCTCTACGCAGCCGATTATGTATCAGTTTCCGGATACAGACATCTTGAAAGATCTGACTTACCGGAAAGCAGATGCATTTCACAGTGAATATATACTTGCATCCGGAGATCTTTTGGAAATGGGGATCCGATATATCCGGTTTGCTGAAGAGGAGCCGCAGTTGTTCCGTTTTCTCTTTCAATCAGGCCGTTTTTCCGGCCTTAGCCTGGAGGACCTGATTCAGGCACCGGAAGCAGCTGATGTGCTTGCGACAGTCAGTTCGGAAGAAGGACTGACAATAGAAGAAGCGGCAGTTTTTTTTGAACCATTGGTAGCCGTTGTTCATGGTTATGCAAGTCTGATTGCAAATAATGGAATGAAATATGATTCTGATGCCATTCGAAGCGCATTAATAATGATTGCAGAAGGATTAGAGAGAGGAAGTAATCAAAATGGCGAAGCTGTATCAAAAAAGTGAGATCACCTTTGCGATCCTGTGGATCGTGATCTACGCGGTGGGCATGGGGACGCTGCAAAACAATTTCGGCCTCGATTCGCTGTGGCACATGCTGGGCTTGATCGTGATATCCGCAGCGATTTTCCTGTTTGTGAAAAAGAACGGACTCATGGGAAAGTACGGCCTGGCCGACTGGGCGAAGAACAGCAGAGCCATGCTGTGGTTCATTCCTTTGTGGCTCCTATCCTGTATGAATCTCTTCGGCGGATTTCAGCCTGATTATCCTGTGCCGGGACTGATCTATGCCGCAGTATCCATGGCTTTGGTCGGATTTGCAGAGGAACTGATCTTCCGGGGCTTCCTGTTCAAGGCCATGCTGAAGGACGGCAGCGTCACAGCGGCTGTCATCGTCTCATCCGTCACCTTCGGGATGGGGCATATTATAAATCTTTTTACCGGACATGAACTGATTGCCACCCTCACCCAGGTGGTTTTCGCGGTTGCCATGGGTTTTGTCTTTACGCTCGTGTTTTACAAGAGCGGAAGCCTTCTGCCCGGGATCCTGGCGCACAGTTTCATCGATGTAACATCTGTCTTCGCATCCGACGAAGGCTCTCAGCTTGTGAATTTGATCCTGCATATCGTGATCGTCGTCGTATCTGCAGCATACTGCCTGTATCTGGCGAAGCGCGTTGAGACACCGGCAATCAATCGGGCAGACATAAAACAGACTAACTATTAAAGAAAGTCAATAAGCAAAGTAACAAGTGAGACTTCTTTAACACCATCGTATCTGCCAGTACTGATACGAACAGTACCTTGAAAACTGCATGACGAACAGAGCATCCGAAAGGGTGCTCACTCAGAAAAGACAAAGAAAAAAACTTAGGATGGTCTGTATGACTCTCCGGTCAATTGCATGCCTTTGCCATTCCTCCGTCCGGACTGGACGATGAAGAGGCAAAAGATAAAACTGAATACTGACCATTACATAGCCAGGAACTGACACGCGATCAGTCCCTGGCTTTTTCATGCCCTTTTCCTGCGGCATAGGTGCACATGCGCTGCAGGAAGAGGGCTTTTTCATTATCGGGCTCTCGTCATCAATGACGCTGTCTTTTCAGATGCATCCGCTCCCTCCGCAAGCCGCCATGCTTCGCCAAAGTTTGTGCAGACGAGTCCAAAGATGAGATAGGTCAGAGACGGCTTTCCAAGTCCCTGCCGCTTGCGCCTGATCAGTCCTGCCTTTTTCTCCAGCTCACTCAGCAGCTTCACCGCTTTCTGGTTACCGCACTGCAGATCGCTCATGATGTCTTCCACTGTGTAAATGATGTATGCTCTGTTCTGATCATCAAACCATCCGTTTTTCATCGACAGGGACAGGCGATCCAGCATCAGCCCGTATAAAAGTTTTGCTTCAACGGAAACTTCGCGGAATTCTTCGCCGGTGATCAATGTCTTCGGGATCCGGTAGAACAGAAACTGCTCCGCATCTTCCTGTCCGTAGAAATAATCGAATGCCATCGTCTTTCCCTTCTTTCCTAAATTTCTGCAAAGAAAAAGGACGCCAATCTACTGGAAATGCCAGTAAACTAACGTCCTCTAATGACTATGTATATTTGTCTGTTCTGAATCTGGTTTTACATTGCTACTGTAACGAGGTCTAAAGCTATCACCACTGTGATGTACTTTTCCACCCGTTTTCCGCGGTCAGACCAAGCCGTTTTGTCGAAGGTGAAATGCTCGAAAAAGTGCTTGAATTCAGCGATTTCTACGAGTTGGTGCGTGATAGCAACACAATGGTTTCCACGTTCCCCGTCCCCGGAAACATATCCACACAGCACAGCCGCTTCACTGCATATCCCCCGGACTGCAGCTCCACAAGATCCCTGGCCAGGCTGGTCGGCTTGCAGGAAATATAAAGGATAGATTCCGCCCCATAGGCGATAATCTTTTTCAGCGCCTTTGGATGGACCCCTTCCCGGGGCGGATCCAGCACAATCACGTCCGGCTTTTCCTCAATCTGATCCAGCGCTTTCAGCACATCTTCCGCAAGAAAACGGCAGTTGGTCAGATGATTCAGCGCCGCGTTTTCCCGGGCCGCTTCCACCGCTTCCTCCACGATCTCCACGCCGATAACGGAGCCGGCCACCGGCGCCAGCATCTGCGCGATCGTCCCGGTGCCGCTGTACAGGTCAAATACGGTTTTGCCGCCGTCACCCAGCGCGCCGCGGATCATGGATCTGGCGGTATCATACAGGACTTCCGCACCCAGGGAATTGGTCTGGAAAAAGGAAAACGGCGTAATCCGGAACCGCAGGCCCAGGCACTGCTCGGTAAATGCATCTGTTCCGTAAAGCACCTGTGTCCCCTCATCCTTGACTGCATCCGCCAGGCTGTCGTTGCGGGTGTGAAGAATTCCCTGCCATGTCCCCTCCAAATTCAGGGAAAGCAGGCGTTCTTTCCATCCTTCCAGCAGTTCCTCTTCCGACAGTCCGCAGCCGCCGTCAGTGCCTTTTGCGCCGTTCTCCGGCTGTTCGCTCCCATTCATGGGCTGACGCGCGCCGTCCCATGTCCCGTCTGCCGCTTCCGCCGTCTCTTTTCCCTGCTCTGCTCCATCCCGGCCCGAAAGTCCCGCAGGAGAAGCAGTAATCAGATCCGTCAGAATCTCTCCGGTGCGGGCCGCCTTGCGCACCAGCAGGTGTCTGAGATAGCCTTCGTGGCGCATCCGGTGGTAATACGGGACTCCCAGCTCGCTGAAATAGTCCCTGGTTGCCGACAGAATCGCCGCGAAATCCCCGTCTGCGATCCGGCAGCCGGTTACCGGAACAATGTCGTAAAATGCCCCCCGTTTGTGCAGTCCCAGCGCCAGCGGACCGTCCCTGTACTCATCTCCGAAGGTATATTCCATCTTGTTGCGGTAGCCGTCTTTTCTCGGGCTTGGATAGATGCCCTCAAAGAGTGTCTCGGCTTCCGGCAGAACCGGCGCAAGGAGACGCAGTACCTGTGACTGCTTCAGTTCCAGTTCTTTCTCGTAAGTCAGGGTCTGGTAGACGCATCCGCCGCAGATACCTGCATGGGGGCATCCGGCGGTCTCCAGTTCGTCTGCGGACCGTTCCAGCAGTTCCACCAGACGGCCTTCATATTTTCCTTTTCTTTTTTTGGTCAGGCGTACGGATACCTTCTGGCCGGGAAGCAGGTTCTTGACCTGAATATCTCCCTCCTCCGGTTCTGTAATATGCACATTTGCCTTGTTCGGAAACGCAAGATCCGTCACCAGACCGCTGTAGATTTCACCTTTTTTCATATATTCTTTCCTTTGCTGTCACTGCGGAGCACGGCAGTTGTTTTTTACGAAAACGACGGTCGGAAAACCGTCGGCCAGCGGAATCATAACCGGAAAAAACCCGTCCAGCACATAATACCGGGCGGGTGATTCTTGTCCTATTCAAACACTGAAATGAAAGCCTCTCTTTTTAAGGCAGGCTCTTTTCCGGAATGAAGGCCTCATTCTTAAAGAAGGGCTCTATTATTCTGCCTCGTCATCTACGAATGCGGATTCCTTCTCCTCTTCTTCGTCATCGAAGAAGTTGTCATCGAAATCATCCTCGAATTCGTCATCGAAGTCATCCATGTAATCAGGAGCGAAGAACTTGTAGATGCAAAATGCGACTGCTGCGATGACTGCAAGTACTCCTGCTGCTACGATCACTTTTTTGACTGCAGATTTCTGTTCATCTTTTCTGATGATGTTGGTAAATTTCGCTAAGCTCTGAATATCATCAATGTTTTTCATAGTCATGCTCCTTTTCACATTTTATACTAGAAAAAGTGTATCACAGTTTCACCATCTTTGCAAACAGCGCAAACATTTTTTTCGTCCCGGCTGTATCAAAATCCACCGTTACTTCATAATCACGGCCGCCGGCTGTCATGGCAGTCACCGTACCGTCCCCGAACTTCTTGTGACGAACCCGGTCTCCCACCTGATAGGCCGGCTTCGGGATTTCCGACGCATTGCCGAACTCCTTCCGGGGCCGCATGGCCGCATAGGAATCCTTGCCGTGAAGCGCCTTGCGGGCTGCCGCGTATCCGGTATTGGCCTGCTGATATATGGGACGTTCCTTCTGTTTCACCAGCTGACCTTCCAGAAGTTCTTCCGGTACTTCCTTCAGGAACCGTGAGGTACGGTTATACTGCATTTCTCCCCGCTGCATCCGGGTACGGGCCGCCGTCATCGTCAGGCGTTTCTTCGCCCGGGTGATTCCCACATAACACAGCCGGCGTTCCTCTTCAAGCTCTGTGGGATCGTCCGCGGTAATGGTCATATAGCTCGGAAAAAGTCCGTCTTCCATGCCTGCCATATACACATTGGGGAACTCCAGCCCCTTGGCGCTGTGCAGGGTCATCAGCGTGACATAATTCTTGTCATCTTCCAGGCTGTCAATATCCGCCACCAGTGACACTTCGTCCAGGAATTCTCCCAGTGTCGGCTCTTCCGCCGTATCCTCATAATCCGCGATTTTGCTGATCAGTTCATCGATATTCTCAATCCGCGCGTCTGCTTCTTCGTCATGCTCTGCTTTCAGATCCTCCACATAGCCCGTTTCTTCCAGCAGCTTCTCCGTCACCCGCTGAATGCCCAGTTCCGGGATTTCCGCCCGCAGGACACGGATCAGGTTGACAAAGCCCTGGATTTTCCCTGCTGCCTTGCCGATCTTCGGGATCTGCTCGGTCATGCGGCAGGCCTCGAAAAAGCTGATGCCCTGTTCATCCGCATAGGTCTGCACACGGTTGATGCTGGTGGCGCCGATGCCCCGCTTCGGAATATTGATGATCCGTTTCACCGCCAGATCGTCGCTGCCGTTGTCGATGGTCTTTAAATACGCCAGAATGTCCTTGATCTCTTTTCTGGAGTAAAAGTTCACGCCGCCGATGATCCGATAGGGAATGTTTCTGCTGACAAATTTCTCTTCCAGCAGACGGGATTGGGCATTGGTGCGGTACAGCACCGCGCTTTCCCCGTAGTCAAAGATTCCTTTCCGTTCCAGCCGGGCCACATCTCCCGCGATAAAATCCGCTTCCTCATAAGCTGTTTCGAACTGCTGGAAATGCACTTTTTCCCCGCCCTGTTCTTCTGTCCAGAGGGCCTTGTCCTTCCGTCCCCTGTTGTTTTTGATCACCGCGTTTGCCGCATCCAGAATATTCTGCGTGGAGCGGTAATTCTGCTCCAGCTTAATGACTTTCGCATCCGGATACTGCTCCTCGAAGCTTAAAATATTCTGAATGTTGGCTCCCCGGAACCGGTAAATGGACTGGTCATCATCTCCTACCACGCAGAGATTCCGGTATTTGCCTGCCAGCAGACGGATCAGCTGAAACTGCGCCGTATTGGTGTCCTGGTATTCATCCACCATAATGTACTGAAAACGCTCCTGATAGGATTCCAGCACCTGGGGATCCTTCTGCAGCAGTTCCACGCATTTGAAAATCAAGTCGTCAAAATCCAGTGCGTTATTCTTACGCAGTACTTCCTGATATTCCCGGTAGACCCGCGCGGTCTGCTCTTTGGGCAGATCGCCGCCTGTCCGGCTTTTGTATTCCTCCGGTCCGATCAGCTCATCTTTCGCGGAAGAAATGGCATTTAAAAACGCCCGCTCCTTATACATCTTGGTGTTGATATTCAGCCGTTTGACAATCTCTTTCATCACATGCTTCTGATCATCCGCATCATAAATGGAAAAATTGTTGTCATAGCCGATCCGGTCAATGTACCTGCGCAGAATCCGCACGCAGCAGGAGTGAAAAGTGGACACCCAGATACTCTCCGCGCCGAATCCCACCATGTCATCAATCCGCTCCCGCATCTCACCCGCTGCTTTGTTGGTAAATGTAATCGCCAGGATGTGGTAAGGATTTACCCCCTTCTCTTCGATCAGATAGGCCGCGCGGTGGGTCAGCACTCTGGTTTTTCCGGATCCGGCACCCGCAAGGATCAGAAGCGGGCCTTCCGTATAGAATACCGCTTCCCGCTGTTCCGGATTCAACATATCGTATTTGCTCAATTCTGTTCTCCTTTTTCAATGTCTCCGGAACATGCTCCGGTATCATAAAAGAGAAGCTGCCAGTCTGACAGCTTCTCCATTTTCTTTCTGTGCACATTCTGCTCTACGGTCACTCGCCGTGGGATTCTTCCTGCAGGTCTTCCCTGCTGATCCGGGCGAATACCATATCGTACCCGTCGTTGCCGTAATTCAGCGACCGGTTCACTCTGCTGATGGTCGCAGTGGATGCCCCGGTCTTCTCTGCAATGTCCAGATACGTCTTTTTCTGACGCAGCATATAAGCCACTTCAAACCGCTGAGACAATGACAGCAGCTCATTGATGGTACATACATCTTCAAAAAAAGTAAAGCACTCTTCCCGGTTTTTCAAGGAAAGAATCGCGTCAAACAAATGGGCTACCGCCTCGGTTCTAACTGTTTTGCTCATCCTTTACGCCTCCTGCATGAAATTTTAGCATATTAAAGTTGTAAAGTAAAGGATTTCCTTATAAGGTAAACAGCGGATTGTAGTTCAGATAGGAAAAATACAAATCCAGACTGGTATTGGCGATCAGTTCCTCCGGAAATTCCATCTCATGGATCAATTTCCACGCTTCCTCATGCGCCCCCACCTGAAAATCCGCATGGGCATCGGAATTGATAATCACCGGCGCCTGATAGCGCATGCACTCCTCCAGCATGGCTCTGCAGTTGTCTCTTGTGTCTGTCCGGCTGCTGGTGGGAAGGAAAGAAGAATTGTTCACTTCCAGCAGCACATGGTAAGCCTTGGCCGCACGCACCAGTTCCCCGTAATTCACCGGATATCTGCCGTCGTCCGGATGGCCGATGATGTTGATGCAGGGATTGCTCATGGCACGGATATAGGCGGTCGTATTGTCCTCCGCATTGGATGCGGAATGGTAGGTAGGCGGATGTATGCTGGCAATGGCCACATCCACTTCCTTGAGCACATCCCCGTCCAGGTCCACTTCTCCCTCTTTGTTCAGGATATTTAATTCTGCACCGAAAAGCGTCCACAAGTCCCCCCGCTTCCGCGGAAGGATCTTCAGATTTTTAAAATACAACTTCTGACAGGATCCATCCATGGCCGGCGCATGCTCGGTAATCGCCAGCAGAGAAAGCTTCTTCTCCACGGCTGCCGCGATCATCTCATTCATAGAACTGTATGCATGGCCGCTCACAATCGAATGTGTGTGGGAATCCAGCAAATCTTTCATTTTATCCCTCTTCCTTCTGATCGATTCCTATGGAGTACACTCTACCATAAAACACGGGTTCCTGCAAATTTCCCTGTTTCCGCAGGGAATTTCACTTGCGAAACAGCAGAAATTATGTCACACTGAATTCAGGAAAACTAACATAAAACCGTCGAAAGGAAGGTGTGTTTTTATGCAGATTGCTCACACAACGATCATGGTAAAAAATTTAAACGAATCTGTTTCCTTCTATCAAGACATCCTGGGACTGCGTATTGTCCGGGATCTCCGAGACCAGCCGGATCACGCCATCGTATTTTTAAGTGATGACACCGGATCCGTCAATATCGAACTGGTGCATACCGCCGGCAGACTCTACTACGGCGGCGGCATCTCCATCGGTTTCCGCACTGATGACCTGGATGCCGCTTTTGTCCGCATGCAGGAACTGGGATACAAGCCGGGATCCGTCATATCTCCCAATCCCCGCACCAGCTTCTTTTTTATCAAAGATCCTGACGGTCTGGACATTCAGATTATTCAGGAGCGCTGAGTATGGCAAATGAGGCGCCGGTTCCCCATTTTTGGCGGGAACCGCGCCTCATTTCTTTCGTAATCTTCCGGCAAAGCCTTTGCTGCTGTTTTCCGCGAACTTCCCGCAGAAACCGAAAAGCATCAGTTCAGTACATTCTGATGCGCCATATACATATCATCACTGCATGCCGCAAACGTATATCCGTGTTTCAAACCATAATTTATGATCTTCGGCAGGGCCTTTGCAGTCGTTTCCTTTGCATTGGTATCATGGCACAGGACCACGTTGCTCCGTCCTTTTTCCAATTCGCCGGTCACGCTGCTGACAATCTTTGACACCGGAACATTATTGCCGGAGGCATCCGTGGAGTCCACATTCCAGTCCAGATAATTGTATCCGTCTTCCGTAACTTCTTCCACCAGCTTCTTCATGATTCCCTTGTGGTATCTGCGGCTGATGGTATTGGAACTTCCGCCGGGGAACCGCATCAGTGTGGGCTTGATGCCCGTATCTTTTGTGAGCTTGTCCCGCAGCTTGTGGTTGTCTTCCATAAACGCGGACACCGACTGGTAAATCTTCGCGTAATCATGGGTATAGCTGTGCACAGCCACCGTATGGCCGTCAGAAACCTCCTGTTTCAGGATCGGCAGCGTCTCCTTGTCGTAATTAATCACAAAAAAGGTGGCCTTTACGTTATATTTTTTCAGTGTATTCAGGATTTTCGGCGTAACCTTGGTGCTGGGTCCGTCATCAAAGGTCAGATATATGATGCTCTTTCCGTCTTTTTTCGCCGGTCCTTTGACTTTGATCCTGCGCACCGCGGTGGCCGTATTGCCGGAACGGTCCGAGACCTGATACTTCAGCCGGTAGTCCCCTGCCAGATAGGGATCCACATATCCGCTGACCTTCACCTTCGCTGTCACATCACCGTCGGAATCATCCGTGGCGGTATACCCCGGGTCTTCGTATTTTTCCCCCAGTGTCACCGTCTGGCTGGCGGATCCCTTCAGCGTAAGCACCGGTTTTTCCTTATCGATCACTTTCACGGTCCGGGTCACGGAATAGCTTTGCTTGAAACGTTTTACCGTATAGGTGATCTGGTAAGTTCCGACTTTGTCTGTATTCAGATTGTCAGTCTTTATAATGCGGCCGGTAATGTTTTTGTCTCCCAGAGTCGCAGTGGCTCCATCATCATCATAATCCGTACCCATTGTAATCTGCACAGTCTTTTTCCCGGACAGTTTGATGACCGGTGTCCGGCTCAGACGTTTGCCGGCTGCATGAAAAATCACGCAGATTACCACCACAGCCGCCACAATCACTGCCAGACGGAGCACATCTTTCCTTTCTGTGTGTTTCAAAACTCTCTACCTCTCATGAATCCTTTCTAACAATCTGCTGCATATTGAATAGTGTACCATTTTAGTATGAATAATATGTTAAAAATTCCTTACGCTTTGTTACATTTTACTTATCCCACTTATCGCATAGCGCATTGATCTGATCCGCGAATTTGGCCTGGTCTTTGTTTGCCAGTTCACTGGATCGGCCCGCAATGGCCAGCAGGCGCTCGGCAGCTGCCAGCAGACGATCCTGTACCGCAGTGCTGCGTTTCTTTTTCTTCTTTTCGATCCGTTTGCGGTCGCCTACCGCGATACAGGTATCCGTCAGCAGATCATAGGCATCGCCGCTGTAAGGCGCTGTACACGGAATGCCGGTCACTCCTGCCAGATACTCGGCAAAACTGTCCGTGACTTTGTCTTCCCCGTGGACCACAAAGATATGCTTCGGCTTCTGTCCGATCTCGCGCACCCATTCCGTCAGGTGATTGCGGTCCGCGTGTCCGCTGATTCCGGGCAGGTTGACAATCTGGGCGGCTACGTGGATTTTCTCGCCGAACAACTTGACTTCCTTTGCTCCATGCAGAAGGTTGTAACCCAGTGTACCGGGCACCTGATATCCCACAAACAGAATCGTGCACTCCGGCCGCCACAGATTGTGCTTCAGATGGTGACGGATCCGGCCGGCTTCGCACATGCCGGAAGCGGAAATGATGACGTGGGGTTTCTGCACCATATTGATGGCCATGGAGTCCTGACTGGTCACGGCTGTATTCAGCCCCTTGAACATAATCGGGTTCACACCCTGCTGAATCATGGCCTTGTCTTCCTCCCGGAAGCATTCCAGCACGTTTTCATTAAAAATATGTGTAGCTTCAATGGCCAGCGGACTGTCCACGTATGCTTCAAAATTTCTATATCCCGGCAGCAGATCCTTCTGTTTGATTTCCCTCAGATAATAAAGCATCTCCTGGGTACGTCCCACAGAAAACGCGGGAATCACAAGATTGCCGCCTCTGCTGAAAGTACTGCTCATGACTTTGGCAAGTTCCACCGCATAGTCCGGCGGCGTATCATGGATCCGGTCTCCGTAAGTGGATTCTATCACCAGATAATCTGCGGATTCCGGCACTTCCGGGTCACGGATCAGGGCTCGGTTGCCGTTGCCCAGATCGCCGGAGAAGACCAGCTTGACTTCCTCGCCGTTCTCTTTCGCCCAGATTTCAATAAAAGACGATCCCAGCAGATGCCCCGCGTCCCGGAAACGGATGGTAATGCTGTCGCAAACCTCGATTTTCTGATCATACGAGCAGGGAACAAACAGCCGAAGAGCTGCCTCCGCGTCCTGAAGGGTGTACATCGGCACAACTTCCGGTTTGCCGGCACGTCTTGCCCTGCGGTTCTTCCATTCCGCCTCTGTCTCCTGAATGTGGGCGCTGTCTTTCAGCATGATATTGCACAGCTGCGCGGTAGCGGTCGACGCAAAAATCCTGCCTCGGAAGCCCCGCTGTGTAATCAGCGGCAGCAGGCCGGAATGGTCAATATGGGCATGGGTTACAAAGATATAGTCAATCGATGACGGATTCACCGGGATATCCTGATTCTCATAAATATCCGGCCCCTGTTCCATGCCGCAGTCTACCAGTACATTGTAATCCCCAATACTCAGGTAATGGCAGCTGCCCGTCACTTCATGCGCCGCGCCGAGAAATTCGATCTTCATAGTCACCCTCTCCTTGTCTTGTGTTTTTTATGCTATTTCTGCTGTCCCAGCAGATAGTTGACAAACTGCTGTGCCGTACGGCCGGAAATGCCTCCGTGGGACAGTTCCCACTTGTTGGCTTCCGCGCAGAGCTCTTTTTCCTCCATATGCACGCCCTGTTTGCGCGCCAGCTCCGTAACGATCTGGAAATATTCCTTCTGGGATGGTTTGGAGTAATTGATGGTCACGCCAAACCGGTTCACCAGTGACAGCTTCTCCTGCATGGTATCGGAACGGTGCATGCCGCCGCCGGTGTTCTCCATATCGTCCCGGTCGTTCCAGCTCTCCTTGATCAGATGCCGGCGGTTGGATGTGGCATAGATCAGGATGTTGTCCGGCTTGGTTTCCACGCCGCCTTCGATCACTGCCTTTAAAAACTTGTATTCAATTTCAAAGTCCTCAAAGGACAGGTCATCCATATAGATAATAAACCGGTAGTTGCGGTTTTTTAACGCCGCGATCACGTTGGAGAGATCCTTGAACTGATGCTTGTAGATCTCCACCATACGCAGACCCCGGGGATAGTATTCATTTACAATGGCTTTGATGCTGGTGGACTTGCCGGTGCCGCTGTCGCCAAACAGCAGCACATTATTGGCTTTGCGGCCTTCCACAAAGGCTTCTGTATTGTCGGTAAGCTTCTTTTTCTGGATTTCGTAGCCGATCAGGTCATCCAGCATAACCGTATCCATATTGTTGATGGGCAGAAATTCCAGGGCGCCATCCTGGCGGTCCTGAATCCGGAATGCCTTGTTCAAGCCAAACATTCCCACGCCGAAATCATGATAGAATCCTGTCATTTCACGGAAAAATGCCTCGTCGTCCGCTGCCTGCTCCAGCCGGTGGCTGAGTGCCTGGACTTTTTCGCTGACGTTGCGGTTGTACATCAGTTCCTTTTTCTCAATGGCATGGTAGTCAGAAATCTGTGAAAAGCAGTCGATCTGCAGTTCCTGCTCGATTTCGGAAAAGTCATAGTCAAACAGCCGGCGGAACACCTGGAAATCATTTTTCGCGAAATGATTCACGCTGCCGTCGTTTGCCCCTACTTTTTCACAGGTAATGCTGAAGGGATTTTCATTCATAATCAGGAAATAGGTCAGGTAGTTGTGCCACAGATTTTTATCAAAACCATAATCCGTGGCCACCGTCAGCAGATGCTTGACGGCCGTATAGACTTCCCGGGTCAGCGCCGCGTTGGACACCTCCCGGGTCTCGAATTTTCTGAAGATTTCCCCCATCTGATACAAAACCGTATCCTTGCTGATATCTCCGTACATAATCAGTTTTGCAATATCTCGATACATACCTCTGCAACCTCTCTTTTGTTTCATCAATCTACACCAACAGTTTAGCACAAATCCTCCGGGATGAACACGATCACCGGCCGGGATGTCCATTGTATTTTTCACAAAAAACATCTATAATGAGTAAACTGTTCAGCAGTCGCGCCTGCAGAAGGTGCCCGAAGGAGGAACTGTCATGAAATTTCACCCGTTTTTTCCATATAAAAGTCCCCGGCCGGAAGCCGACGAAGCTGAGCCCCGGGAGCCGGATCTGCGCAGTACGCTGCCCTACCCGATTGCACCGGAAAAGAGTGTATTTGTCTCTCTGCTGGTTGCCACCGGCCTGACCGCCGCCTGCGTCTCCGCTGCCGGTCTGGTCTTTCTGGCGGTGTTTCAGATTTCTCATCCCCTCAACGCCTATGCCCTTACCGCGGTCCGGATCTTGGCGGTATTGCTTCCGGTCGGTATCCTGCTCTTTGTCCTGGGCTGGCGGCGCTTTCGCTGGTACATTCGATTTTATACCTATATCAGCAAAATCGGCCCCCGCGTCTGTCTGCCCATAGCAGAACTGGCAGAATCCTGCGGGGAACCCGCCGCAAACACCTGCCGACAGCTTCGCCGCATGATACAGCGAGGACTCTTTCCGGAAGGCCGGATCGATGAAGAAAAAGGCATGCTGTATCTGACCCGGGATCCCTGATCCCTGCCGGCCAGAAGCTGCATGCCTTTTCTCTGTATCTTTCAGCTCTTTCTCCCTTCTTTTTGTGAGGGGAAACGAATCTCTATCGTGGTTCCAACGCCCAGTTTGCTGTCAATCAATATCTCTGCCCGATGCAGGGCCGCGATATGTTTGACGATCGCAAGCCCCAGGCCCGTGCCGCCGGTCTGACGGGAACGGCTCTTATCCACCCGGTAAAACCGCTCAAAAATCCGGTCCTGTTCTTCCTCGCGAATCCCGATGCCTGTATCCTGCACCGCGAGATAGGCCCTTCCGTCTGTCTCTCCCGTGTGAATCCACACTTTTCCACCGGGCTCATTATAGCGAATGGCATTGTCGCACAGATTGTAGACCAATTCGTCCATCATACGTCGGTTGCAGGCAACGATCTGCGGCTTTCCGTCTACGATGACATCCACCTGATACTGCTCGGCAGTCATCTGCAGCAGATCTCTGGTATCTTCCGCCAGCTTTTTCAGATCCAGCGGCGTCTTTTCAATCTCTCCATCCGAAGAATCTAGTTCGGACAGATGCAGAATGTCTGTAATCAGTCCCTGCATACGCTCGGAATTTTTGCAGATCTCCCGGGAAAACCGTTTGATATCTTTTCCGGAAGCCAATCCAGTCTCAATCAGCTCCGCATATCCGGAAATGGAAGTCAGCGGTGTCTTCAGCTCATGGGAAACATTTGCGGTAAATTCCTGACGCATTCGCGCGCTTTTTTTCAGCTGCTGATGCTGTGTGGAAATTTTTTCAATCAGAGGCTGGATTTCTTCATAGGTTTCAATCTTTTCCGCATCGTCCAGGTCCGACGCCAGTGTCCGGATGGGACGAAGAATCCGGTTCGTCATCCCATATCCCAGAAACAGGCAGATCAGCCAGATCACAACAAAAATAATAAACATACTGGGCATGAGAATCACAAGAATATTCCACAGATATCCGATCTCCGTGGCAATCCGCACAATATTGCCATTGCTCATGCGTTTCGCGTAATAAAAAGAAATCGCCCCCACTGTATTTGAACGGCGGGCATCGGAACCGGAACCGCTGGAAATTGCCTGCCGGATCTCCGGACGGGTCAGATGGTTTTCCAGTTTGGCGGAGTCCGCCTCACTGTCATAAAGTACGGTGCCGTCCTGCTTGATAATGGTCAGGCGCAGGTTTCTGGTCTCCATCCCGTAAAGTTTGTTCAGTTCTTCCGCCTGAATCCCGTGATCCAGTTTTCCGGACTGCAAAAGAATTTCCATCTGATTGCGCAGATTGGAGATTTCCAGATTTCTGATATAGCGAAAATACACCACCGAAGACATGCAAAGTGTCAGCACAATCGCCAGCAGCGCGATGCCGATAAATCTGCGGTTGATCCTCCGCTTCAGTCCCACGCTGTGATTTTCCTGTCGGTATCTTCTGTTTGTTTTCATCGGTCCATCCTATGCCTCATCGGTGTGATTTAACGCATATCCCACATTCCGCACGGTCTGAATAAACCTGCCGGAATCTCCCAGTTTTTTTCGCAGGGTACGAATATGCATGTCCAGAGTCCTGGACTCACCGGTAAAATCCGTGCCCCAGATTTCATCCATCAGGTGGCTGCGTTTCACCACCATGCCCTGATACTGCATCAGCATTTTCAGCAGCTGATACTCTTTAAAGGTCAGTTCCACTTTTCCCTCTGCGGTCTGTACTTCATGTTTTTTGTCATCCAGGACAATATCCTCAAACTCATAGTACGAAGTGTCCAGCACATCGGAACTGCGGCGAAGCAGGGCCTTTACCCTGGCGATCAGTTCCAGGACGCCGAAGGGTTTGCTGATATAATCGTCCGCCCCCATATCCAGCCCTCGGACTTTGTCGATTTCTGTGGTTTTGGCGGTCACCATAATCACCGGTATCATGACCGTTTCCCTGGATTTTCTTAATTTCTCCAGGATCTCAAGTCCGTCTTCATCCGGCAGCATCACATCCAGAAGCACCAGAGAAGGCCGGTCTTCCTTCAGTGCTTCATAAAAATCATTGGCATTTCCGAAGCCGCGGACTTCATAGCCGCTGCTGGTCAGCGCGAATTCTTCAATCTCCAGGATATTGGTATCATCTTCCACAATATAGATCAGACTCATTTGCAATCTCCCACTGTTCTTTCTCCGGCAGCATCCACAGTCCGTCAGCACACGGGCTTCTTGCCGGCTCTGCTTCATTCATTTCTCTGCTATGGATCAATTGTACAAAACAGCTCTTCCGTCTGTCTATAGTGTATGTAAATTCTGCGTAAATAGGGGTTGGAGGCGGCTGATTGCTTCAGATTCCCTGGCGGGCGCACGTAAAAAAGGACAGAGGGAAAACCCTCTGTCCTGTGTATCCACCGTGTCTGCGGTTTTATTTGCTGTAATCGTAGAAACCGATTCCGGTCTTGCGGCCCAGCTTGCCGGCACGTACCATCTTACGAAGCAGTACATGTGCGCGGTATTTGGAATCATGGGTCTCATTGTACAGAACATCCATGATAGCCAGGCAGATATCCAGACCTATCAGATCGCCCAGAGCCAGCGGGCCCATCGGATGGTTTGCGCCCAGTTTCATAGCGGTATCAATACCCTCTACGGAAGCGATGCCTTCTGCGTAGATGCCAACTGCCTCGTTGATCATAGGGATCAGGATACGGTTAACTACAAAGCCCGGAGCCTCTTTTACTTCTACCGGAGTCTTGCCGATTGCCTTTGCGATTTCAACAATCTTGTCTTTCATCTCATCCGGTGTGTTTCCGCCCTGGATAACCTCAATCAGTTTCATTACAGGAGCCGGATTGAAGAAATGCATGCCGATTACCGGACGGTCCAGACCAGCGCCGATCTCTGTGATGGACAGGGAAGAGGTGTTGGTTGCGAACATACAGGTCTTCGGAACGATGTCCTGCAGCTCTTTGAATGTCTGCTGTTTGATTTCCATTACTTCCAGAGCTGCCTCAACGATCAGGTCAGCCTCTGTACAAATATCTTTGGTACCTGTAGTGATTTTTGCAAGAACTGCATCTTTTGCAGCTTCTTCCATTTTTCCTTTGCTTACTAATTTGGTAAGAGATTTCTCAATCTTTTTCTTGCCATTTGCCGCAAATTCATCATTGATGTCACACAGATATACTTCATATCCTTCGGTTGTTGCAAATGCCTGAGCAATACCACTGCCCATTGTTCCTGCGCCAATTACTCCAACTTTCATTCTGAAGTCCTCCTTAAAATATAAATTTTTTTAAAGTCATATATCATTAACTGCGGAGGCAGTTAAATGCAACCGGAACAAACCTACGCTCTCATAATACGGAATCCCGCAGGATTCCGTCCTATGACAGAATAAATTCTTATCCTCACCGAACAAGCGCTGATCCTGTATACTTTGCAGGATTCAGAGTAAGGGGAGCCCGGGTCAGGACTCCCCCGTTCTGTCATCTGAATCGTATCTTACATTCTGATTCGAATGAAATTATGCTCTTTCTACGATGGTAGCGCAGCCCATGCCGCCGCCGATGCACAGAGTAGCCAGACCGTATTTTACTTCCGGTCTCTTAGCCATCGCATGCAGCAGTGTTACAAGGATACGGCATCCGGAAGCTCCAACCGGATGTCCGAGCGCGATTGCGCCGCCGTTTACGTTTAATTTTGCAGGGTCAAAGCCAAGCTCTTTGCCTACTGCAACAGACTGAGCAGCGAATGCTTCGTTTGCTTCATACAGTCCCAGGTCATCCATTGTAAGGCCGGCGATCTTTAATGCTTTCTTGGTAGCCGGAACAGGTCCGATACCCATGATCTTAGGATCGCAGCCAGCCAGTGCGCCTGCTACGAAAGTAGCCATCGGTTTTACGCCGAGCTCTTTTGCTTTCTCTTCGCTCATCAGAACGACTGCAGCAGCGCCGTCGTTGATACCGGAAGCGTTACCTGCTGTAACCAGTCCGCCTTCTTTGCCGGAGCAGCATTTTAACTTGCTGAGGCTTTCTGCGGTTGTGCCCGGACGAGGTCCCTCATCGGTATCTACCATAACGGTTTCTTTTTTCTTCTTAACCGGAACCGGAACGATCTCATCTTTGAATGCGCCGTTCTCCTGAGCTGCTACTGCTTTCTGCTGAGAAGCTGCTGCGAACTCATCCAGTTCCTCACGGGTCAGTTTCCACTGATCGCAGATATTCTCTGCGGTAATCATCATATGATAGTTGTTAAATGCATCCCACAGTGCATCGTTAACCATGCAGTCAACTAAGGTATTGTTGAACATTCTGTATCCGAAACGTGCTTTCGGCAGTGCGAAAGGTGCCATGGACATGCTCTCCATACCGCCTGCAACAACTACGTCTGCCTGGCCAGCCATGATCATGTTGGCTGCTTCGTTCACACATTTCAGACCGGAACCGCAAACTACATTCAGGGTAAATGCAGGTGTCTCAACCGGGATACCGGCTTTTACGGACGCCTGACGTGCCGGGTTCTGTCCCAGGGTAGCCTGGATAACACAGCCCATCATTACCTCATCTACATCGGTAGGTTTGATGCCGGCGCGGTTCACTGCTTCTTTGATAACAACAGATCCCAGCTCTACTGCCGGAGTATTACCAAACTGTCCACCCATTTTACCGATAGCAGTACGGCATGCGCCTGCTAATACAACTTTGTTTGCCATTATTCTTCTCTCCTTTTTGAACTTTTTACCTGATCCGCACTTTGCAGCACAGACCAACGCTAGACATATAAATACTACCACTTCAACCGCAAATATGCAACTCGACTTTTGGCAAAATCGAATAAGAAACGGCAATATTCTGCCTGCTTTTTGTTAACTAGTTTCAAGAGATCACATGCAAACTCTGATAATTATTTAACATTCTATCTGGAAATAATAATACCACTTTCCCTATCTTATTGCAATTGTACAAGATGATTTTATTGAACTTAATCCTGTACAAAATCGATTTTTCCAGTGTTTAAGCGCATTTGCAATATGTGTGCCAGACCTGCTTTTTTACTTTCGCTGAGTGTTTCTTTATATGAAATGAGAAGATTCTTATATTTTGCAGTCAGATGCCGCAGCGGGCCATAAAAAATACAGCAGAGACACCGGGGAAACTCCGGCGGCTCTGCTGCGCTCTGCTTACAGATTTTTTACTTTTGCGATATCAATCATGGTCATGGAATCCTGCGCGGTCTCCAGGCTGCGGGCCAGGGCGTTCGCGGTATCCATGGAAGTCAGGCAGTTAATTCCCGTCTCAATAGCCGTACGCCGGATCAGGAATCCGTCCCGGCTCTTGTCCCGTCCCTGGGTCGGTGTGTCGATGACAAGATCGATTTTATGTCCCAGCAGAAGGTCCATTACCGTAGGAGATTCCTGTGAGATCTTGTTTACCTGACGGGCATCCACGCCGTGCTCCTGCAGATAACGGGCCGTACTCCTGGTGGCGTAGATCCGGTAGCCAAGCTTTTCAAACCGCTTTGCGACTCCCACTGCCTCCGGTTTGTCCGCGTCTCTGACCGTCATAATCATCTGCTTGTATTTCGGCAGACGGACGCCGGCGCCGAGAAATGCCTTGTACAGCGCTTCGTTGAAATTCTTTGCAATGCCCAGACATTCGCCGGTGGATTTCATCTCCGGTCCCAGGCTGATCTCTGCGCCCCGCAGCTTCTCTGTGGAGAAGACGGGCATCTTGATGGCAATATAATCCGCCTCCGGTGCCAGTCCCGGCTCATATCCCATGCCGCGTATGGTCTCACCCATAATGACACGTGCTGCCAGATCGACGATGGGAATACCGGTTACCTTGCTGATATAAGGTACCGTTCTGGAAGAACGGGGATTTACCTCGATCACATATACCTCGTCATGCATCACGATAAACTGGATGTTGATCAGTCCCACCACGTGGAGCGCCTGTGCCAGGCGTCCGGTATAGTCCACCAGTGTTTTTTTGACTTCTTCGCTGATGGTGGGCGCCGGATATACGGAAATACTGTCTCCGGAATGCACGCCGGTACGCTCGATATGCTCCATAATACCCGGAATCAGGATATCGGTGCCGTCGCAGACGGCATCTACTTCAATTTCCTTTCCCATCAGATATTTATCAATCAAAATCGGGTGATCCTGGGCGATCTTGTTGATCTCATCAATAAATTCCACGATTTCACCATCGTTAAAGGCAATGTGCATGCCCTGGCCGCCCAGTACATAGGAAGGCCGCACCAATACCGGATAACCCAGACGGTTTGCTACTTCTTTTGCCTCCGCGGAAGTAAATACCGTACCGCCGGCCGCCCGTGGGATACCGGTTTTCTGCAGAATCTGATCGAAGAGCTCCCGGTCTTCCGCTGCATCCACATCCTCTGCCCGGGTCCCCAGAATCGGCACGCCCATTTTCATCAGGCTTTCGGTCAGTTTAATGGCAGTCTGTCCGCCGAACTGCACGACAGCGCCATCCGGTTTTTCGATATTTACCACATTTTCCACATCTTCCGGGGTCAGCGGCTCAAAATACAGCTTGTCCGCAATGTCAAAATCTGTGGATACCGTCTCCGGATTGTTGTTGATGATAATGGTCTCATAGCCGCGTTTCGCAAAAGCCCAGGTACAGTGAACCGAGCAGAAATCAAACTCAATTCCCTGGCCGATGCGGATGGGGCCGGATCCCAGAATCAGCACTTTCTTTTTCGGATGCGTTTCCATGGCCTCATTCTCACCGTCATAGCAGGAATAGTAGTAGGGTGTGGCTGCCTCAAATTCCGCTGCGCAGGTATCCACCATTTTGAAGGATGCAGTGATGCCGTTGGCATGGCGCATCTGTCTGACTTCTTCTTCTGATTTGCCTGTCAGGGAGGCAATGACGCCGTCCGGGAATTCGATGCGTTTCGCTTCCCGGAGCAGTTCCGGTGTCAGCTCTTCGCTGCGCAGACGGCCTTCCATCTCCACCAGGATGGCTATTTTATCGATGAACCAGCGGTCGATTTTTGTAATCTCGTAGATTTTGTCGTAGGAAACCCCGCGGCGGACTGCTTCCGCGATCACCCAGATTCTCCTGTCATCCACCACTGCCAGCCGTTCCATGAGTTTTTCATATGACAGGCCGGAATACTCATCGGTTACCAGGGAATCCACATGCTGTTCCAGCGAACGAATGGCCTTCATCAGCGCGCCTTCAAAATTAGTGCATATGCTCATTACCTCGCCGGTGGCCTTCATCTGTGTGGTCAGGGTCCGTTTCGCGGTAATGAATTTATCAAAGGGCAGGCGGGGAATCTTTACCACGCAGTAATCCAGCATGGGCTCAAAGCTTGCGTAGGTTTTATCTGTGATCGCGTTCTTGATCTCATCCAGTGTGTAACCCAGGGCAATCTTGGCTGCCACTTTCGCAATGGGATAGCCCGTTGCCTTGGATGCCAGCGCCGAAGAACGGCTGACACGGGGATTCACCTCGATGACGCAGTATTCAAAGCTGTCCGGGTTCAAGGCATACTGTACATTGCAGCCGCCGGTGATCTTTAACTCACTGATAATATTCAGCGCGGAAGTACGCAGCATCTGGTATTCCGGGTTGCCCAGGGTCTGGGACGGCGCCACTACGATGGAGTCGCCTGTGTGTACGCCCACCGGGTCGATATTTTCCATATTGCAGACCGTGATACAGTTTCCTGCCGCGTCCCGCATCACTTCATATTCGATTTCTTTCCAGCCGGCAATGCAGCGCTCTACCAGCACTTCGCCCACACGGCTTAACCGCAGGCCGTTTTCCAGGATTTTCACCAGTTCGGTCTCATTGTGGGCAATTCCGCCGCCGCTGCCGCCTAAGGTAAACGCGGGGCGAAGCACAACCGGATAGCCGATGGTGTTTGTAAACCGGATTCCATCCTCCACATTGTGCACGACCTGGGAGGCGGCCACCGGCTCGTTCAGTTTTTCCATGGTCTGCTTAAATTCCAGACGGTCTTCCGCCCGGCGGATGGTCTCGGCCGTAGTTCCGATCAGTTTTACGCCGTTTTCTTCCAGGAAGCCGGATTCCGCCAGCTCCATGCCCAGATTCAGTCCCGCCTGGCCGCCCAGGGTCGGCAGAACGCTGTCCGGTTTTTCCTTTAAGATGATCTGTTTCAATACATCCACGGTAAGCGGCTCAATGTAGACCTGATCCGCGATCTGCTTATCTGTCATAATTGTCGCCGGATTGGAATTGACTAGGCATACTTCCACGCCTTCTTCCTTCAGCGACCGGCAGGCCTGGGTGCCCGCGTAATCAAACTCTGCTGCCTGTCCGATAATGATCGGGCCGGAACCAATGACTAAGACCTTTTTAATCTCCGGATTTTTTGGCATTATTTGTTTCCTCCCATCATTTCAATAAACTGGTCAAACAGATATTCAGAATCCTGCGGTCCCGGATTTGCTTCCGGATGGAACTGCACGGTAAAAATATTTTTGCCGATGTAGCGTACGCCTTCGTTGGTTCCATCATTCACATTCGTAAAAGCAGGAACACAGACCGCCGGATCCAGTGTGTCGGTATCCACTACATATCCGTGGTTCTGTGAAGAGATGTATACCCGTCCGGTGGATAGATCCTTCACCGGATGGTTGCCGCCCCGGTGTCCGTACTTCAGCTTGTGGGTATCCGCCCCTGTCGCCAGAGCCATCAGCTGATGCCCCAGACAGATGGCGAAAATCGGCACATCCGATTCGTAGAGTTTGCGGATTTCCTCAATGATATCCGCGCAGTCTTTCGGATCGCCCGGTCCGTTGGAAAGCATAATTCCGTCCGGATGCGATGCCAGAATTTCTTCCGCGGAAGTATGGGCGGGGTAAATCGTCACTTCACAGCCGCGCCGGTTTAAGGAGGCCGCAATATTTTTCTTAGCGCCGAAATCCATCAGGGCTACTTTGTGTCCGCTGCCTTTCAGCACGCTTTTTCCCCTGCAGGTGACCTTATCTACCTCCCTGCCGGTACGGTAAGCCTGTATCGCAGGAAGAACGGCAGACACATCTTCCGGAAGCGCGGTGGTGATCATTCCGTTCATGGTGCCTTTTTCCCGCAGGATCTTTGTCAGTGCCCGGGTATCAATTCCGCTGATTCCGGGTATGTCATACTTCACCAGGAAGTCCTGAATCGTCCCTTCACAGCGAAAATTGCTCGGCATGCGGGAAAGTTCCCGTACAATAAACCCATCCGGCCACGGACGTTCTGACTCCATGTCCGGTGTGATGCCGTAATTGCCGATCAGCGGATAGGTCATCATTACCGCCTGTCCTGCATAGGACGGGTCGGTCAGAACCTCCAGGTAACCAGTCATGGATGTATTAAATACAATCTCGCTGATCACTTCTCTGGTGGATCCGATGCTCGTACCGGTAAACACTGTTCCATCTTCGAGGATTAGAAATGCTTTCATGGATGCTTAACGTCCTTTCCTTTCTGCAGACATGCATTAGCCCAGGATCTCATTGCATAATTATACAAGAATTCGCATTTTATGCATGTTTTATTTATAAGTTTGCAAAAAAAAAGAGGGAATTCTCTTTTTTGAAGTGGTCGCCTCTTAAATTTTCTAAGAAAGTTTACCACAATCAACACGCTTTTTCAATAATTATATTCTCGAGTTTTTATCTCTTCCGCCGCATTCCGCAGAGGTTTTTTCTTTTAGAAAAACTTCCGGATCCTTTTCCGCGAAAAAAGAAGCCGGCAGCGCACCGTTCTCCCGAAGGAGAGCGGCAGGGCTGTCAGCTTCTTTGCTACTCAATTTTGGTTTTGCCGCCCATATACGGCTGAAGGGCTTTCGGAATGTTTACGGTTCCGTCTGCGTTCAGGTTGTTCTCCAGGAATGCAATCAGCATGCGCGGAGGCGCAACCACCGTGTTGTTCAGTGTGTGGGCGAAATATTTGCCGTCTTTGCCTTTGACACGGATCCGGAGACGTCTTGCCTGGGCATCGCCCAGATTGGAGCAGCTGCCTACTTCAAAATATTTCTTCTGGCGCGGGGACCATGCCTCCACATCCAGAGACTTCACCTTCAGGTCCGCCAGATCACCGGAGCAGCATTCCAGCGTACGTACCGGAATATCCATGGACCGGAACAGATCCACGGTATTCTTCCAGAGACGGTCATACCACATGGCGGATTCTTCCGGTTTGCATACAACGATCATTTCCTGCTTCTCAAACTGATGGATTCTGTACACGCCGCGCTCTTCGATGCCGTGGGCGCCCTTCTCCTTGCGGAAGCAGGGAGAATAGCTGGTCAGGGTACGGGGCAGGCTGTCTTCCTCCAGCATCTGGTCGATAAATTTGCCGATCATGGAATGTTCGCTGGTACCGATCAGATACAGATCCTCGCCTTCGATCTTGTACATCATGGCATCCATCTCTTCAAAGCTCATAACGCCGGTGACCACACTGGACCGGATCATAAACGGCGGAACACAGTATGTGAATCCGCGGTCGATCATAAAGTCCCTGGCATAGGAAATTACCGCGGAATGCAGCCGGGCAATATCCCCCTGCAGATAGTAAAATCCGTTGCCGGCCACTCTTCTGGCCGCATCCAGGTCAATTCCGTTGAAACGCTCCATGATTTCTGTGTGATACGGAATCTCAAAGTCCGGAACCACCGGTTCGCCGAAGCGTTCCAGTTCCACATTTTCGGAATCATCCTTGCCGATGGGCACCGAAGGATCGATGATATTCGGGATCTTCATCATCCGTTCCTTTACCTGTGCCTGCAGTTCGGATTCCTCTGCCTCAAGCTCCTTTAAGCGGTCCGCGTCCCGGGCCACCTGTGCCTTGATTTCCTGGGCTTCCTCTTTTTTTCCCTGGCCCATCAGCGCGCCGATCTCTTTGGAAAGTTTGTTCCGTCTGGCTCGGAGCGCGTCTGCCTCCTGCTGCGCGGCGCGGGCCTTTTTGTCATATTCGATTACTTCATCCACCAGAGGCAGCTTATGATCCTGAAATTTGTTGCGGATGTTCTGTTTTACGGCCTCCGGATTCTCTCTTAAAAATTTGATATCAATCATTGTCTTCTTCCCGGTATCTTATACTCTACTCACTATACTAACGGATATTTGTCTGTCAGAGTCTTTACAATCGCCTTTGCTTTGTCGATACCGGCTTCTCCTTCTTTGATCACGATGGCGATTGCTTCTGCGATCTGATCCATGTCTGCCTCATTCATGCCCCTGGATGTAACCGCAGGGGATCCGAGACGGATTCCGCTTGTCACAAACGGGGAACGCGGTTCATTCGGGATCGTATTCTTGTTAGCGGTAATGTTGGCCTGATCCAGCAGTTTTTCCACGTCTTTTCCGGATTTGTCCAGATCCCGCAGATCGATCAGCATCAGATGGGTCTCTGTGCCGCCGGACACCAGCTTGATTCCCCGGCTGATCAGTCCTTTGCTCAGTGCCTGTGCATTGGCCAGCACATTTTTCTGATAAGTAACAAACTCATCGCTCATCGCTTCTTTGAAGCATACTGCCTTTGCCGCAATGACATGCATCAGCGGGCCACCCTGAATTCCGGGGAAGACCGCTTTGTTGAAGTTAAATTTGTTCTTCTCCATGGATTCTTCCGAGCACATAATCATGCCGCCCCGGGGACCGCGCAGAGTTTTATGTGTGGTGGTGGTCACCACGTCCGCATCGTGGATCGGATTCGGGAACAGGCCGGCTGCCACCATGCCTGCCACATGGGCAATATCTACCATCAGAAGCGCCCCTACGCTGTGGGCGATTTCCGCGAAACGCTTCCAGTCGAGGACTCTGGAGTAGGCGCTGGCACCCGCAATCACCAGTTTCGGCTGATGCTCCCGGGCCAGTTTTTCCAGTTCGTCATAATCCACAATACCGTCTTCGTTTACGCCGTAAGGGATAATATTGAAATAGGTTCCGGAGAAATTCACCGGGCTTCCGTGGGTCAGGTGACCGCCGTCGTTTAAGTTCATGCCCAGCACCGTATCTCCCGGCTGCAGCAGCGCAAACTGTACCGCCATATTGGCCTGTGCGCCGGAATGGGGCTGTACATTGACATATCCGGCGTCAAACAGCTTTTTGGCGCGTTCGATGGCCAGTGTTTCCACCACGTCCACATTCACGCAGCCGCCGTAATACCGTTTGCCGGGATAGCCTTCCGCGTATTTGTTGGTCAGGATGCTGCCCTGTGCCTCGCGAACGGCTTCGCTGACCCAGTTTTCTGACGCGATCAGCTCGATGTGCTCATTCTGGCGCTTCAGCTCATCACTGATGGCCTGCGCCACTTCCGGATCAGTTTTCTTAATTGCTTCGATCTGCATATATTACCTCCATGCTTATACTACCGTTTTTTCTTCCGGTGTCTTTTTCTTTTTCTTCTTTTTCTTTTTCGGCGATTTCGGCAAAGGATCCGATTCTGACGGTTTCGCTCCGCTTTCCGCAGACGCCCCTTCTGTCTGCCCCAAGGTCAGCTTACCGGACGGGTATCTGTGTTTGCCGGTAAAGGCGCGGAAGGTATACCAGAGTCCGCCTGTGACAAACACTGAGGAGTAGGCGCCGGCTGCCAGCCCGACGATCAGCGGCAGGGCAAACTCCCGGATCGAGGACACGCCGATAATACACAGCAGAATCAGGGTAATCACCGAAGTCACATTGGTGTTGATGCTTCGGGACAGGGTCTGGGTGATGCTGTTGTTCACCATGTATTCCAGATCCTGTCTGGTGCGTATCCGGTCTGTTTTCAGATGTTCCCGGATTCGGTCAAAGATGACAATGGTGGAGTTGATCGAGTAGCCGAGAATCGTCAGCAGGCAGGCGATAAAGGTGGTGCCGACGGTGGTCCAGGACAGGGCATAGAACGTAATCAGCAGGAATACATCGTGCAGCAGTGCAATCACGGCAGAAGACGCGAAACGCACGTCTTTAAACCGGAACCAGATGTACAGCAGCATGCAGATTACCGCGATCACAACCGCCCACACCGCATCGGAACGCATTTCCTTGCTGACAGTGGAACTGATATTGTTATAGGTGATATCTGCTTCTTTGACTCCGTAGTTCTTTTCCACCATGGAATTGAACTGGTTGCGCTCGTCCAGGCTCAGGGTTCGTGTCTTAAATACCACGGAGTTGCTTTTCTCCACCTTCTGTGCCTGTACATTGGCGTCTCCGGTGATTTTTTCAATCTGCGGAACAATCTGCTCATCCAGCTGCGCCAGGGTGTAATCCTTGTCAAACGCCACTGTCGTAGATGTACCGCCCATAAATTCCAGACTGTAATTAAACGGATGGCCGTTTTTGGCATTGTGGACGCCCATGCCCGCAATGCCGCATACCACAATGCAGATCGGGATCGCCAGGAACAGGACCCGCTTCTGTACAAAGCGGATGGGTTTCCGCTCTTTCTTCTTTCCGTAGAACTTCACATCCTGAAAGCCCATGCCGTAGAGCGCTTTCAGAATCCACCGGGTAACAAACAGCGCGGTAAACATGGACACCACTACACCAAGGGCGAGGGTTGCCGCAAATCCCCGGACACTGCCGGATCCGCGGATTGCCAGTACCACTGCCGCGATCAGCGTGGTGATGTTGCTGTCGATGATAGCCGACTGGGCTTTCTTAAATCCGGTCTTTGTGGCCTGTTCCACGGTCCTTCCCGCGGCCGTCTCTTCCCGGATTCTGGCAAATATGATGACATTGGCATCCACCGCCATGCCGATGGACAGTATAATGCCCGCGATGCCCGGAAGCGTCAGCGTAATATCATACAAATGCAGCAGCGCCAGGATGATGCCCGTGTATATCAGCAGCGCAATGGAAGAAGCCAGTCCCGGAATCCAGTATACGGCAATCATGAAGATCATGATGCACAGGATACCGATGGCCGCCGCGATAATACTGGTGGAAATGGCATTGGTACCAAGCTGCGCGCCTACCACCTCGGACTGCAGTTCCTGCAGTTCCAGGGAAAGGGAACCGATGCGGATCTGGGATGCCAGGTTTTCCGCTTCCTCATAACTGGACATGCCGGTAATCTGGCATTCTCCGCCGGTGATCTCATTTTCTACTGTGGGCTGGCTTAAAATCTCCTTATCATAGACAATCATGATCCTTTTGCCCACATTCTCCTTGGTAACTTTTGCCCAGGTTTTGGCCGCGTTTTTGCTCAGCTTCAGTTCCACCACATATTCCTTGGCTCCTGTGCTGGAGTTGGTCGTGGTGGCTGCCTGGGCATCCGTCACATCCGAGCCGGTCATTACGACCTTTTCGTCTTCGGTCATAAAATTCAGGCTGCCGGGAGATCCCAGCTCTTCCAGAATCTCTGTGGCATTGGATACCCCGGGGATCTCTGCCGTAATACGGTCATCCCCCACCTGATAGACCTGTGCTTCCGTGCTGTAGTTCTGCACACGTTTCTGAAGCTTGTAGATCGTGTCGGACATGTCTTCGCTGGAAGGCTTGCTGTCTCCCTTGACCTGGTAGGTGATGCTGACACCGCCTGCCAGATCCAGGCCCAGCTTAACCCCAGCGTCAGTGTTTTTGTTTTTGGTGCCTTTTACGATCCCGAAGGCGTAATAGCCTAACAGGACTACAATCGCCAGGAAAATCGCAAAGACAACGACACTTCTGCCGCGTTTTTTCATAACTTTCTCCTTCTGTTTCTGCTGTTTCCGGTGTCCGGAGCGATCCCGGCTCACGGATTGTGCTGTTCCTGTATTTCCTCTGCATCCGCCATGGCGGCTTTGATCATAATGGCGCATTCCACACGTTTGCGCTCTAATTCGCATCCAACTTCATAGACATCATTGATGGTGTGATGGAAATTATAGGAATTGGCGGCGCATCCGCCGCTGCAGTAATAGCGCGCGAAACAGTTCTGACAGGCTTCCTTGGAATACACATTGCAGTCCTTGAACTCCGACTGCAGGTCTGTCCGTTCGATGCCGTCCCATACATTGCCCATACGGAACTTCTCATTGCCCACAAACTGATGGCAGGGATAAAGATCTCCCCAGGGAGTCACCGCCAGGTATTCTGTGCCGGATCCGCAGCCGGACAGGCGCTTCGCCACACAGGGGCCTCCTTCCAGATCAATCATGAAATGGAAGAAATTGAATCCGCGGCCCTCTTTGTTTCGTTTTACCATTTCCGCGGCCAGGCTGTCATACTCCTTGAAAAGCTGCGGAAGATCTTCCGGCCGAATCGCGTAGTCATCTTCCGGGGAAGCCACTACCGGCTCAATGGAAATCTGTTTGAAGCCCAGGTCTGCCATGTGCAGCACATCTTTGGAAAAGTCCAGGTTGTTGTGGGTAAAAGTTCCCCGGACGTAATAATTGGTCTGCTGCCGGCTGTCCGCAAATTTCTGGAATTTCGGGACAATCAGCTCATAGCTGCCCTTTCCGTTGCGGAAGGGGCGCATTCTGTCATTGACTTCCGGACGGCCGTCAATGCTCATGACCACATTGCTCATCTCCCGGTTGCAGAAGTCCATGATTTCGTCATTCAGCAGTACGCCGTTTGTGGTCAGTGTAAAGCGGAACTTCTTGTCATGCGTCTGCTCCAGCTCTCTGCCGTAACGCACCAGCGCCTTGACCACATCCCAGTTCATAGTGGGTTCGCCGCCGAAAAAGTCTACTTCCAGATTGCGCCGCATGCCGGAATTCGCCACCAGAAAGTCCAGTGCCTTTCTGCCGACTTCCTCTGTCATCAGCGCCCGGCGGCCGTGATATTCGCCTTCTTCCGCGAAGCAGTAACGGCAGGCCAGATTGCAGTCATGGGCAATGTGCAGGCACAGTGCCTTGACTACGGTCGGACGGTCTTTCAGACGCTCCGCATAATCCACATATTCGTCTTCGGTAAATAACAGGCCCTCTTCCTTCAGCGCCTGAAGCTCTTCATAGCTTTCCCGGACCGCGTCCTCCGGATAGGACTCTTTCAGTTCCTGCGTGATTTCTTCATATGTATATTCTTCAAACATTGCCAGGACATCATAAGTGACGTCATCCACAACATGGACCGAGCCGCTGTGTACATCCAGGACAATGTTATATCCGTTGTTCCTGTACTGGTGAACCAAACAAACGTCCTCCTTAAAAATAATTCAAGACTGCCATACTGGCAGTCTTGCCTCTGCTGATACAGAATCCATGCATGAATCGGCCGGCGCTGCGCGCCGGTCTGCCGTTCATACGAATTATTTTACATTCTCACAGCTCTGATTTCCCACTGTGCAGGAAGTCTTGCATGCAGACTGACAGGATGTCTGGCACTCGCCGCATCCGCCTTTTTTAACTGATTTCTGGAGATTTCTGGTGTTCAGTGTTTTGATATGTTTCATGCGATTGGAACTCCTTTCCTTACATATTCTTAGAAAGTATAGCATACTCTTTTTGAGAAAGAAACCCCTTTCCACTTGAAAAACAAGGGGGATTGGTCTATATTGTTGTTGACTTTACATAGCGAGGTGTATTTATTTTGGACCCCACCGTGGTACTTAAAATCATTATCCTGATCTGCCTCCTCGGCTGCTCCGCTTTTTTTTCCGCTTCCGAGACGGCGCTGATCAGTGTCAGCCGGATCCGGCTGCGCACACTGGCCGAAGAAGGCAATCGGCGGGCCGCCCTGACCCTGAAGCTCCTGGAGCATCAGTCAAAGATGCTGAGCGCCATCCTGATCGGCAATAACGTGGCCAATCTGAGCGCTTCCTCTCTGGCAACTTCCATTGCCATGAGCCTTTTCGGCAGCGTCGCCGTCAGCATCGCCACAGGTATCCTGACCATACTGGTCCTGATCTTCGGCGAAATCACCCCTAAGACCATCGCCACCTACCGGGCGGAGCGTCTGTCCATGCGTGTCGCTTCCATTATTTACGCGCTGATGCGGATTCTCACGCCGGTTATCTTCGTAATCAACGCCCTGTCCCAGGGAATCCTCCGTCTCCTCGGCGTAGACACCAGCGCAGGCAGACGCGCCCTGACGGAAAGCGAGATCCGCACCATCATGAATGTGGGCCACGAAGACGGCGTCATCGAAACAGAGGAAAAAGAACTCATCAACAATGTGTTCGATTTCGGAGATACCACAGCCCGGGAAGTAATGATTCCGCGGATTGACATGACGTTTCTTAAGATTGACGCAAGTTATGACGAGATTCTGGAAACCTACAAGGAATGCCGGCACACCCGGATCCCGGTATACGAGGATTCCACCGATAACGTAGTAGGTATCCTGAATGTCAAGGATCTGCTGCTCTGTGACAAAACCCATTTTTCCATAAAACAGCTTCTCCGGGACGCTTACTTCACCTTCGAGCACAAATCCACCTCTGATCTTCTGATTGAGATGCGGGCCCGCTCCACCAACATGGCCATTGTTCTGGATGACTACGGCGCCACCGCAGGACTGATCACCTTAGAGGACCTGCTGGAGGAGATTGTCGGAGACATCCGGGATGAATATGACGCGGAGGAAGCGGTTCCGATCCAGCAGATTGCCGAAAATGAGTACCTCATCGAAGGCGCGGTTTCCCTGGATGACATCAACGAAGCACTGGGCACCGATTTTTCTTCCGAAAATTATGACTCCATCGGCGGTTATATGATCGAGCATTTTGACCGGATTCCCCGGATTCGCGAAGCCTTCTACGACAAGGACGGCGTCTTCCTTCAGGTGAACGCCAAGACCAACCACAGGATTGATCAGGTACACATCAAACTTCCGAAAACCCTCACCCGGACATCAGATGCCTGAACATCCGCGCAAAACAGGTGCGCTGCACGTTTCTGCCATTCCGGCAGATTTTCCAAAGCAGTACACCTGTTTTTTCTTTACTTTCTCCCGGTTTCGTTTTACAATACACCTATCTTTTTTCTTTCTTCTGACAATCTCAGGCTGCATCAATGCATTTTCATACAATCGAATCCGGCAGAAAACTGCTTGCCCTATGGAGTCCGGTACCGTTTTTTGCCTATCGGAAATACACGGACTATGTTTTTCGTCTGCTTCAGGATTATACGGACTGCGTCTGTATGGACTGCCGCTTCGGCAATTCTGCCCATACCCATGCTCTGCTGGCCCAGGCAGACTTAATCCTTGTTCTGCTGCCGCAGGACCGCCAGGTGCTGCAGACCTTCTTTGCCCAGGCCTTTGTCCGGCGCTATAACTGTCTCTGTCTGATCTGCGACTACGATTTTTCCGCCAGCTGCACCGTGTCCGAAATTGAAAATTCTCTCCGTGTGGATGCCCGGCGCCTGTGCATTCTTCCCGGCAGACAGCTGAGCCAGACAGATGCGGGGACTTCTTTTTCCATGCAAAAACCCATGGTGCTGAAAGAGCCCCACGGGTTTGTTTCTCATTCTTCCTGTTTTTCAGACTCCAGATACGCGCTGCCGATTCATCAGGCGGTCCAGATGCTGATGTCCTGACCGCTTCCGCCTCTATTCCTTCCGGTGATCCAGCACCTCACTTAACTCGTCTACTGTAAATTCATAGGCCGTATTGCAGAAATGGCATTTTATCTCAATACTCTCACCGTCCTGAATCATCTCACGAATCTCTTCCTTCGGCAGGCTGTACAGCACTTTTTCCACCCGTGCCCGGGAACAGCTGCAGGTAAATGCCGCGGGCACGGTATCTGTAATCTGAAGGCCCATGCCGCCCAGAATATCCTCAAGCATTGCCTCGGGTGTGCCCAGCCGGTCCAGCAGGTCTGTCACCGACGTCACCCGGCTGATCCGTTTCTCCAGCTCCGCCACTGTCTCTTCGCTGGCCGATGGCATCAGCTGCACAATAAAACCGCCGGCTGTCTTTACCGTATTGTCTGTATTCATCAGCACGCCCAGGCCTACCGCAGAAGGGGTCTGTTCGGAAGCCGCGAAATAATAGGTGAGATCATCGCCGATTTCACCGGACTGCAGCAGCACCGTACTCACATAGGGATCCTTCAGTCCCAGATCTTTCACAACCTGCAGCTCGCCGGGACCTACGGCATATCCCACGTCCAGCTTGCCCTGCGGGCTTGGGGGCACATCCACATCCGGCACATTCGCGTATCCCTTCACATGGCCCCGGGAATCTGCTGTTACTGTCATGCCTTTGATGGGACCCGCCGACTTGATCTGCAGTGTCAGGAGATCCTTCTCCCCTTTCATCATAACGCCCATCATGGCGCCGCCTGTCAGAAGCCGTCCCAGCGCCGCCGTAACGGTGGGATGGGTCTGATGCCGCTGTTTTGCCTCTTCGACGATACCGGTGGACCGCATGGCAAAGGCCCGGATCTCGTCATTGGATGCCACGGCTCTCACAATATAATCTGCATCTGTGTGTCTGTATTCTGTCATCCTCTGGTTCCTCTCTATATCTATCTATTTATTTCTGCTGTTCCTGCGCAAGATAAAGAATGCGCTGCGTCTCTGCGGTAACCGGCTTCAGACCCTCCGCGTCCAGAACCTCCCGGACCGCCAGCCCCGCCCTGGTCAGAAGCGCCTCTACTTCCGCTGTTTCATAAGCTCTCTGTATATGCTGCTCCTCATATCTGCGGTACCACCCTTCCTCTTCTTCAATAAAAAAGGTCACATCGTACTGATTGATCCCCGCAGCCGGATCGAAATGATTCTCCCAGATAAAACTCTCATGTTCGCGATTTTCCGCGATTGTGGCATTGCCGATGATCTGCCTGTATTTATATGGGGTATTCATATCAAACAGCACAATTCCGCCGGGATCCAGGTAGTTGTTCACCAGCCGGAACACCTGCAGCAGATCTTCCGGATCCGTGACGTAGTTCATGCAGTCACAGACGGAAATCACTGCCCGCACCGTACCGTACAGCTCAAAGGCGCGCATATCCTGATTCAGATACAGAATCCTGCCTGCTGCCGCCGGATTCTCCTGTATCCCCTGTGACGGATTCCGGTACTCCTGCTCCATGGCGATTTCCAGCATATCCGCGGACCGGTCCGCGCCGATCATATCATAACCGAGATCCCGAAAACGCCGGGTCATCTGTCCTGTACCGCAGCCCAGGTCCAGCACCAGTCCGGAATCGATGCCGTACTGCAGCATCTTCCGGTGCAGCTGTCTGCACCAGGCATCATAGGGCACATCCTCCATAAATGTATCGTAGACATGAGAAAAAATCTCATAGGCCGCCATCGCTTTCCTTCCTTTCCGTCGGATCCTCCGCTCATCTAGCAAACGGACTGCAGGATCAGTTCCAGGGTACGGTTCCCTCTGAATTCATTCACAGAAGGATAATAGCAGATATGCAGGCGAATGTCACGCTGCACGCTTCCGCTCTGCAGTTCCCGAACTGCCTCCTCGCCGTATTTTTCACGAATCGGTTCCAGCAGTTCCGCTTCTTCACCGAAATAAACCGCGTTGATTTTTCTGTGTCCGGCAGATTCCATCACCAGCTTATTGACCCGGCGCGCTTCTCCCAGCACCCGCAGCGAGCAGACCCGCAGATTCCGATCCGCAAAAACCGGCTTTTCGTTGCCCTTTCCAAAGGGTTCCAGCAGTTCCAGCTGCTGCACCAGCTCTTCGCTGACATAGTCCACCGGCATATCCACATCGATATAGATTTTCGGCACCAGATCCTCCTGCGTCAATGTGCACAGTTCATTCAGGCGGCTGCGCAGCTCGGGGATCCTGTCTTCTTCCATCGAAAATCCGGCCGCCATGGGATGCCCGCCGAACTTCAGGAACAGCTCCCGGCACCGGTTCATTTCCTCATACATGGAGTAGGCTTCAATGGACCGGGCAGATCCTTTTGCCGACTCTTCTCCTCTGGTAATCACCAGTACCGGCCGGAAATACCGCTCCCGCAGCCTGCCGGCCACGATCCCCGCCAGGCTTTCATCACAGTCCGGGAGGAAGATCACCAGCACCCGATCCTCCGTATACCCCTCCTGTTCCATGATCTGCACCGCCTGCTCCACGGCCTGTTCCGTCAGGGATTTTCTGGCATTGTTCAGTGAGACAATTTCTGTCGCCAGCCGGACCGCATCCGCTGTTTTCCGGCTCGTCAGAAGCCGGACGGACAGTTCCGCCGTATCCAGCCTCCCGCTGGCATTGAGGCAGGGGCCCAGCCGGAAACCCACATGATGCGCTTTCAGCTCCGTATGCTCCAGTTCATTCTGGGCAATCAATGCCTGCATACCCAGATTTGACGTATGGGACAGTGCTTCCAGACCGGTTTTCGCCAGAATCCGGTTTTCATCCCGCAGATCCATCACGTCTCCGATGGTGGCAAATCCCGCATTTTCCAGAAACTCATCCGCCTCTTCCACTGGGATTCCCATTCGCTCATACAATACCTGCACCAGTTTGAATGCCACGCCGGCGCCGCATAACCCGTCAAAGGGATAGGGATCCCCTGCCTGGTGGGGATTTACAATGGCATCCGCCTCACTGCTGAGCTCCACCCGCTGTCCATCTGTTTCTTTGTAAGGGATCTGATGATGGTCTGTCACCACCACCGTCATTCCCGCCTGTTTCGCGTACGCAATCGGTTCCATGGCAGATATTCCGTTGTCACAGGTCAGAATCGTATCGATTCTGTCCCGGACCGCCCGGTCAATCAGATGCTGATTCAGCCCGTAACCGTCTGTTTTTCTGTCCGGAATCGCCACATCCGCCCGGGCGCCGCAGCGGGACAGCGCCTGCTGCAGAATATAGCTGGACATGATGCCGTCGATATCGTAATCGCCGATAATCCGAATCGGCTGTTTCTCCTCTATCTTCTCCGCCAGGATGTCTGCCGCCAGATCCATGTCAGTCATCTGATGCGGATCGTACAGGTCTGCCCTGGTTCCATAGAGATACCGTTTCATTTCCTCCGTGTTGGAAAGTCCCTTGTTCACCAGAATACGCACAATCACCGGATCCACCCCCAGGGCTTCTGACAAAGCGGCGTAATCCGCCCCTTTTCTTCTGAGTATCCACTTTTCCTTCATGCTGCTCCAGCTCCTTTTTGTCTCTGCCCGGTTATCCTGCGGGCTTCGCCGGCCGGACCGGGACCAACCGTCCGGTCCGGCTGCCGTCCTCCTCAAAAAAAGGGACTGTGCAAAGACACAGCCCCTTCCGTTTTGTCACGTCTGAATTATAATTCACAGTTGTTTACGGTGCGCGGGAACGGAAGCACATCCCTGATGTTGCCCATTCCGGTCAGATACATGACACACCGTTCAAATCCGAGACCGAATCCCGCATGGCGGGCAGATCCGTATCTGCGCAGATCCAGGTAGAATTCGTAGTCTTCCTCCTTCAGTCCCAGCTCGCGGATACGTTCCAGCAGTTTGTCATAATCATCCTCACGCTGGCTTCCGCCGATGATCTCCCCGATTCCCGGTACGAGGCAGTCCATTGCTGCAACGGTCTTACCGTCTTCATTCAGCTTCATATAGAACGCCTTGATCTCTTTCGGATAATCTGTCACAAATACCGGCCGCTTGTAGATCTCTTCAGTCAGGTAGCGCTCATGTTCGGTCTGCAGATCACAGCCCCAGGAAACTTTGTACTGGAATTTGTCGTTGTGTTTTTCCAGGATTTCCACGGCTTCTGTATAGGTCACACGGGCAAAATCGGAATCCAGCACATGGTGCAGGCGTTCCAGCAGACCCTTGTCCACAAATTTATTGAAAAATTCCATCTCTTCCGGCGCGTTCTCCAGAACGTATCGGATCACATATTTCAGCATATGCTCTGCTAAAATCATGTCATCCTCCAGATCAGCGAAGGCGATCTCCGGTTCAATCATCCAGAATTCCGCCGCATGACGGGTCGTGTTGGAATTTTCTGCCCGGAACGTGGGGCCGAAAGTATAGATATTCTTGAAGGCCATGGCGAACGTCTCACCGTTGAGCTGTCCGCTGACGGTCAGATTCGTGGGCTTGCCGAAGAAATCTTTGGAATAGTCACAGGTTCCCTGGTCGGTCAGGGGCACCTGATCCGGATCAATGGTAGTCACACGGAACATCTCGCCTGCGCCTTCCGCATCACTGGACGTGATAATCGGGGTATGCACATAGACAAAATCCCGCTCCTGGAAAAAACGGTGGATCGCGTAGGCAATCAGTGATCTCACCCGAAACACCGCCTCAAAGGTATTGGTGCGGGGCCGCAGATGGGAAATCGTACGCAGATATTCGAAGGAATGGCGCTTCTTCTGCAGCGGATATTCCGGAGAGGAAGGGCCTTCCACAAGCACCTGCTCAGCCTGAATTTCAAAGGGCTGTTTTGCCTTCGGTGTGGCAACCAGGCGGCCGGAGACAATAATCGCAGCGCCTACGTTGATCTTTTCGATATCCGCGAAATTGTCCAGCTTGTCGGAATATACGACCTGCAGCGGTTCAAAAAATGTGCCGTCATTTACTACAATAAAACCGAAGGTCTTGGAATTGCGGATGCTTCTGACCCATCCGCCGATTCTGACTTCTTTATCCAGATAATCCTCCGGATGACGATACAGTGTTCTGATATTGATGAAATCCATTTCCTTTCTCACTCCTTACTCTGTCTTCGCGGAACTGCTGTCTGATGTTTTCTTGTCGGAAGACTGGCTCTTATCATCCTTGGAAGATCCTAATTTTTCCACAAAACTGGTGGAATCCACTACTTTGGATAACGCCTGACTCTCCGCGTACTGCATCAGGATATAGTTCCTGCCGCCATATACCTCATATTCTTTGTAGAATTTGGACAGAGAGGAAATATAGTTGCTGCTCATGAAATTGGTTACCCAGGAATTGTAATCGCTGCCATTCACCGTGATTTTCTGGTCTTTGATTACGGCCTGAAGGATCAGCTCCTTCTTGATATAATCCGGGAGTGAAGATTTCAGCTGTTTTTTGTACTGCTCCTCCGTCATGCTGTAATTCTGCTTCAGGAACTCCTCCAGCGTCTGATCCGCGGACTTGGCGTAAGCTTCTTGCGCTTTTATTTCTTGTTCGATCCGCTTGTTCAGCAGATCTGCCGGCACTTCCACTTCGCTGCCGTCCACCAGTTTTTCTAGCACTTTGTTTTGTTTGTCGGAGCTCTCCTGGGAAGTGGTATTCGTTTCCAGTATCTGCTGGACATATTTCTTCAGTTCTTCTACCGTGCTGCATCCGTAGGAAGTGAAGTTCTGTTTTACATAGGCATCATTCATCGTTTTGTAGGTCACTTTTTTGGCCTTGGCGATATAATTGATCTTCACGGAAAATACTGCCTTCTTGCCCTGCAGGCTCTTATTAACGGAATAATCGCTGGGGAATTTTAAGTTCAGCTTGACGGTGCTGCCTACTTTCTTGCCGATTAAACCGTCTTCGAACCCGTCGATCATGGTGCCGGAACCGATGGTAACATACTTATCCTTTGCACTGCCGCCGTCAAATGTCTTTCCGTTGATTTTGCCGGTATAGTCGATGTTGACCACATCCTTCTTTGCCACGGTCTTTTTGCCGGTCTTGACATTATAGCTGGGATACTGGGTCAGAATATTGGACTTGATGTAGTCCTTCACATCAGAAGAGGTCACCTTGTAATCATCCTTATAAAGGGTAACCTTCATCTTCATATAGTCTTCCGGAAGCTTGACATAATCTTCCGGATCATAGTCCACCAGCTTCAGAAGTTCTCTGGTTTTAATCGTACGGTTCTCCTCTTTCAGCGAGCTTTCGCTGGAAGAGCTGCCGGTTTCGGCGCTTTTGCTGCCGCAGCCGCCCAGAAGCATGGTGCCGGCCAGCGCAGCGATCATGATTGCTGCTATCTTCTTTTTCATAATGATTGTCTCCTGTAAGTATTACTGTGTCCTAATATACCATATTCCCCCAAGAATGGAAAGTGAAATGTCCTGGTTTATCTTGTGTTTTACAGCCAGAAATGCTACAATATCTGAGTTATTAACCGAATAAGCGGATCAAAGGAGGAGTATGCGATGCCGGGGTGGATCATATCTATCATCATAGCAGCCGCAGTCGTAGCAGCCGTAGCCATTATCATGTGGCGGCTGAACAAAAGAGCAGAGAAAAGACAGGCCGAGCAGCAGTCACAGATCGAACAGTACAAACAGCAGGTAAACATGCTGGTCATTGATAAGAAGATGCTGAAGCTGAAGGATTCCGGTTTGCCGGATATCGTTACCAAAGAGACCCCTTGGTACGGCAAAATCTTCAAAGTTCCCATCGTCAAAGCAAAAGTAGGACCAAAGGTTATGACCCTGGTGGCAGACAAGGATGTCTTCAATATCATCCCTGTGAAAAAAGAGGTAAAAGCCACCATCAGCGGCCTCTACATCACAGATGTCCGCGGCATCCGCGGTTCGCTGGACAAAACCCCGAAAAAGAAAAACTGGTTCCAGCGTCTCATGGGAGAAAAATAATACGATTGAAAAATACCCCGCCGCTCCGGCTTCACACAGAGAAGCCAAGCGGCGGGGTATTCTGTTATTCTCAGTCCTTCCGACGGAACAGCCGCCGACGGCGGCTGCTTTTCTTACACCGGCACGGCTGACTGCGTATGGCCGGCGGTCAGTAAGCCTCGATTTCGATCAGTTTTGTGGTGTTTACACCATACGGCAGAATCGAGTCCGCGAATTTGCGGAATTTGTTGGCAGCATCACTGACATAAAACTCGTGTTTATCGCCTTCGTATTCCCCCTGCCCGTCATTGACCAGGTGGTTTCCCTTCAGCAGACGGATCAGCTCCTGGGTCGTCTCATAGGCCGGATTCACCAGGGTCACCGATTCTCCCATAATCTCGCGGAGCGTGGAACGCAGCAGCGGGTAATGGGTGCATCCCATAATCAGCGTATCAATGCCCGACTCTTTCAGCGGCTCCAGGTAGCGCTCCGCCACTTCATAAGTCACCGGATCTTTCAGCCATCCCTCTTCCACCAGCGGGCAGAACAGGGGACAGGCCTTGCCGAGGACTTCCGCCCGGGGATTGTGGGCATGGATCACTTCGGTATACATCTGGGAACTGATGGTGCTCTCTGTAGCGATCACACCGATCTTTCCGTTTTTCGTGGATTCGGCCGCCACTTTGGCTCCCGGCTTCAGCACCCCGATCATCGGGATATCCAGCTCCGGCCGGATGGTCTCCAGCGCCAGGGCGCTGACGGTGTTGCACGCCACGACGATGGCTTTTACATGTTTGGTCTGAAGAAACCGGATAATCTGGCGGGAAAAATGCAGGATGGTTTTGCGCGATTTGGAACCATAGGGTACACGGGCCGTATCTCCAAAATAAACGATGCGTTCCTCCGGAATCTGACGCATAATCTCCCGGGCGACTGTCAGACCGCCTACGCCGGAATCAAACACGCCGATGGGCGCGTATTTTTTTTCGCTGTTTTCCATGGTATCCTCTCACTTTCCTTCTGTGGTCACACATACTTCGGTCGGATATTCACGGATACAACACAGTCCGCATGGGGCCGGTCCTCAATCTCCATGGTATAGGACACCTGCAGATTGATCTCATCCTCTGACTCCGTCAGCCGGATGTCCTTCGCGAATATCCCTAGCATTATACCGCCAAAGGGAGTTTCATAGCAAGTCAGTTTTTTCTCGCCCGGAACAAAAATCATCCGCGTGCTGGCAATTCCCTGTTTGCGGATGTCCAGGCTTTCTCCGTCAAAACGGATCCTGCTACGGGACGTATCGGAAAAGCCCTCCTGCACCTCTTCATACAGCAGATAGTGCCTTCCGTTCCGGAAGAAATATTCGCCGGATACCAGTACCTCCTCCTGCTGCTGATCCCCGGACGCATCCCGGGCTGTCTGGCGGGAGCAGATGCGGATCAGCACTTCTCTGGTCATGCGCTACTCCTGCTCCTTGATAATCTGTTTTACCGCATTGCTCTGATTGGTGAGATGTTCGATCAGATAGCCGATTACCGCTTCTTTGTCTTTTTCCACCAGTGCCTCATACATCTCATGATGCTCTTTGATCAGCTGCGGGAAACTGGATTTGTCTTTCAGATATTCCACCCGGTAGCGGTAAATCTGTTCCCTCAGATTGTTCAGAAGGGAAATCAGTTTCGGATTGTCCGCCGCTTTGTAAATCACATCGTGGAAAGCCACATCTGCTTCTGCAATAGCCTTGATATCATCAAACTCTGTCTTCTTTTCAAAATCTTCCATGGCTGTCTTTAACTCTGCCAGCTGCTCGCCGGTAAATTTATCGCAGGCGGAGCTGACGGCCAGTTCTTCCAGCGCCAGCCGGATTTCCAGTACATCTTCCATGTCTTTTTCGGTCATTTTGGCTACATGGGCCCCTTTTCTCGGAACGGTCTTGGCCAGGCCTTCCTGCTCCAGCATACGGATCGCTTCACGGATCGGGGTCCTGGATACGCCCAGCTTCGCTGCCAGCTGAAGCTCCATCAGGCGTTCGCCCGGTTTTAAATCTCCCTTCAGAATCGCTGTGCGCAGCGTCTGAAACACTACATTTCTGAGGGGCTGATATGTGTCCATTTCTAACTGCAGATCATCTGTCATAACTGTTTTCCTCCCATAATTATCGACGGTTGTTATGGATCTCAGAAGTATAGAGGTTCTTGACGAAATCGCACGCCTTCAGGGCCTCGTATGCCTTGCGAATCTCCTTTTCATTCGGGAAAATGCCGAATACGGACGGACCGCTGCCGCTCATCATCGCGATGCGGGCGCCGTGGTCCAGCATCACTTTTTTAATTTCATTGATGACCGGATACCTGGGAACTGTCACCGTTTCCAGAATATTCTCCATCTTGCCGGCGATCTGATCCAGATCCCTGGACTCAATAGCGGCAATCAGGCCGTCGATATCCGGATGGTGCATCCCTTCGCTGAGTTTTAAGTTGTCATATACCGTCTTGGTAGATACTGAAATCCCCGGCTTGGCGATCAGGATCGGATAGCGGGGCATCTGGGACAGGGGGGTCAGCTTCTCGCCGATTCCCTCTGCCAGCACGGTTCCCCGCATTACGCAGAACGGCACATCCGCGCCGATCCGCGCGCCGATCTCCATCAGCTGCTCCTGTCGGGCGCCCAGTTTGAAAAGCTTATTCATGCCTACCAGCACGGCTGCCGCGTCAGAGCTGCCGCCGGCCAGACCCGCAGCCACGGGAATAAACTTCTGGAGAGTGATGCGCACGCCTTCCTTAATATCAAAGGCCTCTTTCATGTATTTTGCTGCTTTGTATACCAGATTATCCTCATCCACCGGCAGATAGTACAAATTCGTCTCTACCTTAATCTGCGGAGATCTGGTGCGTCTGATCTCCACCCGGTCATATAAGTGAATCGACTGCATCACCATACGTACTTCGTGATAGCCGTCCTCCCGCTCACCGACTACGTCCAGGCCAAGGTTGATCTTGGCCAGTGCTTTTAAACTAACTGTGTCCATTCTGTTCCCTTTCAATCTATGATTTCTCTGCCGGAAAGCAGTTCCGGGCTTTCCGCATCCCAATCCATATCATGTATACATGTCTTGTTTTATTTTATATACAATCCCCAGTCCTGTCAAGAACTCCAGACTTTTTTCATATTTATTCACAATATTTTTCCATATACGCAATTCTTTTCATTGTATAGCAAAATATACACATAACCAGAATTATATAATTGCGTTTTTAAGTACAAAATATCTTCCAGTTTTTATCGTATTTTTATATCAATGCAATGTATTATACTCCATACTTATAAAAACACTCCCATTACATAACACCGCCCTGTTCCATGCATATAATTCTTGCATAAAACAGGGCAACTGTATGGTACATTTTTCATTTAACGGCTCCTTTATCAAGACCTTCACAAAATCCTTAAATTACAAAGCGGAAGGTTTCGCCAAAGAAGCTTTACTTGCCAAGCACCTCCTCGATGACCTGGCACACTCAAAAACATCTCTAATACATACCGATATTATGACCATTCCGCATACTCTAATGAAATCGTTTTAAACTTCTTGTCAGTAGTAAACTCAAATCTTGTTTTTGTGCCTGGTGTCCATTTGCTTGTATTGGGTTCTTGCGTGTCAACAACAACACCATCCTTATCCTTAAGTTTAACCACAATCGAAAAATAATCAAATGTATTAGATGATGTATTTTCCACTACCGCAGCGTATGTTTTCTGTCCATATGATTCGTCTTTCAGTTTAAATTTGGTCTTTTTTAAAATACCGCTTGCAAATACTGACGTTTCTCCTTCACTTAACATGGACTTAAATATCGTTTGATACTTATCCGATATTTTTAATGGCTTAATCTTATTAATTTTATATAATGCAGCAACTCGAAATTGATATATTCCATTATTATACTTCATGGACCAGCTATCACTTCCATAAGTATCCTCTATTTCTCTTGTCTTTTTGATTGTGTCAATGTATTCCTTAGCATATTCCCCAAGTTTCTGATTCTCAAAAGTTGCATTTTCGTATTTAATCAATGGATCATATTCAGCTGAAACACACTTTTTAAAATTTGCAGCCTGCTCTGAAACTGGTGCATCCTCTTTGATTGCTTCACTTAGATTCCATCGATTTTCTAACCCCTTTTCAAGCGATTTCATGAAAGAATCATCTGCATACTTATCTTTTTCTTTAGTCGCTGAAGTGGAGCTCGCATTCACAGATGAAGATGAACTGCTAATTTCAGTTTTATTGCTACTACCACAAGCACTAATGCATCCAATACACAGGAATACTCCAGCCAAAACTAATATTTGTTTCCTCTTTTTCATTAACTTTCCCCCTCATATCAATATACTCCGATTATAGCATTATTTTTTTGAAATTACGAGAAAATAATATTAGTAACCTGGCGTAGATTCTTTTTCAATCAAAAAGAGCTGCCCCCACGGACAGCTCACAAAATCTTTCAGACCCGCTCTGCCAGGTACTCCGTCAGTACCCGCAGCATCTCGTTCATCTGCGCGTCGGTTCCTATGGTAATCCGCAGATAGTTGTCGATTCTCGGTTTCGGGAAATAGCGCACGATAATCCGATGCGCGCGAAGCATGTCAAATAATTCTTTGGCAGGCACCGTATTGTGCATGGCAAAGATAAAGTTGCTTCTGGAATCCGGGAAGGAAAAGCCCAGTTCTGCCAGGCGCTGTTTTGTGCGTTCCCGGGTCGCGCAGATCTTCTCCCGGGTCTTGTTGAAATACCCCCGGTCCTTCAGGGATGCCACACCGGCTCTGAGGGCGGTCTGGTTCATGGTATAGGAATTGAAGGAGAATTTGACATCATTCAGATACCGGATCAGCCCCTCGTCTCCGAAGGCAAATCCGATTCGCATGCCTGCCAGGGAGCGGGACTTGGAAAAGGTCTGCACGACCAGGAGGTTGTCATACTTGTGAATCAGCGGCAGCGCGGACCGGGCGCCGAAATCCACGTATGCTTCATCAATGATCACAACGGAATCCGGGTTGGATGCCACGATTTCTTCTATCATTTCCAGCGATTCTTCCACGCCGGTAGGCGCATTGGGGTTGGGGAAGATGATTCCGCCGTTCGGTCTGCAGTAATCCTCCTTCCGGATCCGAAAGGCCTCATCCAGTGGCTGGGTCTCATAGGGAATCCGGAATACATCCGCCCATACGTCATAAAACGAATAGGTGATATCCGGAAAGAGAATCGGACGGTCGCTGTTAAAAAAAGTCAGGAATGACATTGCGATCACATCATCCGATCCCACTCCGACAAACACCTGGGAGGGCTCCACCCCGTATTCTTCCGCGATCGCGTCTGTCAGCACCTGGGCGGACGGGTCCGGATACCGCCGCAGGCTGTCTTCTGACGTGCCGCGAATCGCATCCAGTACGCCCGGCGCCGGAGCGTACGGGTTTTCATTGGTATTTAATTTGATGATGTCCGCAATCTTCGGCTGTTCCCCCGGTGTATACGGAATCACTTTTCTGACATTCTGTTCCCAAGCCTTCATTATCTACTCTCCGTTTACTTTATTTCCTGCCATCTGCAGGCTGTCATTTCTGTCCTGCCGCCTGCAGGCGCTGGTCTCTGTCCGGTCTTCCGGCAGCCTCAGGCATGCACAATCACCGGGCAGTCTTTCTTTATCGTGGAATACAGTTTGGCTGCGGCCCATTTCGGCATGTTGACGCATCCGTGGGAACCGTCCCCCTGATAAATGCTGCCGCCGAAGGAGCTTCTCCACCGTGCGTCATGGAAGCCTACGTTGGCGTCAAAAGGCATCCAGTAATCCACCGGACTGGAGTAATTTTCTCCTACCAGGGTCCCGTTGCGCTGCTTGTACATCACACTGAATACACCCTGAGGCGTGCCGCGTCCCTTGGTAACGTCGCCGGTTACCACATCGGACGACATCACCTGGCTGCCGTTTACAAAATAGTACATTCTCTGATTTGCGATATCCACTTCCGCGTAAGTCGTGCCATAATCCGGCGACTTGTGGCTCACCGCCGTCTGCTTCCAGTTCGGTTTTCTGGAAACATCTTTGCCGGCCTTTACTTCCTTAAGTAACGCGTCTGCCTCCGCGCTCTGATCCAGCATCCATCCGTAGGGGCCTCCGGCCGTAGTGATGGTACGGCCGTCCGCAGTCCTGAACTTGCGGTAGGAATAAGCCGTGTTGTATTTTTTCGCGAATGCCTTGACAAAGGCATTGATTTTGCTGCTGCTGACCGACACATTCATGTCTTTGTCTATTTTCAGCCAGGAGCGGATCCTGGTTCCGTCACAGACCACCGGATCAGCATCTCCCATGTCATAAGTCACGGTCATATCCGTCATCTTCTGTACAGTATCCAGAGCTGCTTTGACTTCTTTGGAATCTTTTGTATATTCCGGATCCTGATAAACTCCTGCCTTCGACAAGTTCAGTGTGTCCTCCAAGGATCCAACCGCCTTGCTCACTGCCTTCTGCAGACTGTCGGTATCCAGCTCGGTTCCGTATACCGCATCTACAATGGTGAATTTTCCGTTGGTCTGTTTGGCGGAAATCGTCGCGTTTCTGGATTTGGTCATATTGCCGCTGTCTGCGCAGTCCAGTTTCTCCACGGCTGTCTCCAGCTCGTCTTCGTCATATTCTGCCAGATCCGTCAATGTGATGTCTTTCTGTTTCCAGGCAGTCACAATCCAGGTGAACCCCTTCTGCTGCCGGACCGCGTCAGATACTTTGTTTCCGAAATCCGCCTTGACGCCTACCTCAGATCCCCGGATCTTCTCTGTCTTGCCGCCGCGTTCCTGAATGGTCAGTGTATAATCGGAAATCTCCCTGGCAAGCTTTTTTTCCGTGCCTGCTGCTGTCTCAAAGGAAACCTTATGTCCGTTTACCCTGGTATTCGGCATGAAATGCCGGTTGAAATAAATGCTGCCCCCAAAATACACAACAGCAGCAATCAGAATGACAATCAAAATCCATACATTTTTTCTGCCGCGGCCACCGCCGTACCTTCTCCCCCCGAATCGGTCAAAATCAATAATGTCTACATCTTTCATAAACTCCTCCACTCCAATCGGCGGCTCTGCCCGTCGACTGCTGCCTGTCAAGCAGCCTGTTTCCTGCGACGTTTTATTGCATAGGTTGTATTATAGCATAGATTATCCAAAACTTTATTACAGTTTTTTAACATTCCTGCTACCGAACCTTGTCATTTTGCATAGCTGTACATCAGAAAGCACCTGTGTTATAATCGCATTTTGGGATAGTTTAAAGAGGATTAGAATCATGCCAAAAGTAAAAGAATTCTTAAAAAACCACAAGCAGTTTCTCCTGGGCCTTTATATCTTTATCTACGCGCCCTGGTTCGCATATCTGGAATCTGCCATTACCACCAATTATCATGTCATCCACACCGCGCTGGATGACCGGATCCCATTCTGTGAATACTTCGTTCTCCCCTATTATGCCTGGTTCGGCTATGTGGGTGTCATCGCGGTATTCATTGCCATCAAAGATGGACCCACCTGCTGGAAAATGGGAATGTATCTTCTGACTGGAATGACAATTTTCCTTATTATATCCAGTCTGTATCCGAACGGTCTCAATCTCCGGCCCCAAGTCTTCCCACGGGAGAATTTCTGCACAGCGCTGGTACAGGCCATGTACCGTACCGACACGCCTACGAATGTACTGCCCAGCCTGCATGTATATAACGCAATCGGCATGCATATCACCCTGTGTGTCAGTCCGCTGCTGAAGAACCGCCGGAAGATCAAAGCCGGATCCTTGGTGCTGATGCTCCTTATTGTTCTTTCCACCATGTTCATCAAACAGCACTCCGTGATTGACGTGGCCGCCGCCTGCCTGATGGCTGCCATCATGTACGGCGTATCCTTTATCATTCTTCCCCGGGCAGTCCGTTCTTACAAAGCAAAAGAAAAATCTGTCAAAACCGGCATGCAAATCTGAGCATTCTGCTCGTTTCCTGCAGTACCCCATTTTAACTGTTCTGCTCCGTTTCCGGCAGCATCCAGAAAAACCCCGCTTTTCCAGACCCCTGGAAATGATAAGTCCCCTCTTTACCGGACACCCGGTAAGGAGGGGACTTATGAAAAGCGGGGTTTTTCCCGTTATTCTTTTATTCCTTTTCCAGTGCGTCTGCCGCCTGCGCCAGATAGGGGTTTTCTACCTGATCGAACTGACCGGCATCCGCCTTCTCCGCATAGGAAGGTTCGATGGGCAGCTTCGCCAGCACTGGCACATGGATCTCGGCAGCGGCTTCCTCCACATGGCTTTCACCGAAGACCCGGATCTGCTTCCCGCAGTCCGGGCATTTCAGCCAGCTGAAGTTCTCCACGATGCCCAGAACCGGAACATTCATCATCTGTGCCATATGGTAGGCCTTTTTCACAATCATGCCCACCAGTTCCTGCGGGGAGGTGACGATGACAATGCCGTCAACCGGCAGGGACTGAAAGACCGTCAGCGGAACGTCGCCGGTACCCGGCGGCATATCCACAAACAGGTAGTCCAGATCGCCCCAGACCACATCGGACCAGAACTGCTTGACGGTGCCCGAGATCACCGGACCGCGCCAGACCACCGGCGCTTCCTCATCCTCCAGCAGCAGGTTCACAGACATGACACGGATGCCGTCTGCGGTTTCTGCCGGGAAGATACCCATGTCGCTTCCGGTGGCCGGTCCGTGCAGGCCGTACATTTTCGGGATGGAAGGACCTGTAATATCCGCGTCCAGGATACCCACCGCATAGCCCTTTTTCCGCATGGCGGATGCCAGAGAAGCGGTGACAAAGGATTTGCCCACGCCGCCTTTGCCGCTGACTACCGCGATGACTTTCTTTACGGAAGAGTATGCATTCAGCTGTTCCAGCAGGCTCTCCGGCGCTGCCCCTGCCGCGCTGGGACAGCCTTCACAGCTTTCTTTCGAGCAGGAAGACGCGCCTGCGCATGTCGTTTCTTTTTCTGCCATAACAGATTCCTCTACTTTCTGTTTTTTTCGCACATCTCCCGCAGCGATTCGCTGTAAGGAGGTCTGGCGATTCCGTTTTCTGTTACAATCCCGGCGATCAGACTGTGATCGGTCACATCAAAGGCCGGATTGTATACTTTAATTCCCTCGGGTGCCATGCGCGTCCGGTACCACATCTCCGTGACTTCCTCCGGCCTGCGCTCTTCGATCCTGATTTCCGCGCCTGTGGGCGTATCCAGATCAATGGTGGATGTAGGCGCCGCGATGTATACCGGCACCCCATACTGTCTGGCCACAGCAGCCACCACAGATGTGCCGATTTTATTGGCGGTGTCCCCATTGGCCGCCACCCGGTCACATCCCACAAATACCGCGTCTACCAGGCCTTTCTGCATCACAGAAGCGGACATGTTGTCGCAGATCAGCGTCACATCCACGCCGGAGGCATACAGTTCAAAGGCGGTCAGCCGCGCCCCCTGCAGCAGGGGTCTGGTTTCGTCCGCATATACCCGGAACTGGTAGCCCCGCTCCTGCCCCAGATAAATCGGGGCGGTGGCAGTCCCGTATTTGCTGGTGGCCAGTTTTCCGGCGTTGCAGTGTGTCAGGATCCCGTCGCCGGGTTTTACCAGTGTCAGGCCGTTTTCTCCGATGGCCCGGCACACGCGGATATCCTCTTCCTGAATGGCCCTGGATTCTCTGCGCAGCAGTTCTTTGATTTCCGCCACTGTACGGCTGCTGTTCCGCACTACCACCTGTTCCATCCGATTCAGCGCCCAGGACAGGTTCACTGCCGTGGGGCGGGAGGAATTCAGATAATCCTTCTGTTTCCGGAATTCCCTGCAGAACTGCTCATAGTCATCTGTGGCAATCCGCGCTGCCAGCACATAGATTCCATAGGCGGCCGCCACGCCGATGGCCGGCGCGCCGCGAACCTGAAGCAGATAGATGGCATCCCAGATCTCCTGCGCCGTTTTCAGCGACAGCATCTCTATGCTGCCCGGCAGCTTCGTCTGATCGATAATCACCACTGCCAGATTCTCTTCATCCAGAGATACGGTATCATAATCCATAATGGATTTTATTTCACTCATATTCGGTTCTCCCCCTGTTGTATCCTTTTTCTGCCGGAACCGGACTCCGGATTCCCGTCATCGGATCAGATCTCTACGACCCAGCCTTCCGGTCCTTCGATGACGCCTTCCTGGATATCAATCAGTGTCTGGCGCAGTTTGCTGCAGACCGGACCCATCTCTTCCATGCCGCTTGGGAAGCAGATTTCCCTGCCGTGGTCGTTGATTTTTCCTACCGGGGAAATTACCGCTGCGGTGCCGCACAGACCGCACTCCGCAAACTCTTCCACTTCCGCAAAAGGCACGGTTCTCTGCTCCACTTTCATTCCCAGGATATGCTCCGCGATATAAGTCAGAGAACGTCTGGTAATCGAAGGAAGGATACTGTCGGATTTCGGGGTGACAATTGTGCCGTCTTTTTTGACAAAGAGGAAGTTCGCGCCGCCGGTTTCCTCCACATTGGTGCGTGTGGCGCTGTCCAGATACATATTTTCGGCAAAGCCCTCCTCATGGGCTGTCACAATGGGATACAGGCTCATGGCATAGTTCAGTCCCGCCTTGATGTGGCCAGTCCCGTGCGGTGCCGCGCGGTCATAGTCCGACACTTTGATGGTCAGCGGTTTTACCCCGCCTTTGAAATAGGGGCCGACCGGTGTGGTAAATACACGGAACTGATACTCCTCTGCCGGCTTCACACCGATGACCGGGCTGATGCCGAACATATACGGCCGGATATACAGGGTCGCACCCGTACCGTAGGGCGGCACGAATTCCTCGTTGGCTTTTACCACTTCGCGGACTGCTTCCCGAAACTGTCCTTCCGGAAGCGGCGGCATCTCCAGTCTGACCGCAGAATCATGGAGCCGTTTCTCATTCAGGTCCGGGCGGAATACCACGGTTCTGTGATCCACGGTTTCATATGCTTTCAGGCCTTCAAAACAGGTCTGTGCATACTGCAGGACACCGGCGCATTCGCTCATGACAATATTCGGATCTGTAATCAGTGCTCCGCCGTCCCATGCGCCGTTTTTATAGTTGGCTACGTAACGGTAATCCGTCTGACGATAGCCAAAGTCCAGATTCTCCCAGTCAATATTCTTTTTTTTCATTATACAGTTACTTCCTTCCATTTCTATCTGCTTCTTCTGTCTGTATATATCCGCAGGCCGCGCCTGAGGCACTATCTGCAGGATGTGCTGATGGATTCAATGGCCACGGATCCGCCTCTGACGATTTCCACTGCCAGGAACCGGTCCTTCAGCAGACGGATCAGCTCGTTGTTGCGGTGCTCCGTCAAAGTGCATTCCATCAGGACACTGTCTTCCCCGATGTCAATGACACGGACCCCGAACACCTGCGCAATGCGGAACACTTCAGCCTTGCCGGCTTCATCCATTTTCTTGACCCGGGCATACATCAGTTCTTTCATGTGGATCGGCGTATCCGTCAGATCCATGACTTTGATGACTTCCACCATACGGTTCAGCTGTTTTTTGATCTGTTCAAACGTAATATCATCGCAGGTGGAACTGATGGTCATCCGTGACACATCCTCATGTTCTGTCGTGCCTACGGTCAGACTTCTTAAATTGTAGGCCTTGCCGGAAAAAAGTCCGGAAACTTTGGCCAGCACACCGACTTCGTTTTCCACATATAACGCGATCCAGCGTTCTTTCATTTCGTTATTCACCACTTCCGCCTCCTTAATTTTCCAGAATCATTTCTGTCATCGGATTGCCGCCTTTGACCATGGGCAGCACGCGGTTCTCTGAAGAAATGATAAATTCAATCACGGTAGGTGCGTCGGTATTTGCCTTTGCCTGCTGCAGGGCCGGAAGAATCTCCTCTTCCTTTGTGACGCGGATGGCATGGGCTTCGTAGGACTCTGCCCATTTCACAAAGTTCGGGTAGTAGTTCTCCGGGCACTGTTTTCCCTCTCCTTTGCAGTCATAAGGACAGTTCTCATCCTTGCGCAGACAGGTCAGGGAGTACCGCTTGCCGTAGAAATAATGCTGCATCTGCTGTACCATGCCCAGATAGTGGTTGTTCAGCAATACCACTACCACCGGGATATGATAAATCATGGCGGTGGCCATTTCCTGCATATTCATCTGGAATCCGCCGTCGCCGGTAATGCAGACCACATCCCGCTCCGGATGGGCCAGTTTGCATCCCAGGGCTGCCGGGAACCCGTATCCCATCACGCCCAATCCGCCGGAAGTGAAAAACTTCGTTTTGTCATCGGTATTGATATACTGCGCGGCAAACATCTGGTGCTGTCCCACATCCGTGACAAAAGTCGTCTCACCGTCAAAGACCTGATTGCAGCCTTCCATGATCATCTGGGGCGTCATTCCCAGATCTCTGCGCATCTCCAGAGGGTGTTCCTTTTCCCAGGCCGCGATCTGCTTCATCCACTCGGTGGTATCTTTTTCGTCAGCCCATTCATTCAGCTGCGCCAGCGCCGCCTTCGCGTCACCCACAATCGGCACGTCCACGGCCACATTTCGGGAAATCGCCGCCGGATCGATATCGATGTGAATGATCTTGGCCTTCGGGGAAAATTCATTCAGGTCTCCGGTAATCCGGTCACTGAAACGGCAGCCGACGGAAAACAGCACATCCGCCCTGCTGACCGCAATATTGGCCGCATACCGGCCGTGCATGCCGCTGTTTCCCACATAATAGGGATGATCCCAGCGCACGGCCCCCTTGCCCATAACGGTAGTAACAATCGGAATGTGGGTCTTTTCGGAAAATTCTTCCAGTTCTTTCTGCGCGCCGGACAGATTGACGCCGCCGCCGGCCAGAATAATCGGACGGGCCGCCACTTTCAGCAGACGATAGGCCCGCTTCAGCTGTCCGATATGGACGCTGGTGTTGGGCTTGTATCCGCGGATATCCACGTGATCCGGATATTCCGACGGGCCGTAGGCCATCTGAATGTTATTCGGAAAATCGATCAGCACCGGTCCCGGTTTGCCGGATGTGGCAATCTGGAAGGCCATTTTGATAATGGTTCCCAGTTTTTCCCGGTCGCGGACGGTTACGCTGTATTTGGTGACGCCGCGGGTCATTCCCACAATATCCACTTCCTGGAAGGAATCGTTGCCGATCAGATTCAGGGGCACCTGGCCGGTAAATACCACCAGGGGGACGCTGTCATAAAACGCGTCGGTAATCGCGGTCACCGTATTGGTTGCGCCGGGGCCGCTGGTTACCAGACAGACGCCCGGTTTGCCGGTCTCCCGCGCGTATCCTTCTGCTTCATGGGCCAGGGCCTGTTCGTGCCGCGGCAGAATGAGGCGGATGTCTTCACCGGTCCGGTGCAGTTCGTCCAAAAGATTCGTCACCATGCCTCCGGGATAGGCGAATAACGTATCCACCCCTTCTTCCCGCAGGGCTTTTACAAATAATTTCTTTCCTGTAATATCCATAGCTGAGTCCTTTCTGCAAAGACGTAAAATCATTTCTGTCCTGTACCGGAATCCGTCACATCCCGGTACGGAACATTTCTCCGGAACCTGTCTGCTGTGATACTTAGATCAGTCCCAGTGTTTTTGCCAGGAAAATCCACGCCGTCAGCGTCACAGACGCAATCAGCGTAGTCGCCACAACGATGCTCGCCGTTAACGTGCCGTCGTTGTACATGTTTTTCGCCATAATATAGCAGCTCGGGGTCGCCGGCGCCGCAAGCATTATGATGATTGCAACCATCTTCTCTCCGCGGAATCCCATGGCTGCGGCAATGGGAACAAATACTGCCGCCTGGAACACCAGCTTGTAGAGAGAAGCGCCTATGGTAGGCTTGATTTTCTTTAAAGCTTTCCGCCCTTCAAAGCCTGCTCCCAACGCAATCAGTGCCAGCGGGGTCGCCGTCTTGGCCACTGTCGCGATTGTGGAGTTCACCAGCTGGGGCAACGGATTATTGATCAGTCCGAAGACAATTCCCAAAACTACACCGATAATGATTGGATTCTTCAGTATATTCAGGAATGTCTGACGGATCCTGCCATCGCCTTCTTTGAAATTCGGGTCATCGCCCTCAATGGTCAGAACAATTACCGAATAAATATTATACAATGGTACCGCGCCGACAATCATCAGCGCGCCCATTGCAGAAGCACCGTATATATTCTGTATAAACGCCAGTCCCATGACTGCCGCGCTGCTGCGGAAGGAGGCCTGGGTGAAAGCGCCGATGCTGTGTTTATCTTTTACAAATAGTTTGCCCAGAATCCAGGCTCCGAAGAACCCGGCCGAAGTGGCAACAGCGCAGAACAGGACGAATCTGGCGTCAAATTCTGCCCGTATGTTGACATTGGACAGGTCGTGAAATACCAGAAACGGCAGCGTGACCTTGAAATTCAGTTTATTGCATACGGTTACAAAGTTATCATTAAGCATTCCGATCCGGCGGAGGAAGTACCCCAGGACCATAACCAAAAAGATCGGAAAGGTAGTATTGATACTGAACAGAAAATTACTCATGACTGCCTGCTTCTTTTTCTTTCCTCTTATAAGTGCAGAAATGATAGATCAGATCAAAATAGATCTGCTCCTCGCTGACTGCTGTCACTTCCCAGTCCGGATCCGCGTCCAGGTCCGGGAACCAGGCATCCGCGTCATAGGCGTAGTCAATCCGTGTGACATAGGCGGTATCGCAGCGGTCCTTCAACTGACGGTAAACGCTTTCGCCTCCGATGATATAGATGCTGTCCGAATCATACCCTGCCAGCACCCGGTCCAGCTCTTCCAGGGAATGCACTACAATGACACCTTCTCTGGAAAAATTCTGCTGTGCGGTAAGTACGATATTGACCCGCCGGGGAAGCGGCCGGCCGCCGGGAAAACTGTCCAGCGTCCTGCGTCCCATAACAACCACGCCGTTCATGGTGGTGCTGCGGAAAAATTTCATGTCTTCCGGAATCGAAACCAGCAGCTGGTTATTTTTGCCGATTCCCCAGTTTTTGTCTGCTGCTGCAATTAATTTCATCTGGTTCTCCTGTCAGATCGCCACCGGAATATCCGTAATCTGCGGTCCGGTTACATAGTCGATCAGTTTTACATCATCTCTGGTAAAATCATAGAAATCCCTGACTTCCGGATTCAGCCAGAATTTCGGCGCCGGGTGCTCTTCTCTGGAAATCAGCTCCCGGATTAACGGCACATGCCGGTCGTAAATATGCGCGTCTGCAATCACATGGACAAATTCTCCCACCTGCATGTCACAGACCTGAGCCAGCATATGCAGCAGTACCGCGTACTGGCATACATTCCAGTTGTTCGCTGCCAGCACATCCTGGGAGCGCTGATTTAAGATGCCGTTCAGCACCAGGCGGTCCGTATCCGGCCGCCGGGTCACATTAAAGGTCATGCTGTAGGCACAGGGATACAGATTCATCTCGTGCAGATCCTGATGCACGTAGAGATTTGTCATGATTCTGCGGCTGTACGGATTGTGCTTCAGATCATAAATCACCCGGTCCACCTGGTCAAACATGCCTTCCTTATACTGATGCTTCACTCCCATCTGATAGCCGTAGGCCTTTCCGATGGATCCGTCGGCATCTGCCCAGGAATCCCAGATGTGGCTGTGCAGGTCGTGGATATTGTTTGACTTCTGCTGCCAGATCCAGAGCAGTTCGTCGGTGGCGCTCTTGATGGCTGTCCGCCGCAGCGTCAGGGCCGGAAATTCTTTTGACAGATCATATCGGTTGACCACGCAGAACTGTTTGATGGTATACGCGCTGGTACCGTCTGCCCAATGCGGACGCACTTTCTCACCCTCGGTGCTGGTGCCGTGTTCCAGAATATCCGTACACATCGCTTTAAATACTTTGTCTGCGTAGCTCATACGCGTCCTCCCTGTCCTGCGGGCACCCGCAGATCCGTGTTCTCACTGTTTCTGTCATTCATCTTGATGAAAAATGACGAAAAATCGCCCTTCTTCTTCCATGAATCGAGAAATATTATAGCAAAGATCCCGAATTTCTTAAAGTAGTAACTGTACAGAAATGCGATGGCTTCCGCAGGCAGAATGCTTATCGGCAATAAATAAAAGGGACCATCCTTTCGGATGATCCCTCATTGAGAGCGCGAGACGGGACTCGAATACTCCCTGAGTCCGCAAACCCAGAAAGGAAGCGGGTTTCCGAAGCACCAACCCTTAGGGCATTCAACAGGGCATTCAAAATCGAACACTTATTTCGCATGCCCATATTGACGCTATCATGGAATTAACAACCTCATCATAATAATCGGTACTCTGTCTGCAATGAGCATCCTCCTTTCTCTTTCACTGATACCAGTATACTATAAACAATCAGCAAGTCTTCGCCATTGTTAATTTTTTCAATGCTTTTCTTACCATAAGCAGAGAAACGACGATGATGATCGCATCAGAGATTGCACCCGCAAGCATGATCCCATCCATTCCGAGCAGCATCGGAAGAAGCAAAACCAATGGAATAAACGTGAAAATATGCTTGATCACGGGAATCATTGCTGCCGGCACCGGCTTCCCGACTGCCGTAAAGAACCCGGATATCAGCTGCGGTAACGCATTCAGGATCGTAAACATCAGATAGATCCTAAAGAATCGGACACCAAATGCAAAGAATGCTTCTGACTCCGCGCCAAACATCGACAGGATCCCTTTCGGAAACAGCATAAATGCTGCAAAGAATATAACACCTGTTATGATCACAGCAATCGATGCACGTCTGAAGCACTCCCGTACCCTGTCATATTTTTTTGCTCCGTAATTAAAGCCGAAGATCGGCTGACAGCCCTGATGGACGCCGATCCCGATCCCACGGAAGACCTGATCGATCTTGACGATGATGCCGACACACGCAAGCGGAATCTCAACGCCATAGACAGATGATGGTCCGATCGCACGAATCACATTGTTCATGACGATCTGGCTTAATGCGATGGACAGATTAAAGATCGCACCGCCGATCCCCAGTACAAAAATCCGTCTAAAAAAGAAGCCACCGGGCACAAGATGCTGCTTCCTGATCTTCATGGAGGACAACTTCGCGAAATAAATAACCGCAATAACTGCCGTTACAATTTGTCCGAGGATCGTGGCAAGCGCTGCGCCTTTCATTTCCCAGTGAAAACCGAAGATAAAGATTGGATCTAACACCAGATTGATCACTGCACCGATGATCCCGCAAAACATGGAAAATGCAGGGCTTCTGTCAGCACGGATCAGATGTGTCGCGCCAAAACCAAGGAAATAAAACGGCAACCCGTACGCAATGATCCTGGCATAATCCACCGCATAAGGCATGACCTGGTCTGTCGCGCCAAATACAAACAACAGCGGCCTTAAGAAAATGAGGATTCCGGCCAGCATGGCAACACCTAAGATCACCATCATCGACAATGCGTTGCCGGCAAATTTCAGCCCCTCTTCTTCCTCGCCCTTGCCGGAACAGATATTATAATTCGCTGAGCCGCCGATTCCTGCAAGCAAAGCGAGAGACAGGCAGATCGTCGGGATCGGGAAGGCCACATTCGTCGCCGCATTTCCCAACACACCGACACCCCAGCCGATGAAGATCTGGTCTACTATATTATAGAGTGCGCTGACAATCATGCTGATCACTGCCGGAATGGCAAATTTAGGCAATAGCTTTGCGATCGGCAGCGTCCCTAACGGATTCCCCATTGCTTTTACTGTCTGTTCTCTCATGGTACTGTTTCCTTTGATCACTACTCTTTCCGGTTCATGGCATTGTTCATATGCTCAAACAGCGGAACTGCCGGAAAAAACTGAGCCGTAAACTCAAGCTCCATCGGATCCTGCAGGATATTATTATCCACTTCACTCTCATCTTTAAAATCCCAGATTGTGATGCAGCGACCGTCCCCCGGAAGGAAATAGGCATCGACTAACGTTCCTTTTTCTTTCAGATCCTGCATTCATTCGATGTGCTCTGCCAATGGTCCTGCAAGACTTTCCGGATGATCTTTTAAATTAGAAAAAAATTCTGGTCTGTGTTCACTGATCTTGATAAATTTCATTTGTATTCTCGTATAATCCAATCATCTTAGATGGTGATTGGATTTTTCCTTTCTCCCAGTTATCACTGGGTATCTAGCTCCATCTCTGATATATTTTGAAAAGGCACTGTGGATCTGTCTCTATATTGCTACAGCTTTGACTGGTACGAGGTGACTCAGACCACAGCTTTTCGTCTATTACTGTTAATCAGTTTGTTAACGCATCGACGTTTCTATTTACGTGATTACACAGCCGAATTCTCTGTGGAAGACAACAGTGCTCAAAATATTAATCAGGAGGTAAAACCTATGTCTATGTACTTTATAGGAATTGATATTTCCAAGTACAAACACGATTGCTGCATTATATCTGCAGTTGATCAAAAAGTAGTCTCAAAAATCACTATCAAAAATGATAAGAATGGCTTTGATGAACTACTGGCCATCATCAACTCTTTATCCAATCCTGAGGACATAAGAATAGGGTTTGAATCAACTGCCCATTATGCTCTCAATCTCGAACTCTTCCTTGAAAAATCTCTCCAAACCTTCATGGAAGTAAACCCTGTGCTTATCAGCGAATTCAAAAAATCAAAAACTTTAAGGCGTACAAAAACCGACTCTGTTGACTGCGAAGCAATAGCTCGTTGGTTAATGACTGTTGAGTACAAACCCCATTCAAAAGGATTTTATCACGCTTATTCCCTTAAGTCATTAACACGTTTACGAGATAGGCTTGTTCGCCAGCGTTCCTTTTATCTTGTGAAAATCACAAACGTGCTGGATCACACATTCCCTGAGTTTAAGCCCTTCTTTCCCTGTATAAAACCTTGGCCAAGGAAATAGATACTCTTGAGGCAGAAATAACCAGGTTGATTGAAGAAGTTCATCCTCACTATATGTCTATCCCTGGCATCGGTCCTTTATCAGCTGCTGTGATCTATTCAGAATACGGAGACATATCTAATTTTTCTAATCCCGGACAGATGCTCGCATTTGCCGGAATAGAACCAGGAATAAATGAATCCGGAACTGAATCTCACAGGGCAGAATGGTTAAGCGTGGATCATCTCAACTCCGATATACATTGATCAATTGCTGTCTGCCTTTAATCCGCTTTGATATGACATTTGCAGCTTACTATGCCAAGAAACGCGGAGAAGGCAAGCCACACCGGGTAGCTATTACACACGTTGCAAAGAAGCTTATTAGAGTCATCTATGCATTGGAGAAGCAGGATATAGACTTTAATGCTCAGAAGTTTCGTTAAAGCTCGACTTTCTTAGTCTGATAGTATCCATCTGAAATACGCTATTTTCAGATGGCTTATTAAAGTTACCCTTTTTTACTCATCAAAAAAACTCGCAAAACCTCTTGACTATTTATAGTTTGTCACCTTTATTCCTGCCTGTTGTCTATCTGTCATTTCAGAATACAACTCTTCTGCTTGCTTTCATGAATATCTTAGCATTGTCAAGGGCGCAGATGTTTAGATAGAAAGCGACAAAATATGGCCTGTTTTTATACATTTATGAACAAACCCTGGCGAGTCTCGTTTCTGGATGACCTCAGTCCTGCAATAGGGTAAATGTGATTCCCAGATGCAATAACTCTCGTTTGTCTTTTAGGTCCGTATGCCCGATCTCACAGATCCTTTTGATCCGGTAGATCACGGTTGCGCGATGAACAAACAATTGATTTGCGGTCTGTACCACGTTCATATTATGATCCAGATATGCTTCCAGTGTCCGGATATATTCTGTACCGTTTTCATCATCATATTGTTTTAACCTGAAGAAAATCGGGGATACCAGCTCTTCAGCCGAAAAATCTTCTGTCATCTTATTTAAAAGATATCCAAAGGTCACATCCGAAAACGCATGGATCCAGTGCATCGGATTTTCCTTCATCCCAATGGATAATGCCAGCTGTGCCTGCCTGTAATAATCATGGATCTTATACAAACCGTTGAATATATTGCTGGTACCGGCGCGAAAATCGTTTTCTCTTACGTAGACCGTAAAATCAGCATCCCGGTTCTTCTTTTCATCTCCGGACACCTTATGAAGCACACAAATGATCGACGCCTCATAAACAAATGCTGCTGCATCTCCCAACAGCCGCGTCAGCTCCCTGCACTGATAATCCAGTGCAGAATAATAGACATCCTGTGCACTCGGTTGCACATAGATCACCTGATAACTATCTTCCAGTCCCCAGGGCATCTTCTCTGCTTCCGCCTGAAGCATGGTACGGTTCACAGTCCCGCTTCGGATGACCTCAGCCAGCATCGTGGTCAAACGTTCATGATTCTGCACAAGCATGACATCCGTCTGCGCGATTCCATGCGCCAGAAACGCTGTGCAGTATTTCAGCAAAATCTCATCCGTACGGCAAAATGATCGGACACATTCCGTAAGGATAAGGCGATAGACAAACTGTTCCCCGATGAATCTGTTTTCCTGTCAGCAAAAGCATCTCCCGTTCCCACCGGTGATATCGGTCAAACAGCTCTATGATCTGATTCCACACACTGTAAAGATCTGTATCCTCATCGAACAGAATCCACTCTGTTCGTTCGCGAAGGACACGAGACAGCGCCTCTCCGACAGCGATCCGGGACAGCATCTCTTTTTCAGGAATCCGGTCCGGCAGCCTTTTATGATCACATATATACAATGTGCCACAGTCAGAGACCTCTCCTCCCGCAACGATACAATTTTCATAACAGCAAACGACTATGAAAAAGGAGGAACGACATGCCATTAACCCCTAAAGAAAACTATTTAAACTTCTTAAACCACAAAGAAATCGAATGGTCACCGGTTGAGATCGTTGACTGTTCCTATATCGGATTCGGTTCGGTTCCGGGACCGATCTTTGAAAAAGGTCCGATCGGTGGCGGTCTTGACGGCTTCGGCGTCAACTGGATCTGCCCGCCAACCGGAAACGGTGCTTCCGTTCCTGATCCGTCGCAGCGCATCATGGATATCGACAACTTCACCGAATGGCGCGACATCGTAAAGATTCCGGATGTCAATGCGATGGACTGGGATCAGATCGCCGCCAGAGAGTTTCAATTCTGCCAGGGCTACGACCTGAATATCAATGCTCTGCAATATAGATGCGGTACCGGTGTGTTTGAACGTCTGGCAGCTCTGATGGGCTTTGGCGATGCACTGATCGCTCTGATCGAAGAATCGGAAAAAGTCAAAGAACTGTTTGACAAAATTACGGATTTTAAGATCGCAACCGCAAAAAAAGTCAAAGACTACATTAATCCGGATGTATTTGTCAATTATGATGACATCTGCACACAGCTCTCACCGTTTATCTCTCATGAACAGTACGAAGAGCTGATCAAGCCCTACCACAAGCGTCTCTATGATGCCTGCTGGGAACTGGAAATGATCCCGCTGCGGCACACTTGCGGAAAAACAGAAAGCTTTATCGAAGATATGATCGAGATTGGTGCTGCAGGATGGACCTCTGTTCAGCCGACGAATGACATCGAGGGTCTGCTGTCAAAATACGGCGACCGTTTCTGTATCATTGGCGGTTGGAATTCTGCCGGCGCAGTCGCACTTCCGGATGCATCATTCGAATCCCGTGTTGAAGAAATCCACAGATGCTTTGACACTTACGGGAAGTACGATGCATTCGCGATGTTCTGTTTCGTGCTTGTCAACACGACCAATCCGGCTGAGGTCGGCGCAACACTCGGCCCCCTGCTTGGAGAATGTGAAAAATACTCCCACATGCTCGGCAGAAGACACCGGGTATAGACTTCAAACAACCAGGCCGGATGCCGGAACGCGGCATTGGCCTGGCTGTTTTTTATTCAGGTCTACTTATAAAAGTCCTTCGTCAGATCTGCTTCTTTCCCATACTTCTCATACAGCCCCGGCAGGATCTGTGCCAGATTCGTATACTCAAGCAGGCTGTGATATGCGTTTGCCTTCATAACCTCCATCGGGAAGCCTCCCGGAGGGATGGAGGCTGCATATGCTTTGCCGTTTTCATCTATGCTGTATCCCTGCCAGTAATGGGAGCGATATTCGATACCGCCAGGAATCTTTCTGATACAATGTGAAAATGTGATTAGGCGCATGCCGGTCTTCGGATCAGAAACGCATGCGTTGATCAATGCATCCACATTTTTTACCAGCTCCGAATCATAACCGTAGTCTTCCGGCGAATAGAATGACAGATGCATCTCCTGCGGACCGTTTCCTACATCTTCTGTTACGACATCCGTCGTGCCCCATCCTCTTTCTTCCAGAGAAAGTGACGTGTCCAAACGATGCGCAAGGCTGTCTTCATGTACATGGATTCCGTAGTGCTCTGTCGGGCACCAGATCCGGTAACGAAGATCACGGATGCCGTGCCATGCAAACCACCAGACGATCATTTCCGGTGTCACACCCGGCATTTCCACTTTGGTTGCCACACAGCCGGAACCGTCCGGCATTTTCGCATAGCCATTCTCCACTTCCAGATAGCCCGGTTTTAAAATGTCGTTCCGGTCATGAATGGATGTGATGCGAGACGGATCAACCGGACTCAGATCCATTTCTTCCAGAAGCTTTGGATCCACTTCCGGAAGCGGCTTAAACAGCAGATCGCTGTAGTCTAGTTTTCTTTCTTCTTCTGTAATGGGTAAATTACTCATATGATTTCCTTTCTATGCATAAACCGGACCAGCTGTCATCGCCGCTGATCCGGTTTTATAATGACTGAGTCTGTTATTGTGCCGCGTCAGCAGCTTTCGGCTTCTTATACGGGATGAACATGATGATGATCGCACCGGCGATATCCAGGAAGATGAATACCACATACGGTAATGTGAAGCTTCCATGGGAAATGGTCAGCAGGACGCCCATCAGAACGAATGCAAAGGTACGTACCACGTTTGCCAGCGGATAAATGATACTGTTCGCGGACATAAAGCCTTCACGGCCGAACTGTGAAATGATCATGGATGCGAGCAGGTTCAACAGACCACCGATACCAAGTCCTGCGAAGATACATCCAAGCCATACACATACGGTGTTAAAGGATGTGATGAGCAGGATCAGAGCTGCAATATAGGAAACTGCAAAGATGATCGTAATGCTCTTGGTGCCGAATTTGGAATCCAGCCAGCCCCAGAGATAACTTCCCGGGATTGCGATGATGGATGTGATGGTCATGAACATCAGCGCTTCACCGTTAGAATATCCAACAGACATCATACGCGGTACAAACTGTGCGATGATACCAACCAGAACCATCCATAGCAGACCATAACCAAAGATGATCAGCCATGTGTTCTTGTTCTTTAAGATGTTCTTGATTGAGAATTTCTCGTTGTCTACATGTACTTCCTGTGTTGCGATGTCCTCATCGAGCGCCATGTTATCCGGCAGGAAGTTGACATCAGCCGGCTCATTCTTTGCCCAGAAGAAAGTAATGATACCAATAACCACTGCAAAGATTCCAAAAATCATAAATGCTGTGTGGATGCCTTTGGTTGCAAGCAGTACAGAAAAGCCTGCTACGAATGCAGAAGAACTGATCGGTGCACCCATGGTTGCCCATCCGAGTGCGATACCTTTTTTACGCGGGAACCAGTTTGCGATGAATGCCGGACATGCAGCAGTACCGAAACCGGATGCGAAGAAGCAGATCACACACAGATCTACAATGTAAAGAGTAACGGAAGGTACAAATCCGAGCAGCGCATACAGAATACCTGTAATGATCAATGCAAATCCTGACATGTTACGCGGTTTTGTCTTAATGACCAGACGGCCGAATACGAAACCGCCTACGAGGCCGATCAGACCTGCCGGGGTCGCAGCGGAAAGAAGTACGGTGGAATCCCATCCGTGTGCTGCCGCAAAGGCGTTCGGGATCAGGTTCATGCCGTCTGTCGTGATCGCTGCATAAAAGAAATACAGGATCATCGTATAGAAGATCATGCTCCAGCCCCAGGTCCCAAACCTGTTGTCTGTTAAACTCGTTGATAGTTTCCTGTTCTTTTCCATAACTTTTTTCTCCCTTCAACTTGTTGCTGAAAAAGCATATTTTTTGATCAATCTACGAAATCAAAACCGTCCCAGACCGGTTTGCCCGTATATTTCTTTGCCTGCTCCTGACCGGAGAGTACACGGATCGCACCTGATGCCATGCCTTCCGTCTCAAAACTTCCTGCATATACATAAACCGGGGCGATCCACTCGCATCCCTGCTTGATGCGCTCAACAAGCTCCTCATCATATGCCATACCGCCTGTCAGCAGAATGCCGTCGACTTCGCCGTACATCGCGCCAGCCATCATTGCGGTCCATTTGATGATCGTATAGATCATTGCGTCGTAGCAGAGCTTTGCGAACTTATCGCCGTTTGCGATCATTTCTTTTACCTTGCGGACGTCATCGGTTCCGAGAAGGTCTACCAGACCGCCTCTGTTGGAAGCAAGCTCATAGCAGTCTTCAAAGGTGTATCCTTTTTTCAGGAGGTTTGCGATATCATCGACACACAGATCACCGGAGCGGTTCGGGCAGATCGCACCCTGTGCATCACCGGCACGGGAGGTATCTACCATTCTGCCCTTTTTATGTGCGGTAATGCTGATGCCGCCGCCCATGTGCAGAATGACATAATTGCAGTCTTCATATTTCTTTCCGACCACTTCACTGTGATGGATCGCCACCTGTTTCTGATTCAGCGGATGAGAACGTGCTGTACGATACAGGCCCTTCACGCCTGTCATACGCGCTTCGTCACACAGCTCATCCACCGGCATCGGATTGACATAAAATGCCGGTACATTCAGCTCATCTGCGATCTCTTTTGCGATCTGGATGCCAAGTGTCGCCGGATGATGGATCTCAGCCACATCGCGTGTCGCATGGTCAAGTACCAGATCATCGATCTCATAGGTTCCACCCTCGCATGCAAACAGACCGACACCGCGGCCGACCACTGCGTCAACCTCTGAGAGATCTACATTTTTTGCTGCTGGAACCCGGATTGATCGTAAGTACCGTAAACTCTTTCATCCTGTAAAGCCTCCTATTACATCTGTTATTTTTGATTCAGGAATTGATACACTTTTCTATCCATAATGCTAGCATGCAGAAAGGCGTTTTTGATTGGCCATATCCTCACAAAATCAGTACCTGTTTTGTCGGTTTGTGTAGAAAAACAAAGATATTCAGGAAAATATATAAGGGCTGCCCGTTGATCCGGACAGCCCCATAAGTAGAGGTAGGTTATGATACTAGATGATTTCTTTATTCTGCCATTGCGATTTCTTCCCAACCTTCCGGCTTGAACGGATAGCGTTCAATCGGGATACGCTCTGTGAAGATGGACGGCTTGCCGTCTTCACCTTTTTCAAGGATGACCCACTTGAGCCAGTTCTTGTCGTCGCGCTCCGGATAATCCAGACGGCTGAAGCATCCGCGGCTCTCTTTTCTGGTCTTGAATACCATGAACATCATCTCAAGCATATCGATCATGGTACGCAGCTCGATTGCCTTTGCAAGATAATGACCATTTACCTTCGGCAGGTGGATCATATCTTTGTACTGATCACGGATCTCATTCAGCTCTGCGATCAGCTCTGTCATGGTCTCTTCTGTCTTATTGAAGCTGTATTCCGGTCTCTTGATCAGGCGGGAGATGTGACGGATCACATGATCCGGACGGAACTCACCTTTGTATTCCGCTGCTTCGAAGATTCTATTCTTGAAGAACTCTAACTGCTTCTCGTCGATCTCGCCAAGTTCAGAATCATCAATGTATTTTGCCATTGCCTTTGCAGTCATCAGACCGGTCTTGGCTGCTACACCAAGCCCGTCGCCGTGTACCCAGCTGCCGTGTGCAGAACCGGCTGTTGTCATCTGACCGAGGCCCCACAGATGCGGAACGCTGGTCTTACCTTCTACATCAATACGGAGGGAACGGATGCTGACACGGTAGGATACGGATACTTCCGGCTTCGGATTGCTCAGATCGATATCCTGGTGATTGCGGATGAACTCATCCAGATCCAGTCTCTGCTTCATTTCGATTCCATAGAAGAAACCATCAGCACCTTCGTTGGTCTTCGGAAGCTGTGTAAAGTCTGCAACCAGCGGACCATTGCCCATTTCAAGCTCTTTGGCCATACCGCGGATCAGGTTGACATCAAGCTCTTCTAAGGAATGTGAGTTGTGTTTCTTGAAGATATTCTCGCCCTTGCTGTTACATACAACCCAGTGAACGCCGTACAGGAAGTTACCGGTATTTCTGTAAACCAGATCCCACTCTGTCAGATGCTCTACGTTTCTAAGCTGCGCGCCTGCTTCATAAGCTGCCATATAACCGGTTGCCGGTGCATAGAACATGTCTCTGCAGGACGGGTTGAACTCGTTGGTTGCAAGGACGACTTCCTTAGCGCGTACAACGACAATATCTGTTGTATCCAGGTTCAGTCCGACTGCGCCGACAACTTTGCCGTCATTGGTCAGAAGGTCTGTAAAGTAGGTGCGCTCTAAGATCTGTGCGCCGCCTGCCATAACCTGTTTGCAGAACGGTGTCATGAAGTCTACGTCAATCTGAACTGCGGAGATCTTCTTGCCCTCAAACTCATGGTGATGATGCATGGTCCTATGTCAGATCTCCAACCTTGTAGGTTGATTCCTTCAGATCTTTCGTACCGCGGGCTTCTTTAAACTCGACCTCGCCCTGTGCTTCACCATTCAGCCAGTCATTTGCTGTACGAAGCGCAGCTTCCATAACACCACCGGTCGCGCCAAAGATCGTACCTGCACCGGAGCCGATGCCAAGCGGTGCATCAAATTCCTCATCCTCAAGTCCCGGGAAGGAGATGCCGCAGCGCTCGATCATACGTGCAAGCTCACGGCTTGTCAGTGAGAAGTCAACATCCGGAACACCCGCCGCGCTCTGGTCATCTCTGCCAAGCTCGCGTTTCTTTGCGGTACAGGGCATCGTGCTGACAACGACGATCTTGTCTGCCGGGATTCCTTCTTTCTCAGAAAGGAATGTCTTTACCATTGCGCCAAACATCTGCTGCGGGGATTTGCAGGAAGATACATGCGGAAGCATGTCATCATAATAGGTCTCAATGTAATTGATCCATCCCGGACAGCAGGAGGTGAACATCGGAAAGGTTCCGCCCGTCTGAATGCGCTCTACCAGCTCGTTTGCTTCTTCCATGATCGTTAAGTCTGCTGAGAAAACGGTATCAAATACACGGTCGAATCCGATCTTTCTCATCGCTGCCGCAAGCTTTCCTTTCGTGCCAGAGCCGATCGGATAACCAAAGGCTTCTGAGATACCTGCACGTACGGAAGGTGCTGCCTGGATCACAACGTATTTATCCGGATCCTTTACCATCTCTAATACAGCATCCACGTCATCTCTTTCATGCAGTGCGCCGACCGGGCAAACCGTAATACACTGTCCGCAGCCGACACAACCGCTCTCAATGAGTGTCTCGCCTTTTGACGGTACGACCTTTGCAGTCAGGCCTTCCCCTTCCATTTTGATCGCGCCGATTCCCTGCAGGTTTTCACATGCTGCCACACAGCGGCCGCAGCGGATGCACTTATTGTCATCCCTGACAATGATGCCGTCTGTCTTTACCGGAACAGATTCAAACGCTTCCGTTACGGGGTTCTTTGTCATGCGAAGCTTATGCTGCACATCCTGCAGTTCGCAGTTTCCGGTACGATTACAGTTTCTGCAGTCTCTGTCGTGGTGGTCGAGGATCTCCTGCAGAATTTTTTTCTGCTCGTATCTGACAGCTTCGGAATCCGTAATGACTTTCATATCCGACTCGATCAGCGTCGTTGCCGCATTGACGATTCCTTTCCCCTGTACCTCAACAATACAAAGTCCGCTGTCATCCTTTTCCTGTACGCCCTTTAAATACTGCAGGGATAAAATTTCCGTATCAAACTGCATTCTGGCATATTTGTTTTCGTAAGCCGCTTCCAGAATTGTAGCGCCATCCCTTGCAGGTACAGGGTTTCCATTGATCATAATCTGCAACATGTTTACCTCCTCCTATGATTCCTTTACCTGTTCCATCTCTAGTAAAATCATGATGTTTTCTTTCTTGAACATATCGTATCAAAAAGGCTTTCCTCATATATCGTGCATTTAAAAAGGAATTACAGGGAGGATTTCTCATGTATGTCGGATTAAAGAAAATCCAGAATCTGTTCTATGATTACCCATCCCGTCTTACAGACTCTGACGGACTGCATTGTTTAACAGGCTGGAACCAGTTGAGTTCCGCGCCGGAACCCTATGCATCTTATCTCCTGTATGTTTGTACTGATGAGACAGATCTGACTAAGATCGGCTTCATTGACCATATGCATGTTCTTTGCATCATAACACCCGGTTCGAATCAGGAACAGATCATCAGCCGATTTCCTGACAACATTAGCCTACTGCTCATAGAAAGCGCAGAGCCTGTTGAGATCTATACTGCATTACAGGATTTCTTTAACCGTCAATGCGGTGTGGGCATGTTTGGACAGACACTGCTCGATTTTCTTTCCTTCGAAGACGGATTACAATCTTCTATTGAATACGCATACAATGTTTTTCATAATCCCGTTTTTGTATTTGATAGCAATTACAATCTAATCGCCGCTACCTGGAAAGCCATTGAAGAATTGGGAATCAACGATTCTGTCATATCAGAAAAACGCTTTTCCGAAGATGATTTTAAAATGGCGAACCGGGAACATAATATCCATAGCAAGGTATTAAAAAGCGAGATACCTATTATCGCTTTCAATAAAGCGCTCGGTTATGAGCAAATGTATTGCGCAATCAATACACAAAAGAATCTCGGTCATATTGTAATTTCTGCCGTGAATAAGCCATTTGAACCAATTGACAAAGAATTTATGCTGATCCTCAAGAAATATGTCGATCAGCTAATGAAGAAAGACACTTTTATCCGAAGTGCAAAGGGATTCAATTATGAATACTTCCTGCGCGATCTGCTGGATAAAAAAATTGATACCGGCAGCAACAATTCCGCAAATATGAAATATACAGAAATCACATTTAGCGGAAATATGTACTGCATGGTAATTGAGACAGCACGCAGCACGGAAACTGTTAATATCAATCATATTAGAAATATAATAGAAAGCCGTTTCCCGTATTCTAAGACACTTATCTACAACGAACAGATTGTCATTATCCTAAGCTTTCTCGATAACCAGTATATTTCTGATGAATATCTGAAAATGGGCAATAAATTATGCCTGGGAAACGGCTTGTTTGCCGGCATTAGTAATTGTTTTGAAAACATTCTGGAATTGCGCGAATACTATGCGCAGGCACTACGTGCCATTGAATTCGGTGCCAGGATCAATGATGTGCCCGCATTATATCCCTACTGGGATTATTATCTGCAACATGTAATCAGCCAGTCTCTCATAAAAGAATCCGGCAATACATTCTGTCATCCGAAAATGAAACTATTATTGGATTATGATAAAACACATCATTCTGAGCTTGCGTATACATTATATATGTATCTGATCCATGAACGTAATTTAGCTGCGGATGCCGAGGCCATGGAGATGCACCGCACCTCTCTGGTGTATAGATTCAAAAAAATCAGTTCTCTGATTGATGACAATTTTGATAACTATAAAGAGCGTTTATACCTCATTCTGTCTTATGAAATGAATAAATATTGATAGAATCTATATTTTGTGAAAGGTAAAGGCATTCAACTTTTCCCATTTCCTGAAATCGCGCAAACCCGCTTAAACACTGGGTTTGCGCCATGTTAACTGCAAGCACGTGACGGGCCACGTCCCGAACGCTTGTTCTTTTGCGTTATTTTTGACTTTTTCGCATGATTTTTCATGATTTTTTGACATTTTCCAAAAATACAAAAAGCCCGCAAACCGCTGAAAACACTGGGTTTGCGAGCGATAGATAGAAAAAGGACCATCCTTCCGGATGATCCTTGATCTAGAGCGCGAGACGGGACTCGAATACTCACCGTGTCCACAAACCCAGAAAGGAAGCGGGTTTCCGAAGCACCTACCCTTAGGGCATTCAACAGGGCATTCAAAATCGAACGTCTGTTCTATAACAGCCGAACATATGTTTGCTTCTGTTTCGTTCGGTTTTGACGCCAGCCGGAATGTGACCCGTAATGTGACCGTACAGATTACAAAAGAAATAGCAGAACCTGGTCGTTTCAGAAGCGACAACCACTTAAACTCCGCTCAATACATCTCTTTATCCCATTTTTTCATGCTGTCTCTAACCTATGATATGGGCGTTATTTAATAATCTCTTCCGCCCATGCTTTCAGCTTCTCTTCAGACACAAGTGCTCTGAACCGTTCGCCATTTTTCTCATCTGCATCGTTCTCCGCATGGATCTCATAATGCTGTGTGATATGCCAGATCTTCTTATATTGGTTTTATCAAGATAGTATTGCCGAAAACATATTTATAAGATACCTATCTGCACAACATTCACTACACAAAACACATACAGAAACGACATCACTTGCCCCGCAGACGTTCTGACAGAATTGTGATCTCCACCTTCAGTTCCAACTCCTCACTGCTCTGTCTTTCCGATATATAGATCTGTCCTTTCCAGAGGTGCCAGGTTCCCATTACTTAACCGTCCCCTCTTCTCTGTAGGTTAATAACAGGGAATACCATTTGGTCTTAAAACTGACCCGAAAAAACGTCACTGATAAAAGTCCATAAACCAGAGCAGGCAACGACAGTATAGACAATATATTTTAACTTTTCTGCATCCAGGCGGCCGAATATTTTCCCGCCTGCGCCAAATCCCGCCAATATGCCAACGACTCCAAGCAATATTGGAAGAATGACATGAACTGAAAACATCCCGTTTACTGCACGGATCGTGTTGGTATACAGCGAAATAAAGGACAGAAACACCTGCATCGTTGCTAGATAAGCCAGGTTATCCTTGCAGACTCTTAAGAAATAGATAGCCATAGGAGGCCCTGCCACATTAAAGAGCGGATTGATGACTCCGGTAACTGCCCCAACACCAAGGCCGACCGGAAGAGCCCCTTTCTGCGGATCGGAATGTTTTTTCTGCTTATGCGCACGCCTTGCAGAAATGATCAGATAGATGCCGAGAACAAATAAAAACAACCCCAGCCATTTTTTCAGATTTTCTACATTTGAATTTGCCATCAGTCTTGTGATCAAAAGACTGATAACCACATATGGCATCATTGGAATGATCAGTTTTTTCCACTGTATGTGACGAAACTGCTGAACCACTAAGATCAATGATCCGATGCAGCTGATCACACCTACAACAATCAGAGCATCTGAAAAAGATTGGAACAGCAAAAGCAGAGGCATCAGCAGGGTCGCCAGCCCAAAACCGGAAATCCGCTGAACCAGCGCGCTGACAAAGCAGCATACTATAACCAGCAATAAAACCATCGTTATATATCATTCTCCTTTTGTACTTGCGAATGTTGTTTATTCATGCTAAAAATAGTTTATCGTGTGAAATTATCCACCTTCCTGATTCAAAAGTCCGAAAACAGGAGTATTCCCATATGATCATAAACTACGAATTATATCAGATTTTCTATTATGTGGCGTCATGTGGAAATATTACAGCTGCCGCAAGCCGGCTGTATCTTTCACAGTCCACTGTCAGCCGTGCCATCCAGAATCTTGAAAAAGAACTGAACTGTACGCTTTTTTTGCGCTCCCAAAAAGGAATGGAACTGACAGCAGACGGAAACTATCTGTTTTCCCACGTCAAAAAAGCCTTTTCAGAAATATCCATTGCCGAAAACCATCTGCATGCTTTGGGCGCTCTGGAAACCGGTTTTCTGCGCATTGGGGTCACTGAAATGACGCTGCATTATTACCTGCTTAAGCGTTTGCGGAAGTTCCGTGATGACTATCCCGGCATCCAGGTCTCCCTATCCTTTGAGAAAACAAAACCCGCCCTGTCTGAATTGCATGAAAATACACTCGACATTGCGGTTCTTACAACCCCTGTCCCGGAAGATCCTCAGCTTCTAATTCAAAGGCAAACCCTATGCACCATTCAGGATGTTATGATCGGCGGAAACCGCTTCCGACATCTGGCTGGAAGGAAGGTTGCCATTTCTGAACTGGAAGATGAAGCATTTATCATGATGGAAGAAGGCACCAGCACATGGAAATATGTCCGAAATTATTTTGAACAGTACAACACATCGATCAATGAAATATTCCATGTTTGCTCCCTGTCATTGATCCGTACTATGGCGGAAATGAATATGGGGCTTGGCATCCTTCCCGAGATTTATCTCAAAGAGTACGATGGATCAGATTTGTTTATCGTTGATCTGAAAGAAGCCCTTCCCAAACGGGAAATCTGTGCTCTCACAAGCACAGACTGCCCAATCCATCCCGTTCGGGATACTTTTATGAAATATCTGCTGCAGTAAGACATGCTCGGATGATTTCATCGCCACTCTCAATGGACGGTGCGCTTTTGATTTCAGCCAGAACGCCTGCATAATCAAGCATCTGATTCATCAGCGCATCAATGTCCTTGTCTCCTTCCACACGTTTTGCCACATTCTTGATGACGGTCAGTTCATCGGCAAATCTGTCATGCTTACCGGCAAGTGTGGCTGCGACGAACGTACTGCCGCCCAATGTGCCGGAGTGACTGGCCATCAGATCTACGAGATCATAAAGGTCTTTGCCTGCTGTCCCTGCAGTCGATGCATTCATGATGTTGCTAAACTCGTCCGCAACTCTATCGCCGGATAAGGCCGCCGCAAGAATGGCATCGCCCTCTTCTCTGGTTTCAGCATTTTTTGCATTGATCAGCGTGCCGAGAAGATCAGCTGTCATCATTTGCTCAAATCTGATTTTCTCATCACGGGTTTCTTTGTCCTTCACTTCGAGCAAAACTTTGAATACATCCTGGAATTTGTAAAAACGATCACTCACTCTTCGCCCCTCCTTTTATGCAGATCTCTTTGTTGATATGAGTATATCCCGTTTTGGTATTCTCATAAAATGCATTCTTGGGGGCATATGCCGTCAAAAATGAAATACGGCTCGCTTCTGTCTTCTTTTTGCGTTATGGCTTTACGATCTTCACCTGATAATCACGGTACTTCTGTTCTTTTGCTTTCACCTCCTCCGCGATCTCACCAAATTCCTCAAAGGACTGCATGATCTCCTGCATGTGGATCCAGCATTCTTCCTTCGTCAGGCGGGAATGGATCAGTTCGTCATCCGCAAAATCCACATGAATCTTGCCGTCTTCTACGGTGACGCTTCCCTTGATGCCGCAAATTGCACAGGTAATGGTTTCGTCTCCATTGTCAATGGTCATCAGATTGCCGTGGCAGACCGGACAGGTACCATCAAAGTCGCCGCACCACTTCATCTCTTCTTCCGGCTTACATGCATTTTCTGTCACATTGATGCCTAGCTGATGCACTCTGGCTACCTTTTCGTCATGATAGATTGCCTGTCCTGAAGAGTTAGAATTCAGCACCATGATCTGATCGACCACCTTGATGTGCATCGGATATGTAAAATCATTCATCAGTGTCAGCCCCATGGATGCATACTGTGGGCGAATCGCACCGCCTACAGAGATAAATCCGGCACAGCGCTGTTTGAACAGTCTCTGATCGATCGGTGATCCCGGTTTGTTTAAGCCCATCTGTTCAAAGCTTGCCACATCATGCCACGGACCGATGCGGTCCGTTACGACCAGCAAAGATGCGATCGGTCGGATCAGATAGATCGGCGCACTGATGATCACCGCATCGCTCCAGAGGATACGGTCACGCAGAACCGGGAAGTCATCCTTCTGTACGCAGAGGTTTTCCTGTCCTTTTCCTAATTTTGCCATACAGGCGGTACATCCGGTACACGGCTTGATGTCAAACTCGTTCAGGCGTACCATTTCTACTTCCGCACCTGCTTCCTCTGCACCCATCAATGCTTCGCGCAGCAAAAGCTCACTGTTTCCAAACGGACGCCCGCAGCTGATACCAAGAATCCTCTTCGGCCCTGCCGGCTCTTCTGCTGCAGTTTCTTCTGCAGGAGCTGCTTTCTCTTCTTCCATTGCTTTGGCAGCTTCATCCGTGATCCGCTCCCCCTCAAACGGAGAGCTCCCCATCTTCATTTTGGCTGTTCCGGAAAGTGTATCTCCATCAACGGTTCCTTCCATATGGAACTTCATCTTTCCGATAATGGATTTTAATTTCACATCCATGATAAAACTGTCGCCGTCGATCACGACCGAATCAAAATCAGTTAACGCATCGTCCGCAAAAATCGTTGCTTTCGGCGCACCGTTTTCTTCAAACACATCCCAGATTGCCTCTGTGTTGCCCATCGGTGTTTTCGTAACGACCTTCCATTTTCCGTAAAAACTCATGATACCCATCCTTTCATGCACGTAGGAGACAGGTGACGGTTCTGTGTCTCCTCCGTGCCCCAGTCTTTTATCTCATCGGAATAAAACCTCTGTACTGCAGCAGATTGTCTGTGGTCGGAATGTCTGACAAGAAGATGCTTGCCATCTCATGTTTTGGTCTCAAGTACGGGAAGCTGTCGGTTGACGCCCATTCCGGCTTGGAGATCGCACCGGTTTTTTCCTTGACAGCGCGATGCCAGTCACTCGGACTGTCAAACCACATCTCAACCACTCTGTAATAAACACATCCATTGACTTCCTGTTTTACCTTAGAAGAAAGGATTCTCTTAACCTCATCCATTTGGGCGAATGCCGGGATCACTTCCTCCATCAGCCACTTGTCTGCCTGCTCGGCGTCTGCTGCTTCCGGATATTTTACCAGGAACTGCCAGCGGTAATTCGGGCCGTCTTCAATCGTCAGTTTTTCACCCTTGGTCTGGAACTCCCAGCTCAGCGGCAAAAACGCAAAGATAAACGGCGGCAGATCAAACCCCGGCGCTTCGCTTCCTTCAGATGCTCGCGCATCATCTGCATTCTGCATTGCGGCCATCATTTCCGGTGTGATGTCAATATCCGGGATGATTCCCTGCCATTTTAAGACGTCAGGCGTGAAGGATTCCTGCAAAGAGTTGACTGCAAAATCAGCAGTAAGCGGATTGCAGAGCCAGTAATGCTCGGTCAGCTGATAATTATAAGTACCGAACTCCTCACCGTCTTCCGGTACCGGCAATGCACTGTAAAATGCATACTTGGATACATAAGGTTCAAACTTTGCAATGCTGTCCGGAATATGATGCTTGTACAGCCAGTACTGCAGTTTGTGACGGTAATCATTCTTCACACAATCAATGTAGATCAAGCTTCTCATCGGGTTAAATTCAATTGCCATGATAATACCTCCTAAACAAAAAAGTGGATCAAGCTTTGTATCTAAAGCTTAATCCACTTCTTTTGCAATAGGAAATGCTAAGAGCGCAAGGCAGCTTGCAGAAATTGCAATCAGCTTTTTCCGATTATATCACGCCTGTTCTATTATTCTAATCTGTTCATCCGAATATCCCAGTTCTTCCAGAACCTCTCTTGTGTCCGCACCGATTCCACCGGTCTTTTGGAAGTTCTTCCTGCCATACCCGGAAAAATCAAACGGCGGTCTCGGAATGGCTGTAACCACATCTTCCGGATAATTCACCTCATCAAATGCGCCAACAGCTCTGGCCTGTGGATCCTGCCATGTATTCCGGAAATGATGTGCCAGCTCATGCGGGATATCATTTTCATTCAGTATTTCATCCCACTCCGAGGCAGTTTTTTGAAGCATAACATCCTGCATCCGGTGTGTGAGCGCAGGCACTTTCCCAGACTTATGCATGCTCGTCAGCGTATCCAAATCCGGATCGTCCAGAAGCTCCTGCAGTCCGAATAAATCCGCAAAGAGCTTCCGGTCTTTCTGATAATCATTCTGCATGATTGCGATATACTCTCCGTCCTTACACTCGTAGTAATCTGCCAAAGGATGTCCCGGCAAAAAGCGCTCAACCGGATAGTCCTTTCCATACTGAGGCTGGGCATTCATGACAGCCACGGCATTGCACCAGATTCCTGACTGCAGCAGTGATGTCGCCACCATCGTTCCCTCCCCGGTCTGATTACGGCCAATCACTGCCATCAGGATCGCTGCCAGAAACTCAGACGCCGTCGCGATATCACCAAACGCAAAGGATGGTCTTAAGGGAAAGGCACCAGGAGTCGAGATATCTGTCGATCCTCCGGTGCGCATCCAAAACGCAGTAGAATCGTAACCCGGCTTATTTTTCTCCGGACCATTTAACCCAAATCCTGAGAAATGGGCATAGATCAGTCCGGGAAAACGATCCTTTATGCTTTCATAGTCTATCCCCATGCGTTCCAATGACTGCATGCGGACATTTGAGAGAAAAATATCTGCCCGCTCCAGAAGCTTAATAAATGCCCCCATCCCTTCCTTTGATTTCAGATTCAGTGCCACCAGACGTTTTCCCGTGTTGCACAAATCAAACAGCGGATTGTGGTCATCCTCGACCGGTAATTGATGCCACATACCGGTAGGGCGCAGCAAATCCCCTGCCAGCGCCTCGACTTTGATCACCTCCGCACCGTAATCCGACAGCAGTCTCCCTGTAATCGGTGTTGCCACGACAGTGGCGAGCTCTACTACCTTCAAGCCATCTAACGGCAGTCGTTTGTTCATGTCATACTCCTTCTATCGGTCCCGGATTACACCCAGAGGAAATTCTTTTAACATCTTCTCTTCCAGGAAATCCAAAGAATCCAGTGGACTCAGTCCCCAGTTCGTCGGACAGCTTGTCACAATCTCCACGAGAGAAAACCCTTTCCCGTCAAGCTGATTTTGGAATGCTTTGCGGATCGCATTCTTTGTCTTCGCGACATTTGCAGGGGTATTGCAGCTGGTCCTCTCCAGATAGACCGGTTCTGTCAAGGTGTCAAGCGTCTCACAGACATGTATCGGATATCCATGTTCCTCTGCGCTCCTGCCTTTTGGCGCCGTGGACGCTTTCATTCCAAGCAAAGTAGTAGGAGCCAACTGTCCGCCTGTCATACCATAAATGCCGTTGTTGATAAAAATGACGGTGAAATTCTCACCACGGTTTGCGGCCGACATGGTCTCAGCCAGACCGATAGATGCCAGGTCGCCATCTCCCTGATAGGTAAAATAGAGTGTATTCGGGCGGACACGCTTTAAGCCGGTTGCTACTGCACAGGCGCGGCCATGCGGCGCCGTAATATTATCATATGTGATGTAATCTATGTGGAGTCCGCAGCAGCCGATCCCGTTGATCATGACAGCTTTATTTGCAATATCCATTTCCTCCAGGACTTCCCCGATCAGCTTTACTACCGTGCTATGCATACATCCGGGGCAAAAACCGGAGACTTTGTCTTCCTGAATGGTCTTTGTTCTGCTATATATCAATTCCATCTGTCATTCCTCCCTACATATTCTCGAGCATTTTGTGGTGTGATAGGATACCCTGCGAAAAAACGGCATCCGGCTCTTACTGCTGCTTCGACGATCGCTTCACCGCCTTTCATTAATACTCTTGCCATTATGAAAAACTCCTTTCGTAAAACAAAAAAGCGGATTAAACTTTATATCTAAAGCTTAATCCACTTCTTTTTTTACAGGAAATGCTAAGAGCGCAAGATAGATTGCGGAAATTGCAATCAGCCTGTTACTCCCGCCCGAACACCTTGTTTCCGACAAACGCGAGGAACTTATCCAGTTCCTTGCTCTCGCGGTTCCGGTTCCAGACTAGATAGATCAGATTGTCTTCAAGCTCCTCTACCGGCACCGATACGATGCCTTCATTGGCATAGTCAAAGATTGCCTCAATTGACAGGAATACCCCTTTTTTACAACGCAGGTAGTACTCGATACTGCTGATGGAATCACCCTGTGCCGCGATCCGCGGCTCAAAACCATTCTGTCTGCAAACACCCATATAATACTGATAACCTGCATTCATGTTGTCGCTGTGCATGACGATGAACGGTTCGTCTTTTAATTCTGTAATAGAGATTGACGAATGCGAAGCGATCGGGTGTCCTTCCGGTACGAACACGCAGTTTCTGGTCTTTTCCAGGATTATATAATCCATCTTCTCCTGCAGCATTTCCGGAAAAAAGGGCAAAATACCAAAATCCACCTGCTGATGCTCGATCGCCTTGACCAGATTGACTTCTCCGTATTCCTGAAAATCAAAACTTATGTTAGGACACTTCTCCTGATATTCCAGGATCAGGTTTACGCAGTACTTCGTCAGGCCTTTTTCCAGGATACCGATCCGAAAATCACCCAGCTCGCCATTGTTCGCGATGGTTGCGATGTTTTTCATCTCTGTGCTGTGAAACAGGATCAGTTTCGCCTGCTCATAAATGCGCTCGCCGGCATTGGTCAGCCTGGGGTTTACTTTGCTTCTGGCGATCAGCGTACAGCCCAGCTCATCCTCTAGCGAGGAAATCAGACGACTGAATGCAGACTGGCTCACATAGCACAGTTCAGATGCTTTTGTGAAGTTGAGGGTTTCCGCGAGCGCGATAAAGCACTCAATCTGTTTCATGTTCATGGTGCGCTCCCATTCCTATATACTATTCACAATGAATTATTCAAGCAATGCCGGAAGACAGTATATCGGCCAAAGCTGTATATCTCTATCCTTTTGGATATCGTGCTGAGAGATAATATATTTTCTATAGACATACTTTGAATACTTTTTTGAGAAATCATCCATTGACTCATGCGGTCTCACTCTGGCGGACTTTACTTCTATGGGCACAATCTTGCCTTTTTTCAAAATGATGAAATCGATCTCATAATAATGCGTGCTGGCCGGCTTTGACCATGTATGATAGTACAGCTTTCTTCCTGAGGAAGCAATCATCTGTGCGACAGCATTTTCATACAGATATACAAGATTCTCCGGAAGTCTGTCACTTAGCAGCTTTCGATAAATATCTTCATTTGCTCTGCTTTCATCGTTAAATAATAGTGTTGTAAAAAGTCCGGTATCTGCCAGATAAAGTTTGAACTCATCCTCTGATTTTGTTTGAGAAAGACTGATGCCCGGATTTTTTACATTATTACAAATATAAACGGTTCTTGAATCAAGCAGATCAGATAATCGCTCCAGATCCTTGCTGTTTTTTTTCTTCCCAGTGGCTCTGCTAATGACAAAACGTTTCTTCTTTAGCGCCAACTGGGAAGGGATGGATTCAAAGATTCTTGAAAGTAGTCCGGATGAGTCGATTTTCTTCATATCGTCCTTATAAAGATTGATAATCTCTCTTTTAATAGCATCAATCGTGGCAAAGTCTTTTTTCTGAAGGTACGCTTCTACTGCCTGAGGCATACCGCCTACCGCCATATATATCCTGAAGTCCCGCATAAGCTTTCGATTGGTTGCATCGCCTATGGGTTTTTGATGCTCCGTAAGCTTTTTCGTCAAATCATAATTTTGACTCCCAACTGCCCAAAGGAATTCTTCGTAATCCATCGGATACATATCTATCTTATGTTCCTCCGATGGAATCACGATTCCTTTCACATTCTTTTTTATAGAAATCAAAGACCCCGTCTCTATATAATCATACCTTCCATCAGCAACAAAGTACTTGATCGCCTGCCGGGTTTTCGGGCTCAATTGTATCTCATCAAATATAATAACGGACTCCCGGTCGTATAGCGTGATATTTGTTTCCGCCTGCAATCTTAAAAAGAACAGATCCAAATCCGATACATCCTTGAATACATCCTGCATAGAACCGGATATATTTGCAAAATCTATTTTTATATATGTTTTATACTCATTTTTTGCAAACTCCTCAGCCACGGTGCTTTTACCAACACGTCTTGCTCCTTGTATCAGGGCAGAATATGACCCATTGAATTCTTTCTTCCATTGCAATAACTGATCGTATACTTTTCTTCTGAACATAGATAAAAACTCCTGAAATAATACAAAACCAAAGACAGAATAACGCTCCTCATAATCATTCGGTTTTTTTTCAGTATTATATTATCAATTTCGGTCCGTTTTTTCAGTATTTCAGTTTCTCAAAAAATCCACTATTTCTATTAAATTGAAAAAACAGCACTGGGCTGTTTTTTCAACGAAGGGGATAATGGATATCTTATACTGTACATCTCACAATATACATGCCATCCTGATAGGTCGTCAGATAGATATAACCTCTGTCATCGACCAGAATATCTTCTGTAATGGCCACCTGCGGTCCCGGCAGCAGGGAACCATCTTCGGTATCAAACCAGTTCGGACCTTCGGGATCCGGCGGCAGGAAGTATGCGATCTCCTTCGGCACAAACGGATCGGATACGTCATAGATCCTCAAGCCTGCATGGAAATAGCAATTATAGACGCGATCATCACGTTTCTCATAGCAGTCCTGACCGAACGCATCAAACATGTTGTGCGGACCGAAGACCGCGCGTGTGCCGTCTACGATATTAAAGTTTTCACCATGTGTATATCCTTCCGGCATTTCCGGATACGGGAAGACTGCGATCAGACTCGGATTGGCAGGATCTGTCAGCTCCACCATGCCGATAAAGTTCATCGGCTGTGTCGTGATCTTGTGGAACATGCCCTCCGTGCGATTCTCATCAAAGTAGCGAACCCGCTCGCCTTCGGTCGTAACGATCGCGTACGGTCTGTCGCCAAGCGGCATCGCGGAATGCACTGCCGCGCCACCCTGTCCTCTGCCAAACGGCGGGTTTAAGGGCAGCTTGGAGATCAGATGCGGATGCGCCTTATCATGCACATCGATCAGACAGAAGCCAACATTCGGATATGCCGCATAGAGGATGTCATCCTTTACCGTGATCGCATGCATGCACGGAAGCTTCATAAACTCCTCCGTACCGATCTCCGGAATCTCCTCCGCCTTTTTGTTGGACAGATACTGCTTATCATCCCAGTAGCTGCCAACCTCAACAGGATTTGTCGGATCGGAAATGTCCACGATCCGGATGATGTATCCCATATAGTTTTTCTTGCTGCCGACCACATACACATAGTCGCCGCCATTGTAGAAGCTTCTGTGTGCGCCCGGGCCCTCTTCACATTCAAATTGGCCCAGAAATTTCGGATTCATCGGATCCGTTGCAATGTCATAGATTTTGATTCCGCCCCAGAACGGCATCTCATGTGTCCCGTGCAGTACACGCATCGTGCCGCCGTACATGCAGATCAGCTTGCCGTCACCGGTCTGGATCTTGGCCAGACCCTGTCCGTCATGGACATCCGTTAGCCAGTCACCCTCGACCCATTTGGAAGTGGGGTTAGCCGGATCCGTTACGTCTACGATGTTGAAACCATTGTCACGGAAACATGCCGTATAGATATAGTATCTGCCCTCCGGGCTTTTATACATCGCCATCTGGAACCCCGGTTTTTTGTTTAAATCGGTATAGCCGATGTATTCAGTGTTGTTGAGTAACATTTCTTTTCTCTGACTCATCATTATGCTCCTTTTAAATCTGTTAATCATGCTATCTCTGTCGGTGTTTCCAGTTTATATGTCGTCATAAACAGAATACCCAGTACCGCGAATATAATCAACGGAACGATCATGTATGCGAAATAGATGGAATTAACCGCTCTTACGGACTGTTCTGCAGCGCCTTCCGCATAACCGCCGATGCTCATGATCAGGCCTAATACACCGGTTGCGATCGCGGTACCAACCTTAATATCGATATTAACCACAGATGACGTAATACCTTCTACATGAACGCCTGTATTCTTAAAACTGTAATCAGATACAGCAGCTGCGATCGGTCCTGCCTGTGTCATCAAAAACATCTGGCCAAACACCTGCGAAAGCGGCAGGCAGATCAAAAGCGTGATCAGCGTATGTCTTCCTGAAATGATCATGATGATATAGCAGATGACCGTCAGGATACACCCCAGTGAGAACATTTTCTTTGACCCGATTTTCTTTACCAGGAACGGACAAACCAGAAGCGCAATGACCGCTGCCACTACTGTCACAGCCATCATCTGGGAAAATCCGTTGATGTCGCCGTATACATGCTGGAAATAATAGGTTCCGCCTGCCGTGATCGTACCACCTGCAATCTGCTGTAACAGGATATAGATCAACAGCAATAAAGCATATTTATTGGTGAACAGGGTTTTAAAGAAAACTTTGATCCATGCTCCATATGCCGCCTCCTTATTTCTTTTGTTTTCTTTATTGTAATGGCTATTTGTATGCATAGGAAATGCTTTTCTATTGGCGTTTGTATGCATAAATTGCATACTTCATCGTGCAAAAAAGAGAACATACCTATTGGTATATTCTCCATCGCGAAAAATCTATTTTGTTGTCAAATACGCGCTTCGATAAAAGCCTTGAGTTCCGGAATCTTTTCGTTTGCAATCTCTTTATTCCAGACTAGCCAATGGTCACACAAAGTACTTCCGGCAATCGGTATAAACAAAACATCCTCTCCTGGCAGATGCTGCAGCGCGTCTGTCAGGATCGTGCAGCCGATATTGCAGGCAACTGCAGATAGCGCACTGGAAACAGAATCTGCTTTCATAACGATATCCGGCGTGAATCCATTCCGCAGGCATTCACTCATCACCATATTGTAACCCATTTGGGATTTGCTCTCCCGCAGCATGATGAACTTTTCATTTTTCAATTCCGCGATTTCAACTTCTTCTTTCTGCGACAGCGGATTGCTTCTGTGTAATATCACGCATTCCCGGCTGGTCTCCGTCACGATTCCTGTCATCGTCTGCCGGAATATTTCCGGAAAATGAATCACTAATGCCACATCAATCCAGCCCATCTCCAGCGCTCTGAATATTTCCACTTCTGAATATTCCCTCAGGATCAGCTCCACATCCGGATTGGCGTCCTGAAATCCCAGAATCAGATTTCTGCTCTTTTCCGTCAGTCCATTGTCCAGCATCCCGATTCGAAGGCTTCCGAGTTTGTCCTGACTGGCCAGCTTCGCGATGCCGTTAATGTCTTCGTACTCTCTCAACATCACCTTCATGTGCTGATAGATCTGTTCTCCCGCCAGGGTCAGTTTTGGCTCCGTTTTACTCCGAATAAACAGCTGACACCCCAGTTCCTTTTCCATCGATACGATCATGCGGCTAAAAGCAGGCTGTGATAAAAATAACAGCTCAGCAGCCTTGGAAAAATTCAATGTTTGCGCAAGGTAACAAAAACCTTCGATCTGTTTTAGTGTCATATTGTCCTTCCTAAATTCTTTCAAATCTCTGTCAAAAGTCCAGGCTCACGGCATACTGATGTCTGACATAATTGAATAATATCAATGACAGAATAAATACTCCTCCAACTGCTCCTGTACACAATCTTGCACCTGCTTTGCTATGCTGTTGGCTTTTCTTTTGTCTATCCCGATCTCCTTTGCTACTTCCAGAATATCCGCCATGCCCGGATCAGCTCCATTGCCGTGCACTGTTGTTGCATGCTCTCCTCCGATAGAGTTACTGTATGTCAGATCATATGCCGGTGACAGAACCCACCTGTTTTCCTTTTCCAGATATAGCCATGAGAAATTTCTGGAATGGTCATCCCGATTGTGTGCAAATACATTAAAGCACATTCTGCGATACAGCTTTTCACACTCTGCCATATCATTTGTGAGTTGCAATGTCAAGCGCATCAGCAAGTCATAGTCCAGATTTGGAATACGATGAGATGTCTCTAAGAGCCCTGCAGCAGAAATCATGTGAATCCTTTTTTTGCCGTCTCCTTCACTTTTCCTGTCAAATCGTCTGGTACCAAAATAACCGGAACATTTTTCGGATGGAAATAACCGCACCTTTTCCATGTCAATGCCACACGCTTTCGCACAAAGTGCATATTCATATTCCTGCAAGCCGACCTCCTGCTCATCATTTGAAGAAGGGAATTTGATCAGCCATTCCTCACCATCGATGTTTGTCAGGATTTTTGGTCTGGCACCGCCGGATGATCCGCCAAGCGCAAATAAATGATCCAGATCATCTGTATATTCAGCCTTCAGGATTTTCTGACATGCAAGGGCTGTCTCATCCAGATCCCGTTCCTGCGGCTTTTCTTCTAAACTCCATTCCGGCCTGTAAGTCAACGCCCCCATGCCGGAATCTCCAACGATTGCCAGGCGATCCAGATTGCCAAGCGCCGCAGGGTTATACCCTTTTTTACGCATCAGGCGGTCCACCAAAAGCCTTCCCCATCCATCCGGCAGACTGTCCGCAAATACACCGTGTAAACCGTCCAGCGGATCGATTTTCGGAAGATACAGCTTCTGCTCTAACGGTAGCGAAAACGGGCTGATGGAAAATCCATCAGCCAGCCAGTCTTTGTGATACTCGAATGCAGCAAACCGGTTCTGATACAACGCGAGCGTTCCAACCAGCCTGCCATGGTACAATACGGAAAGTTGGTTAACCCTGCTCACGAATAACCTCCTCAATGGTTGCCGGCGGGATGTCTGCAAATAGTTCCAGCAGCTGTTCTTCCAGCCCTAATGCGATCGCCATTTTCGTCAGGGAATGTAAGGACACTTCTCCCGTCTGTTCAAACCGCTTCAAAGAACCCAAACTGACTCCTGACCGGGCGGCCAGCTTTTTTTGAGAAAACCCTTTCCGGCGTCTTATCTTCGCCAACCGCTTTGCTATATCAGTATTAATTTCATTTGCTGTTTTTACTGTCAAATCAATCATGCTAATATATTAGCCCATTAGTTCGGAATATTCAAGTATTGGATAATATATTAGTCTAATTTAAGAGACTCAAAGTGGCGACCACACATTTTGTAAGTCGCCACTCTTTCATGATATTCCTGATAAAGTTTGGGAAATACTTACTCCGCCTTCGGCGTCATGTTGATGCATCCAAACAGCACCGCTGCAACGATCGCACCTACCATGAATACCAGATAAGCAATCGTAAAGTTCCCGCCTGTTGCGCCAAGGATCGCACCCAGGATGACCGCTGCTGCTGCACGGAATATACAGCTTACCGGGAATACAAAGTTGAATGCTCTCTGGAAGTTTTTCCGTCCGAACAGAGATGCACACATCGATGTCGAGAAGTTTGTGTTTCCACCAAGTGCACAGCCAAGCATTACTGTATAAATGATAAACGTTACATGCCCCGGCAGAATGTTAAGAAGGATCGCGATCGCAAAGAAGATCGCCAGGACAACAGATGCCAGCTTTGTGCCCATCTTTGTGTCTAATACACCCCATAAATAGCTGGCTACGATACCAATTACAGCTGCAATGGAAAGCATTCCAACTGCCATATTCTGCTCAAAGCCAACACCCATTGCGCGTGCCACAAACTGTGAAACCAGACCAACCGTACACATGAATAACAGACCATAGCCAAGACCTGCGCACCAGATGTCTTTGTCTTTTAAGATTCTTCCTACAGTCCACGGGCTCTTGTAGTTTGCCATTTCTTCTTCGAGTGCTTTTACTTTTTCTACAGATGCCGGATCATTATCCGGAAGCAGGCCACATTCTTCCGGTTTATTCTTAATGATGATAACACCCAGAATGAACATGATCACCATAAAGATAAAGTAACCATAGAATGGCATATTTACATTTGCACCAAGCATGATCGAGAAGATTGGAATAAATACTGCTGATGCCATGTTGTTACCCATGGTAGACCATCCCATTGCCATTCCCTTTTTGGTCGGGAACCAGCTTGCGATCAGTGCGGAACCACCGCAGAAGCTCATACCATTTGCAAATACATTAATTAAGATAATACATACTGCCCATCCTGCCATTCCTTTGATAAATGTCAAAGAAAGGAAAGAGATTGCAACAATTGCCAAAGAAACCAGGATTACTTTTTTTGCGCCGACCTTCTGAACAAGTCCGGACAGAACAAATGCCCCAACTACTGCGATCCAACCGCCAACTCCATTCAGACTGAGCATGGCATTCGGATCTGTACCGATCTTTCCGGCCAACGTCGGAAGGATGATATTCATACCGTCTGCCGTCAATGAAGAATTTAAGAACAGCATTACACCGAAGAAGATGATGATCAGCCATCCTCTGACTCCAAAATTGTTACTTACTTTTTGTTTACTCTGTGCCATAACGCACCTCCCACTAAACCATTAAAACAATTTTTATGTCCCACCCAAGGTGTCAATATACAAGATACAGATTAAATACTTTCAATCTCACCATCGATGCAGCGTGCCACATTGCAGCCACAGTTTAATGCAGATTCATAAGAACCTGTGTACATATAATCACCAGAGAAGAAGAAGCCTTCTACATCCCTGTAGTGGTTATCGCGCATCTCTTTGATCGCGGACGGACAGCCGTTCTGCATCGTAAAGTTTGCCTGCGGCGCTTTTACAACATGACCGCCGATATAGTGATCCGGCAGTTCTGAGAAATATTTCTTTACAACACTGAATGTGTGCTCAAGGATCTCCTCTTCTGAAAGATCCCAGTACTTCGGCAACTGATCTTCTCCAAAGTAAAATACACTCATTGCATCTGAATGATCATCCGGAAGTGCAACCGGGTTTCTGGATGACTGGAACATACAGGTGCAGAACGGTTCGCCAAGCGCTCTCGGAAGCAGACCGCCAACCGGTTTCTTACCATCTGTCAGCTTCTTATCAAAGAACAGCGTGGAATGAATGGTTCTGCAAAGTGTTACACGCTCAACCGGCTTTCTCATATATTCAGGCAGTCCCGGTGTGATCTTTAATGCAGCCGGAGCGGTTGTTGCACAGACAACAGTATTGCACTCGATGAATTCACCGGATTCGAGCCTGATACCTTTTGTTTTATTGTCTTCGATCACGATCTCCGCAACCGGTGCGCCCAGATGAACATGCTCTTCTCCGATAATGTTAACGATCTCGTTTGCCAGTCTTCCGAGGCCGCCTTTTAAGACTGCTGCGCCACCGACCAGAACCGTCCATACGATCTGAAGACCAAATGCCACACCACATTTTTCCGGGTACTCCAGCCCCAAAGATGCTACGACCGGCTGTACAAAGTTTTCCAGAACGCGTTCACCGAAATTCTCTTTGACGAAATCACCAAAGTTGCCGCCATCATCTTTGTCACAGTCCATCATCCAATCGGTAGAGCCTTCATAAAACTTGCCGTCACAGTATTTTGCACAGTAACCGACAAACGCATTGAAGTTATCCTCACCCATGTAGTCGATCCACTCTTTGTTTGCAGCCACTGCTTCCGGATCCTCCGGATTCGGGAAAGCGGAAACCCAGTGATTGTTAAACCAGACGTTCATACCGCCACCTAGATCGAACGGCTGAAGATCATCGATGATCCCCATTTCTGTCAGCATCTCTTTTGCTTTTTTGTAGCTCGGATGCACAAACTGCGCATACTCATCGATCAGATACCCATTCTCTTCGTAGATACCCATACGTCCACCGAAGCGATCCTGTGCTTCATATACTTCCACACCATAGCCTTTTTTATGCAGATGATACGCTGCACTCAGTCCCGCACAGCCGCCGCCTACGATGATCACGTTTTTCTTTTCTGCCATTTTATCTCTCCTTCCTTTTTATACAAATGTCATGGCACCCAGGTTATCCGGGTCAACTGCACCCTTGATTCTCTGAATGTGGCTGTAGTATTTATAAACCTTATCGTTGAACATCATGATCTGTTCCGGTCCGCCGAATGCGGCAAAGCCGATTCCACCAAGTGCCTTCTCATAAAGGACCTTTCCGGTCTCGATCGAGAAGTTCATCATCGCACTGGCTGATTTCTCATCATCCATATCGATCATCATAACCGCTTCGTTATGTCCGATCGGCTGCTGACCGCAGATTGCGACATAAGCACCGTCGCCAAGGTCATCAATGGTTTCTTCATTTGCGATCATCCGCTCTTTGATCTCCTGTGCGTACTGCGCCTGTTTGAAGACAACATCGAGTGCCTCGTCCGCGCCCATTGCCACATGGAAGGATCCCGGACCGTTGAAAAGGGATGCATATCCGTCTGCACGACAGAGGGAACAAAGGTGTACTTTTGCATATGGTGTCTCAGCATGTCCGCCGATCAGGATACCGTTCTCTTCTTCCGCGATTTTCTTTAAGCAATCCACTTTATACTGCAAATCACGTTCGCTGTTACCTATCACAACCATAACGGTACGGTGACGCCCCATCTTTAACGCTTCTCTTAAATGCGGGTATTTGACTGCTTCTTCAAAGAACTCCGGCATATATCCACGGCCTGTGATACCAATGGAGAACTTGTTCATGTAGTAGCAGATCTCGCATTCCGCGATCTTGTAGAATGCGTTCGTCGTGGTCTCCCAATCTTTGGTGATCAGGGTGTAGAAATGCATGTTTTCCGGCACCTGAACATCTGCTTCATACAGATTTCCATCGTTCGCGATCGTGTAGTCATCCGGTCCTGCCCAGTGATACAGCTTAACTGCTGCTTTCGTGAAGATACCAAGCGCTCCGTCATATCCGTTAAATCCACGGATGAATGCTTTTGCGGAAGGTCCCGGACCATCTGCGGAAAACCATCCTGCATCACTGTCCGCCGATCCGATGGTGATGATGTCACCATTCGGTGCAACCCACTCACATGCCAGCATATTTCTTCCGTTATATCCCATGGAAACAGATGCACAGGAGCCGCCAAGATGCGCTGCGATACTTGCCAGGACAGATGACTGCGGTCCGGCTGTGGTAATGCAAACATTCATCCCTCTTTTCCATGCTTCTGCCTGAATCGCGCCGCCGACTGCATATGGTTCAATGACAGCGACCATGTTTTTCTCATCGATCTCAACGATCTTATTCATCCGGCGAAGATCCACGAGAACCATATCCGGTGATGTTGCGCCGTTGTGTGCGCCGTAACCGGTGGAATGTGCTTTGTATTTGATCTTATATTTGTTGCAGACCTTTACAAATGCGGATACTTCCTCTGTACTTCCCGGCAAAACGATCGCATCCGGTCTGCACCACCAGATCTCCGGATCCGGACGATGGAAATTAAACTGTGAATAGGTATCACAGATCTGCGGATCTGCCGTGATATTCTCAGGGCCTACGATCGCTTCGATTTCTTTATAAGCCTGTTCATTCATTAACATGACAAATCCTCCTTAATTCATATATTCCAGAACCAGATCGATGATATCGATCACCTTCATATCAGATGCGTTTGACAATGCGTACTCACACATCGGACAAGCTGTTACGAGTGCATCTGCACCGGTCTTAGCTGCTTCTGCCATACGCTCTTTGCTCGTAGCTTCTAACAGATCCGGATTGACTTCTGCTACACCTGCACCGTTGCCGCAGCAGTATGCCCAGCCTTTGATACGGTTCATCTCAATCAGTTCCACACCCGGGATCGCTGCCAGAATGGCACGCGGAGCCTGATACTCTCCCAGATCGCCGGTCCGTACCAGTTCCATCGGGCGGCGGCGTTTGTTCTGTCCGTAATAGTTGTCTTTGAACGGCTCGCTCCGACGTCCCAGATTACACGGATCCTGGTAGGTCACTTTCAGGTCAGTTGTCTTGTCTGCTGTCAGCAAACCGTCTTCGATCAGCTGTGCCAGAAGCTGTGTGATGTGCATTACTTTTACACCAAGATCAACACCATTACGTGGATAGTGGAAATTGAAAGCCATGTAAGCATGCGCGTCAGTAGTCACGATTGTCTTTGCACCTGTTTTTTTCACTTCCGCTGCCAGCTTCTTCGCTGCTTCGATCCCGACTGCGGTAAATCCAAGGTCAAACGCCTTATCCGCTGCAGTCGGCTCAGCAGCGCCGGATACAACAAGATCCAGATTTTTGGAGTAGAGCAGAGATACCAGTTTATTTGTTCTTTCAGCAAGACTCTTGCTGTATCCACAGACATCTCCGGCATAGAAGTAAATGGTTCCGGTTTCTCCCCGGTCAACGCGCTTCACGGAGAGGCCTTCTGACCAATCGATCCGTTCCGCTGCCGGTCGGCAAAGCTGATTGTTTTCATTTGTGATTGAATCTGCGATCGCCTGGTGCTCTGGATAGATCAGCCCGGCGTTTACACACTCTTTTCTAAGCTCCTCGATATTCTCAATGACATCAATGTCTTTTCTGAATACCTTGCAGTGGTAATCGCATGCGCCACACATGGTGCATTTGTAAGCCACGTTCTGTGATGTCTCACAGAGTTCGGAATGTCCGTCATTGATCGAGTAGCCGATCTCAAGCTTTCCGCTTCCGCTGTACGCATGGAAATTGTATTTTGTCATCGCCGGACAGATGTTGATGGTATCCGGGCTGCCCGCCTGAATGCGATAGGACGGGATAAACTTGCAGTTGCTGCAACGATTGCAGTAAAACTGATCTTTCTTATAATCGATTAATGCCATTTTTCATTTCCCCCTTCCTATGCAAACATTCTTCCGGGATTCATGACGTGCTTCTCGTCAAAGAATTCCTTGATATTATTCATAAACGGTGTCTGTGAACTGCTCTTTGCAAAGACCTGTTTGGTCAATTCTCCATAAGGTCTTGAGAAGAATGCCTTGTTATCGAGGAGAATGTTGCCAAGCATTTTTTCATATTCTGCGATCTGATCTGCACTTCCTGCAGCCTGGATCTCAACATGACAGCTTCTGCCCATCATCAGCGGCTGTACATAAATACTTGTGCTCTTCGGATCGATTCCGCATTTTTCTGCAACACATTCTGCCAGTTTGCTGTAAAGTACCACACGGTCCAATGTAGACTGGAAGAAAAGATCTGATCTGTTTTCGCCGATGCGGTCTCTCCAGTAGTTATCCTGCTCTGAGATTCCGTCGATACTAGCCTGTACGGTCTGATTGCAGACACCGGAGATCTCTTTTTCGAGCGTAAGGCCTGCTTCTTTTGCAAGGTCTTCCATATCTGCGATCTGATTCTCAAGATATCTCTCCGGGAAGTACCGGTATCCTCTGACATCGCTTACCATGATCCAGTCTTTCAGTTCTGCTTTGATTCCTGTAATCTGGGCAAATGCTGCCTTATTTACGATAAAGGTATTCTCACCCAGTCTTCGGCGGATCACATCTGAGCTGTAAGCTGCCAGTACCTCCACGTCATCACTCTGTACATATACCAGCTCACACATGCTGCCAATCGGGCGGATCTTAACAGATGCCCATGTTGCGATTGCAAGTGTCCCCTGTGCGCCACTCATAACACGGACAAGATCCAGTGTATACGGGCCCTGTGGCTGGTTGATCGCGCAACCGGACTCGAGCATTTCGTCCAACGTTCCCGGTCCTGCAGCTGATCCTGTCCGGAAAAGTTCTCCGTTTCCCATGACCAGCTCAACACAGGTCAGCGGATCCGGCACATCCCAGCAATGTTTTGGCGACATGACAGGTTCTCTGTCAAGCAGACTTGCAAGAACAGATTTATCTGCCCTTGGAAGGAGCGGATGCTCAACATAATAGCCCCGCTTTGCAAGCTCCTCATTCAGCTGTGCATATGTCACACCTGCTTCGATCAGGCACATGTTATTTCTTGTGTCGATCCGCATGATCTGATTCATCTTTGAAAGATTGATCATGACGGATTCTGTTCCTTCTGCGGGCAGTGAAGATGCATGCTCACTGCGCGTTCCCTGTGAGGAACGGACCACCAGACTTACGCCCGTTTCATTCGCTGCCTTTACGATCGGCTGAATCTGCTCCGGCTTTGTCGGATATACGACTGCTTTTGGTGCAACTGCCGGATTCTTTCCGTCATTGCCGTCTGCAAACGCCTGACAGACCGCCTCATCTGTTACGATCTCTAATGCACTGTCCATCTCTTTAAGTACATCGATATATCTGCTGATATTGCTCATCCCTTTGCTTCTCCTTCCTTCACATTTTCCATTGCTTCCTCTGATGCCAGAAACCGGATGCCTTGTCCCATCACATAAAGCAGTCTATCCAGATTCTCCAGGCCAATCTCATGGACCAGCTTGTTCTGATAATATTCAAAGAATCTGTCTCCCGGTCCCGGTAAATCCAGGCCTTTTTCCTTACGGATCTCAAAAACGCCCATTGTCTGCAGGTTCTTTACGGCCTGAAACATTTCCTCTGCCGTAAACTCTGCCGGTGTCCAATGTGCCGGATCCGCCAGGAACGCAAAGGCCGGTGCCAGATAATAGAGCGATTTGTCCAGCTGCTCCAAACTCATCCCGTCAAGCAAATCACGTTGGAGTGATTCGAAAAACCGCTCGCCCGGTCCCATCTTTGCCTGCAGCCCCGGAAACATTTGCAGAATGCCTGCATCCTGTGCATTCTTAACTGTCTGGAAAATATTCTCTGCAGTTAATCCTGTCATTTTTCCCCTCCTGTTATAAAATCAGTTTTATGGTTCCTGTTTCGACACCTGACTTATGGTGTCGGATGTCTTTGATGCTCCAGTTGATAAAAACGTAGCATGGAATCCGTAACAGTGGTTTTTCCCATACAGAAAAGCGTAGTTCCAAAATGGAACCACGCCATAATCTTTTTTTAGAATTTACAAAATGCCATTTCTGTGACATGATGATAAAGAATTCTTCAGCAATGGAAATCTCTATGGGGTTCATGATATGACGATTGAAATATTAAGAGAATTTGCCGATCTGGCATACACACTGAATTATCAGAAAACAGCGGAACGGATGTACATCAGCCATTCCACGCTTTCTAAGCACATTATGGCGCTGGAAAAAGAACTTGGGAACGTTACACTTTTTCACAGAAGCAAACATTCCGTTGAACTGACAGATCTCGGGAAAGCTTTTCTTACGAAGATTCAAAAGACGCTGGCAGACTATGACAGCGCCCTTTCTGTGATTCAAAAGGGAAAGGAAAACATTTCCGGCACGATCTGTATAGGCTTTCTGGATGCAGCTGTCAAAGATTTCCTGCCGCCGATTCTTGATGAGTACCGCAATATTTACCCGGAAATGAATGTAGAGCTGTTCAGCGGACAAGTCGGCGACCTTTTGGAAGCCTATGGAAACAACCAATCAGATCTTTCCATTACGCTCTTTTTCCCAAATGCTGTTCCGCCTTCTAGCGCTGCGATCCGAATTCTTACCGAGGAAAGCTTAAGTGTGGTATTTCCCAAGGGGCACCCATTGGAGAATAAAGAAAAAATATTTATTAATGATATTCTTCCATATCCGCTGGTCCTGCCAAGCAGACAGCAGTATGCGGACTATGCTGCCCTGATCGAAGATTATATCGAAAACGGACCGTTCCCGCCAAACGTCATTTGCGATTTTACACACGTAGACACAGCACTGATCATGACCGAAGCAAATATGGGCATTTCCATTCTGCCAACCAATATTTCCAGAAAGCAGACGGATCTCGTTTTCCGGGAAATCAATGACTTTCATCCCATTCTGGAACTCGTTGTTGTCTGGAACAAGCGGCGGATCAATCCGGGCACATTGGAATTTATCGAATTGCTCTGCGAAAGATTTCCGGAATACTATCAGAGCAATTAAAGAAAGCCCGCAAACCGCTGAAAACACTGGGTTTGCGAGCGATAGATAGAAAAAGGACCATCCTTCCGGATGATCCTTGATTTAGAGCGCGAGACGGGACTCGAACCCGCGGCCTCGACCTTGGCAAGGTCGCGCTCCACCAACTGAGCCACTCGCGCATGGAAAATATTTCCTTGTGTTTTGCACAAGAAATAATATACTGGATTCGAGAAGAATTGTCAACAGAAATTTTTTATTTTTTCTTAATAGACGGCAGAAGCATGCGGCGTCTGACTGCGCCGCATGCCCGCCAAGCCTCTTGGAAGCCTATAAAAGACTGCCATCTTCTCCGATTCGGATCGTCTTCGTTTGATAACCTTCTGCTTCCAGAACAATTGTGGCTTTACCGCCCTTCTTCAAACCGTCGCCTGCCGTTAACATCAGCAAATTGTCATTTCCGATGTTTCCCGTTCCGAATTTGTACTTATTTCCGCTGGCAGAACTGATATATTCATTTTCTCCTGCCGCATGGTATGTGATGCCGTTTACGGTAACGGCTTTCAGCTTTTTCGTCAGATAGCTGCGTGCCTCGTCATTATTCGCGCCAAAGTCAAGATAATACCAGTCGTTTGTCAGCCATCCGTCTCCTTGCTGTTTCACAAATGCTTTGGCTTCCGGTGCCTCGGCTTTTCCCTCAGATTTCTGATTCTCCGACGCAGCCAGTGTGCCATCTGCATGTAACACAAACGTCAGTGCCTGATACCCCCGGGCGCGAACAGTCACCTGCGTATCCCGATCCTTTGAAAACCCATCCCGGGTAAGCTCCAGAATCACCTGTTTTCCTCCATAAGCCGGATTTTCACAATCTGTTCCATAACTAGCCGCAGAGGATGAGGAAACTCCAAGCAGCGCCTTTTCATAATCTGTATCGCCCACGCGAACTGACCGGATGCTGTTTAAGAATTTTTCTGTGACGCCTTCTTCTCCCGCAAAGGCAATGCGATAAATCTTATTCTGCTCCGTTACCGATTTCACTTCCGGAGCCTTCTGTGCCTCCGGATCCTCCGCTGCTTCCTTCACGGCAATTGACACGCTCTTATCCCCGTACCATTCAGAGGACAGTGTCAGCTCATAATTTCCTTCCGCTTGAAAAAGCCCGGCTTTCAAAGTCAGTACGGTACCGCTGCTGTCTATTTCATACCAGTCATTTCCGGATGTGCCTGCCTGGGATTTCGTATGCACGTCCCGGGTCTTTTTTCCGTTCGAGAGTCTGACCTCCTTCAGATTTTTCAGGAAATCTCCCTTTGAGCCTTCGATACGGATTGACACATCCTGGCCAACCGACAGTTTATCTGCCGCGTCAACTCTCAGTTTTACATCTTCCAGATTTTTTTCACAGGGAATCTGAATCCGTGTGGTCTGATAGCCGTCTGCTTTCACCTCAAAGAAATTATCACTCTGTTTTTCTCCCTTTTTCAGCTGTAGCGCAGAGGCCGCTATCACTAATTTTCCATCTTTTACCTGAAATCCGCGGATCGGTTCATAACGGTCCTGCTCATACACGCCTGTAATTGCCTTCATATAATCGGAGTCCGATGATATAAGCACCGCATCTTCCCCTTCTTTTACCGCGCTGCCATTCGTAAGTGTAAGCACCGGCGCTTCTTTCCCTGCGTAATTATCCATAATATCACCGAGCATATTATCTTCCAGCACCATTTTGACCTGGGACGGCTTCTGATTTTTCTCCCCGTCTGCTGTTTTCGCATATTCCGCAAAGCTGAGATATCTGCCCGCATTCTGCGCATCGCTTACCGCATTGTAATACTCGGTCCAGTCATAAAACACCTTGCCGTCTTCCGCATAGGCATAGTCATAGATCACATCTTTCTGCCAGCGTTCCGCAATTGCCTTGGCACTGCTGTTATTTATCCCCAGATCATCCAGAATCAGGGCATTAGCCAAAAGGTCCCCGTCAAAAAGAATGTTTGCTGACACCATGGTGCCGCCGGAACTGCTACTTCCGGATCCGCCCGCAATACCGGTTGCGCCGCTGACCGTATCCACCTTCGCGCTGTACGTTTTCACAGCCTGGCTTCGTTTTCCTGCCGCAGCAGTCCCTGTTTTCTTCTGTCCTGCAGCAGCGGGATCCAGTCCTTCATCCACCACAAAGGTCTTGCTGCATGTTTTAAATCCTGCCGCTTTGATCGTAAGCGTATAAGTTCCCCGGTACAGTGTATGATTGGTTCCGGAAGCTCTTTCCGTGTCATTGTAAAGTACAAATAATCCGGTATTCCCATAATGGAACCAGTCATCGATATGCGTCAGCGCCCTTGTCTGTCCTGTCGGATCTTTCAGGGTCACTTCTTTTATGGATTCCCGGATTCCCTCGGTCATATCTTTGATATGAAAATGTATATTCTGGCCTGATACAATTTTCCCAGATTCCGAAATCAGGATGGACGGCGCTTTTTTATTTACCACATGGATCCGTGTCATTGCGCTTTTACTGCCTTTGGAACGTGTACGGATATAATATTCCCCATTGCTGCGGAAATTATCCTGCCCAACCGGAACGCGGATGACTCCCACCGGACTGCCATTGTGTTCTGCAATTCTCTTGCTGTAGGTCAAATGGCTGTTGAGCACTGTTTTCTGTTCACTGTCCGCCACCAGTTCCAGGGCTCCTTTTTCCGCAACTGCGTCAAACCAGGCCTTATCTTTCCCGGAAGAATAATTAAACATGATTTCAACGGTTCCGCTGCCGTCTTCCTGCAGTTCCGCATCTTCTGAATAACTCCGGATGCGCTCAGAATTTTCTGAAAGAGAAAAGGTGGTCTTTGCGGGACGACTGCGTACATTTCCTTCCTCATCATAATTCGTCAGGTAATAATCATAGACAGACACCGGTCCATGTGTCAGGAAAAAGGCCGGCGCAGTCTTTTTTACAACCTGCGGCGGTACCGGTTTTTTATTCTGACTCAGCGTAACCGTTTCACTCACATCAACGTCCGATTTACTCTGTACGGTCAGTTTCCCCGGATTCAGGCTGGTGATTTCCCATTTCACAATACTTCCGTCATCGGTAACCTTGGTGACCGCTTCACTGACATCTGTACCATCCACAAGAATCCGACTGTTGTCCAGACTGTACCCCTGATCAAAAGTTACAACAGCATACTGCGCCCACTTCATGTTCACGAGTCCCGTCTGTTTTTCCCTGACCAGTGATACCGTCGGTTTCTTCTTTTCCGCATCCTGGATTCGATCCGCCTTGTCAGCATTTATCCGAACTGCTGCCGAATAGTGTGAAAAAGCGGAGTAATTCTTTCCTGTCACAGCCCGAACCGCCGCCCGATAGATGCCGCTCTTTTTCAGCGGCTCTGTCGTCACCGTTTTCCCTTTTGTTACAGAAATCTTCTTTGCTTTTCCGTTTCCGCACTTCAGATATACCTGAATCTTCGCGTTTTTGGCGGCACCGGTACGCGAAATCTGTCTCCATGAAATTTTCAGCCGGTTTCCGCTGATTTTCTGCAGTTTTACACCGGACGGTCTTTTCAGAAATACAATTGTGTTCTTACTGTATACATACGGGGACCCTTTTCTTCCGGACACAGTTCTGACACGAACCCCATATGCGGTATTGTATTTCAGCGTTTTCGTTGTCAGCCCTGTTCCTGCTGTTGTTCCGATTTTCCTGTAGGGTCCGTTTCCGGTTTTCAGATATACCTGGACTTTCGCTTTTTTCACAGCCTGCGTCTTTTTCCAGGATACACGGATCTTATTTCCCTTTTTTCTGGTAACTGTCAGTTGTTCCGGCGATTTGACTGCTTTTTTTCCAGGCTGTGCAGCCTGCGCGGTTTCGGCGGCTCCTCCCACCGGCAGTCCAAACAACACTGCTCCGGCAAGCACAAAAGCAGCCGTCTGCTTTGCAGATCGCATCACCGTTTTGTTTTTCCTGTTCATTTTCTGCCCCTTTCGATTCCTCTCTATTGATTTTTTTCCTGATAGTATGCATAATATGAATTGAGTTATATATATTTAACTATCGTTAGCTATTATAAATTTGCCTAAAACAGCCCGTCAATAGAATCTCTGATTTTTGAACATAACAGCTGCTTTTTTACCCAAAACAGGAGGGGATAGAAATTGAGAGAAAATAAACAGCGCCTTTCCGGCGAAACATTAGACCGTCTCCTTTTTGAAATTCGAAATGAACCCGCTCCCGGCGGCGAAACAGAATTTCTTCAGCAAAAGAAAGCCGAACTGCTGCGTTTATCCGCTGTCCGTCTTTCTCCGGAACCGGTGAACCCCGGCAGCAAAAACAAATATTCTTCCGACTATACACAAATCGAGCAGACAGCCCGGATACTTCGTGACCGCCTGCATGAAAATCCTGATCTGAACACGCTGGCACGCATCGCCTGCATGAGTCCGTCCAAACTGAAATACACTTTTAAGGCGATTACCGGATACTCCATCGGACAGTATCGCAGACGGCTGCGCCTGGAAAAAAGCCTGCAGCTTCTCGCAGATCCGCACCTGTCCTTCGCCGAAATCGCCCGGCAGATCGGCTACCGCAAGCCCGGCAGCTTTTCTATATTTTTTGAAAAGGCCACCGGCATGCGTCCTGCAGAATACCGCAGCTATATAACCTCCCACACATCCGAAAAAGCAGATCCTCCACTTTTTTAACTTATCTTTGACTTTTACTCAGCAGGCTTTTCTCTTTTCACTGCCTGTTCCATTCTGCGTTCGTTCCTGCCTGCAGCCTTACATCCCCTTATTACAAACAAACAGACAGTCGGAATACCAACTGTCTGTCTGTTCGTCCTGTTAAATTTTCATATCAGCCATCGGCACCTCGTCAGCAGCGCTGTGACGCTGCCCATCCGATGCGGTGATGCGGTCATCCTGCCAGCATCATATTGGAAAACATCCCATTTCCCGGCTGTTCCCAGCCTACTGACTCCTGGTAGGCGTAATATTTTTTGTTTGTAATTCCCTTGATCCAGTAATTTTTGCCGCTGACTTCTGTACGATACCAGGTCTGCCGTCCGGAAAAGTGTACGGCATTGATCCGCACGGAATCACCGGGAACCAGCTGGCGGCTGCTCAGTTTCCCCGGTTTGGAGTAAAGTTTTATCGTGTTCTGTACTTTAAGATTGCTGTCTAAGTCACGGGATGACATGACGTAATTATGGTATACCTTATGTGTATACGCTGTTCGCCGAAAGGCACCGTTTTTATATGTATACGTTACACGGCAGGTATAATTCCCGATCGTAGGACTCATGACTGCCGCACGCATCGTCACCGTGTTTCCTTTTTTCCCGGTATAAACCGCATCTCCGGCATCACTTCCCTTGATGGAAACCACTTTGTACCCATTCAGCACGGAATGTAATTTTCCCTTTTTGTACTGCAGCACACGGCAGGCATGCCCGTCATTGTCCTGCTTTGCGTCAATGGCCAGAAAAACCTTTTTATTTTTCAAACGGAAGGCACTGACTTTCACTGACCAGCTGCAGCCAAATACCGGACTGCTGTATTTTTTCTTTCCATTGACGTAAACAGTCACGTCCTGATAACAGCCATTTATGTCCTTCCGGGCTTTCACCCGGATCGTGTCCTTCTTTCCGTTCCCTGTAATATCATAGGACTTGATGGTTTTGATCGTCTTCAAAGGCCTGCTTCCCGCGAACGCCTGTACCGGTACCGCCATCGATGCTGCCAGGATTCCGCTCAGTGCGACTGCCGCATATCTTGTCACGCCTTTTCTTTTCATGTTCAGTGTTCCCCTTTCTGGCTCCAGTTTGAACTACGGAAAAACTTTATATATTTATTATATTCCTGTCTTTGCCGATTGCAATTAAGCGTTCGTGAATCCTTCTTTACAAAAGCTTGAATATAGTTTTAATTCTTCGCAAAGCGGCTTTGAATTGTTTTAATTAAATTCGGCTGATGAATATAATTGCCGAATGAACTGACCAATTTTCTGCCGGACTGGCCGAAAATAAAGATATTCTACTTCGCCCCTGTCCGCATGGACCTTGGCGTTACCGAAGTCCGTGAAGGTGATAACGTATTTCTTTCGATATTGAAAAAACTGTCGTAGACATCATCTGCTGCAGGAACAGAATCGGCATTGAAGAAACAGATGCCGGCCTTTGAAAACACCGGCTTTGCAGATTAAAAAATAAAAAGGACCATCCTTTTGGATGATCCTTCATAGAGAGCGCGAGACGGGACTCGAAAACTCACCGTGTCCGCAAACCCAGAAAGGAAGCAGGTTTCCGAAGCACTATATACCCTGGATATCCTGTCTTCTATGCTACCTTTGCATAATCAATAACAGTTAATTCCTGCATGAGTTTTTTTACTGATTCTGTCAACTGTTCAATTTTCTTTACCACATCTCCTGTATAGAAAATATCATCACATTCATCACATTTATAACACGGAATATTTCTGATAACCAAAACTCCAAAACCTAATTCAATTGCTTCAGTTGTCGTATCTTTATATGCATCTTTTCCGCACTTCATACATTTCATAGTAGGTCTCCTCTCGACTAATTCCTTCTCGTTTTCCAGTCTGATTCCCATTTTTCAGGATTCGGTATATAAGCTGTAATCAGATATATCATTTCATCATCAATGCTTGCACATATGTGAATAATCCTATCATTAGACATACCCATTATCAAACAACTCGGAAACGGATGATCATCAGAATACTGTTCGATTATTTCTCCCGAATTTATTGTGCTGCAGATATCATCAATACTTATATTTCTTTCGGCAAAACGTCTTCTACTATGCTGAGTCAAAATTATATTCTCAGGATTGTTTAAAACTCGAAAATCGTTAATCGTATACATGGGACTTCCTTCACTTTGTTTTGATTTCATTATATCGTTGCATAATAGTATTTTCAACAATCACTTCAATACCTTTCTAATATCTTTCCGAGATACTCCTGATACTCTTTTACCACTTTCTCAGGTTTCGTAACCCGTCTATCTTATATGAGTATGCCGCTTTTTATACAGCAGAAGTAATGTAAGTAGTCTGCTCATTCGTCCATTCCCATCCTTTACAGCCTTGGTTTTTAACCCGCCGGCATCTGAACCTGCTCCCGGTTCGGTCAGAGCAAATCCGCCAAGCTTTCCTTCTGCCGCCTGTGGAAGATACAATCCTTTCTGCTCCCTCAATTCCTTTTCGCATGTTGATATCGGTAGACAAATAATGTACATCCAGGATCTCTGCTGTAGAGGCGCAGGCCTGTGCCTCTTCCATAACCGTCAACGCTTTGGCTATTTCATCACTTTCTGGATCGCCAACTGGTCTTCTGTGAATTGAAACATATTGTCTCCTTTCCTATGACATCTAGAATTTAATTGCATTCTCTCCAGTCTTAACTTCTGCATGCTCGCTCGGTTTCTGAGGTGTTGTACACGACAGATCTGCACGATCCTTTTCAACCGGAGCGCTGACACTCACCGCACCGGCAGCTGTGAGCACATAATCAAAACCGGAAATCGATGAACGGAACGGGAAATCTTTTACTTCAATCCACTTCCGTTTCCTATCGGCCGGAATGATCGGCTGTTCGATAAAGGACGGATGTTCTGCGTCATGGTAAATTGTCTGTGCCGCTGTCACATAATCCTCCAGCTTTGCTTTGTTTAAATCGATAAATACATTTGGATTAATGTCGAAGTTCATCGCATCAGAACTGCAAACCTCTACCCGGATCCGATGACCCTTTTTGAACGTGCAGCTTGTTGCATGCAATTCAATCTGATACTCATTGATCTCACCAGGAGTCAGTGGCATAGGAATATTCCTGCCATTCTTAAGATATCTACCACGTCGGCCTCCGGTTAAAAGGTTGTAGCAGTTTCCATCTGGACATACATCCACGAGCTTCATAAAGAAATTAATCCTCATCAATAAAAGAAGCTGGCGGGGTAAATCCCCGCCAGCCGGTGGGCCAAAGACCTTTCGGTCAGCCCAAATCTAACTCTATAATAACCTATCCAAAATTTGAGTCAATATGATTTCATAAAATTACTGACTCACTCTTCAGCACCTTTTCCTTCACATATTCCTTTGAAATTACTGATTTATACTAAAAATCTACCTTCATGTATTCTGATTCCCTTATACCTTCAGGCCAGAAAGAAATCTTTTTATTCTTTAAAAAGGCATTCATCTTTTCTCACTTTCTGAAGTCGTTCAACCCCGCATAAACACTGGGTTTTCGCCATATTAACCACAGGAACGAGACAGGCCCGTTTCCCGTATATATATTCTGCCATTGTTTTTTACCTGATTTTCCATCATTTCTCAAACACGGCAAAAGCCCGCAAACCGTTGAAAATACTAGCTTTGCGGGCTCTGAGCACAAAAAAGGACCATCCTTTTGGATGATCCTTCATAGAGAGCGCGAGACGGGACTCGAATACCCCCCCTCGTCTGAAACGCAGAAAGGAAGCGGGTTTCAGGATACTCATTCTTCAGGGGACCCAATTGGGGACCCAAGCTTTTTCTATGACAACACCATTTCCGACATCTCAAGCAACTCAGATGCTGCCTGTTCATTTTCCACACGGATAAGATTATCCCAAGCATCCGCTTTTCCAAGAAGATTTATCCCTCCATGCCAGACAACCCGATTATCAATCACTGCATAGTGTTCACTTTCCTCTTCTGTCATCCTAACAATGATTCCATTTTTTCGCAATTCATCAATAAGGATATTTAATTCTATCACGTCATCGTATCCGGCACTATCCGGATCTAAAGTAATCACTGTAACAGAAACACCCGCCTCCTGCCTTGGTTTCGCCAGGGCAATAAAGCGCTCCACTTTATTTCGCCGTAATCCGGGACTGGCAATTACAATTTCTGTATTAGCGTATGCCAAATCTCTTTCGAATGTTTGTGAATAATCGCGTCTATCATAAATAGCATTTACTTGTAATATTTGTTTTGCTGATTCTGACAATATCTTATATCCAAGTTTTCTATATGCCGCCAGCCGACTTTTATATTGTCGATCAAAGAATCCAATATGCGTGTCAACATAATCATATACCAAGACATCCTGTTTCCCGGAATAAACGCGATTCAACCTTCCGACATATTGGACCAACCTGCCCTCAAATTTAACTGGTGCAGCCAACATTAATGTATCTAATCTCGGGAAATTAAAACCTTCCCCTATCTTCTGACCAGTCGCAATCAGAATCAATGTCTCTGATTGTGGCACTGATAACATTTTATTTTTTATTTCCTGATTTTGTTTCTCTGTTTGGCCACCATAAATCAGAAAAACATGATCTGCTTTCCCGTTTAATTGTTTTGCTAGTGTTTCTGCATGACGTTTTAGTTTCGTGAGTATCACCGGTGTTCTGCCATCTGCAATTGCATTTTCCGTATCCCTAATAATCTGCTCATTACGAATAGCACTATCCGCAATCAAACCATCTGCCTTATGGATATCCAGGTGTTCGCCGGAAATGTTGACAACTCTTGTAAATCGAGGGATCACATATCTATCCAATCCTTGCTCATCAGCTTGTTCTCGCGCCGTATACTTATGTCTCACCGGTCCCAAAAGCATAAAAATGATATCATCCAGTCGATCACTTCTATTTGGGGTAGCAGAAAGTCCATAAACATATTTTGCTCGAATCCTCTGCATGAGTGCTTTTCCCTGGGCCGATGCAATATGGTGACATTCGTCTATCAAAACCATGCCATAGGAATCTATATTTTCAAAAAAAACTCCTTTATGATATGCAGAGCCGATCAATGCAAAATCTATGATCCCGGTCGTCTTATCCTGACCAGCTTTTAATGTTCCGATCACACTATCTCTGCATTTTTTCCTTCCTGTCTTTGTGTAATACACAGGAGGTTTTTCATCAATATCGAGAAACTTTTCAAATTCACTGATCCATTGCGGAATCAGATCCGTTTTATCAAGAAGAATGAGCGTATTGACCTTATGCCTCGATATTAAATACGCAGCCAGAACGGTTTTGCCAAATGCCGTCGGTGCACTGAGCACCCCATTTTCATAGCGTTCTAATTTTGCCGCAGCAAACTCCTGCTGTTCTCTGAGTTCTCCTTTAAAATGTACACGGATTGGTTCCCCGTAATGTCTCTTGTCAATAATCTCACAGCGTATATTGCTATCTGTTGCTTTATCAATAATCTTATCTAATAAACCACGCGGTATTTTAATATAACCATTTGTTTCAGCCCACAAAGATATTGTACGCAAATTGTAATAATTAGATCGCCCAATCGCTTTGTTTTTATAAAACTCAGGATTGTCGATCGTTGCCAGTCCTTTCAACTGATTTTGAAGACGCGGGAGCAGATTCAAGGTGTCCACATATACCCCATTATCCAGTACAATATGGAGTTCTCCTACGACATCATTTGCATGAAATCCTTCTTCATTTCTCCAAGGTCTGATTTGACGATTGTTTCTCCCATATTTCGTTGAACTCAGTTCTATTGGTGACTCCATGCCCCGCTTATTCAAAAAACTCATTAATTCTTCTGCAGACAACTTCTTGACCGATCGAAGCCGCTTCCATTGATCAGGATATGCATTCCAGGCATGGTCAACAAACGCACTGTTTCCTTGTTTTAATGCTCTTCCCTGCAATGGTAATGCCACAAGATTTCCAAGCTTACTTAATACATCCTGTGACGGATACATCCGGTCATAATAACGAAATGATGGAAGGTTTATTGATGATGCACCGCAATCCAATAATGCATAACCAAATGCACGGGCGAGTGATGCCTGTACTGCTCCTTTGAAAAAAATCCATAAATGAGCACCTCTGCCAGACCTTGATCGTTCGACAAGTATATCGATATTATTTATCTCGCATATTCGGCGCAGAGCATCTACTTCACTTTTCCACAACTCATCCGAATTGGCATCATCATTCTTATACGCACCTTTATCATGATTATCAAAATCAAAAACAAGGAAACGACATGTATTATCCGGAAACAGAGGATAAACACCCAGAACATCCGAACAATCTTCCTTTCTACCCTGTAGGTGATACATAATCATCCAAGGTTCTAACCGTTTCCATTCCTTATACTGGCAGTCTTCATCACAAAAAACTTTTGCATCTCTTGCCTTCGGGCATAAAGGATTATTCCATCTCGAGGCACATTGAGGGAAATATCCTCCGTTTTTTCCGCGCTTTGCATATACATCTGTACGTCCCCAGAAATAACTGTAAAACTCTTTTGCCATATCTTCCGTTGGACGAATCGGCAGAATACGCGCTCCCTGATCTTCATCATATTCGTCAGGAATTGGTTGCTCTTCCAAGATTTCCTGATCTTCGAAAGGTATCTGGTTTTGTTTAAGCAAAGCCTTTAAGCTTTCATTTTCCTGTTGCAGGTCACGAATAATTCTTCGAAGAGAATCAAGATTATGTTCATCAATACGCATAAAAACCCCTCAGTATCTTATAGTACCTTCCAGTAACCGTTTTTCCGTGAACCTATTCTTTCTATATATCCATTATTACGAAGGTATGCTATATTATTTTCAACTGTAGATTCCGTACACTCCAGGATCACCCTCAACTGTGCAATCGTAATATTGGGATTATTTCTCATTTCAGCAATAATTCGACTGCGTCTCTCATTCAAATTTCTTTTTTCCCCAATGTTATTCCCCAATACAAACTGGGGATTATGAATTCTCTTAAACGGAATCGTAACTACAATGGAGTTTTCTCTGAATGAGTAAGCATTCTTTCCATAGACTTCAACAATCTTTGGAACTCCTCTTCCTGATTTTTCACTAATATGCAATTGCAAGAATATTTCAGACAATTTTTCATTAACCGGTACAGATTCCCCCAGAAAAAAACCTTCCATAGTCTGTGCTGATGGTATGCTTCCTCTTGAAAGGATCTCAATTCGATTAGAAAAAACAGATATCATAGGCTCATTTCCCTCAACCCATTTATTGTGCAATACTGCATTAATAATTGCTTCACGGAAGGCATCATTATCAAATAATGGTATTTCTTTTCTTTCAACTACACGCCCTCGTTCATCTGCTTGAATTAGATTAAGTACATCTCCATAACGAAGTAATTCATCAAGACTATATAGCAAACAATTATTACCAAATTCTCTTACGGAAAACAATGGTGATGCTTTTGTTTCTCCATCAAAAATAGAAACACGAAGAGGAATATGGGAATCATCAGATAAAAGCTGGGCAAGCAAATTATATTCCCCCTCACTATTTTTAAGCCCCAGATTCTTAACAAACGTTTCCTTACTTAATACGATTCCTTTTGATCCATAATACCCAAACAATTTAGAAAATGTGAGTTCTTGATATTTTGAAGGAATTGTCTCAATCGTTTCCTCCCTCCCATCAAGAAGCTTAAACAGTTGAATCTCTCTTTTGGGATAATCCCGCAAGTTAACTTTCGATGAACCGATTCTAATATATCGTTTTTCTCTAAAAGCAGTAGGAATTTCTTTTGCTGCCGGAATAACAAGTACAACTACTCTCTTATCATCAATAAAGCTTTCTTCAAACGAAAAATTAATGCTTGGCGACAAATTCCTCGCCAGATAGTTCTGGTATGGTTCCTTATTGTACTCACCATACTGATTAAAATCAGTACCAACTATTTCATGTGTATCATTATTTATTCCCCATACAAAAAAAGCATTATTCCTATAATGAAAAGCGGCTGCATTTGACAATGCAGATACATATTCTCCTAAAGTCTCTGGCTGAAACCAGTTTTCTTTGAACTCAAACCATTCCTGTTCATCTTTATAACTACATAACTCTAAAACAATAGATTTAATATCCATAAAAACTCCTTTTTGCAATTTTATTCCCCATTTATGAAGTATATCATATAGGGAATAAATTGGGGAATAAATTAGGTAAATCCTAAAGTAGAATGTAGATTATATTTCAAACGGACCCAAGGGGCCCCGAACACATTCGCTTAGCGAACTACCGAAACCCGCATGAATACGGCGTTTCAATGGATAGTGTATTATCGCGAGACGGGTCCGATGCCCGCCCTCTGGTTTTTTCTTATTTTACTTGGGAAATCTTTTGTGAAGGATCAATCATAAAAAAGCCCGCAAACCATTGAAAACACTGGGTTTGCGGGCTTTAGACACAAAAAAGGACCATCCTTTCGGATGATCCTTGATTCAGAGCGCGAGACGGGACTCGAATACTCCCCCTCGTCTGAAACCCAGAAAGGAAGCGGGTTTCCGAAGCACCTTTCCTTAGGGCATTCAAAAGGGCACTCAAAATTCGAACACCTGTTCTATTTTACGTACATATGTTCGTTTTTATAGAACTTATATCACACATCCGGATTAAAGACTGACATATACCCTAAGGCAATCAAACTCTGTCACAAAGGCATTCAAGGGCATTCAATTTTTCATTTTCTCATCATCGCTCAAACCCGCATAAACACTGGCTTCGCGGCACCTGTAACATGTTATAACACGAGATGATTTGAAACATAAAAATGTAACTGGCAGAAACTTTTGTGGGAAGATTTTAGTGTCCGATACCAATGTGTCAGGGGCAGGTTACGACGACCTGCCCCTGGTGTTTTGCTATGCGCCTTCTGTGAATAATGATTCACACTACCTTCCCAGATTATAATCTACGTAACATACATGCGTCTCAAGGAATTCCTCTAATCCACGCTCTCCATCATCTCCACCAATACCAGACTGGCGCACACCCGCATGAAATCCCTGAAACGCCTCGAAATGCTCCCGGTTTACATAAGTTTCACCGAAATGGATCTCATTTAACGCCCGCATCATTGTGTCGGTATTCTGCGTGTAAATGGAGGATGTAAGACCGTAGTCACAATCATTGGCCAGTTCGATCACCTCATCAAGGGTCTTGAATGTGGTAACAGGCAGCGCCGGCCCGAAGATCTCTTCTCTCATGATTCTCATATCATGCCTGCAGTCTGTCAGGAGAGTTGGTTCGAAGAAGAAACCTTTTCCGTTTACACTTGTCTTGTGTCCGCCGCATACCAGAGTTGCGCCTTCTGCAATGGCACTCTGTACCAGCTCGTCAACATGCTCAACCTGTTTTGCATTGATCATCGGTCCGATATCGATACCGTCTTCGTATGGCATACCGTATTTTGCGTTTTTGATACGATCAGAAAGCTTTTGAATGAACTCTTCATAAACACCTTCCTGAACGTATACACGCTCTGCACAGTTGCATGCCTGGCCGCAGTTGATGAATCTGGAATTGAATACATGTTCAACGGTAGCATCCACATCACAGTCATCCATAACGATAACCGGAGCTTTTCCGCCTAATTCCAGCGATACTTTTGTGATATTGTCTGCAGCCGTTTTCATGATCTGTTTACCTGCTGCGGTGGAACCGGTCATGGAAACCATAGCTACTTTCCTGTTGCTTGCCAGCGCATTACCGACTTCAGATCCGGAGCCGGTGATAACATTGATCACGCCCTTCGGCAGAGAGCTCTTTTCTACCAGCTTTGCGAATTCGTAAGCACCGTTTGGCGTGTCGCTGGAAGGTTTTAACACAACCGTATCACCTGCGATCAGAGCCGGTGCGACTTTACGGCCGATCAAAAACAGCGGGAAGTTCCATGGCATGATACCTGCCACAACACCGATCGGCATCTTATAGAGAAAGATGTTCTCATTCGGGCGGTCACTCGGGATGATCTCTCCTTTGATATGACGTGCCATCGCTGCAAAATATGTAATATAGTCGGAAAGCCATCCTGCCTCATCATGAGACTGTCCCTTCAATTTGCCTACTTCTTCTGTATTGGTCTGCGCAAACAAGTCCTGATTCTCTCTTACCAGTGCTGCCAGCTCCATCAGATACTGTGCGCGCTGAATCGGCGGCACTTTCGCCCATTCCTTCTGCGCTTCGTATGCAGCGTCAACCGCTGCATCCACATCTGCTTTTGTTGCCTTTGGCACTTCAGAAATGACTTCTTCTGTAGCAGGATTCAGCACCTGAATCATTTCCCGATCGCCGTTTGGTACGAATTCTCCATTGATAAAAAGATTGTAAGTCTTCATGCTCTTCTCCTCTGAGAACACAAGGAACCGTCCCTGTATTGACAGCCCCCTGCATTCTCTCATAATACGTTAACTCTGTTTTACAACTCCGTTCGCCTCTGCTGCGAATTTCTCCTCTGCTTTCTCAACGAAACCTTTCTTGATCGGTATTGCAATTAATGTTGCCACAACACCGAGGATCGCCATTACGATGTAAGACATATCCCAGCCGGCTTTTGCCGCAATAACAGCCATCAGCATCGGGCCGGCACTTCCGAGCAGCTGGTTAATGGTCAGAACAGTCGGATATGCCTTGATAAACTTAAATCTGCCCCAGTACTCCGTTGTCATAGACATGATGAAGTTTGCGGAACCACCGGTACCGATACCGATAAAGACCAGAGAAATGATCAGTGTCGGAGTGGTCGGAATGATGTTTAAGATACATGCAACAACGCAGCAGATGTTCGTGAACATAAATGCTGTTTTCGGATTGGTTCTGTTATCGATAAATCCGCACAGGAAACTGCCCGGGCATGCACAGAATGCAGCTACCAGCAGGAACAGAACTGCCTGATCCGGTGAATATCTTCCTGTGGAAAGAAGACGCGGAACCATCGTACCCATACAACCTGATGCGATAGCGAACAGATAGGAGTTTGCGATACCAAGGAGCCATACTTCTTTTGTTCTCAGAAGATTTTTCACTGTCCACGGGCTGTCGGCCAGCATTTTCTGTCCTTCTTCAAACTCAGCCTTTGCCTGTTCGGAAGTTAATGATCTGTTGTTGTCCGGGAACTGTCCTCTCTGCTCCGGATACTCTGTGAATGTAAAGAAACCGAACAGACAGATCGCTGCCGCTACAACGCCAATGATCAGATACGCATTAGAGAAACCAACTTTACCATTTAATATATTGAATACCATGGATCCCAAGCCGGTACCAAGCGGAAAACCGATGGTTGTGATTCCGATGATCAGACCTTTTTTTCGCGGGAACCAGTTATTTGTCAGTGAGTTGTTGGAAAATGTTCCCCATAACGGATATGTGATGTAGCAGATCATAAATACCACTGTGAAAACAGCCAGGTTTGTAACACGTCCCCACAGGAAGATGCCAATTGCATAAAGAAGACCGGCTGCCAGGATCAGGTGGCGAAGCTTTATTTTTCCTCTTGCATATAACTGACCGAAAATGAAGATGAACGGAATCGCCGTCCATGCGCCGATTGACTGGAGCGAAAGCAAATATGTCTGATTCCAGCCGTTTCTCTGTTCAAACAATGCTACTGCAACGTTCATGGTTCCGTTTCCCAGACTGAAGATCAGGAATGTCAGGAAACAATATATTACTAAAAGCCAACCAAATACACCAAAATTAAACTTTTTATTTTCATCCATTTTATTACCTCCTCCGTGAGGCAAAAGGACAGACTCCCGGCGTCCTTTCCGTCACGCTAATGATGATTTAACTAGTTGTTAGCAATTCCGTTCACTACGTTCTTTGAACGGATCAGGCTTTCGAGTTTATCCATGGTCGGATCATACTCCATACCCAGATAACCGTCGAATCCCAGCTTTTCAATTTCCTCACGCAGGAATGCGTAATTCAGCTCTGAATACTCGAGCTCATTACGTCCTTTTGAACCGGCAGCATGGAAGTGACCAATACGGTTGATATTTCTGGTGATGGTCTCAAGCAGGTTGCCGTCTGTAATCTGCTGATGATACAGATCAAACAGAATCTTGATATTCGGTGTGTCACCCAGTGCACGGATCAGGAAGAATGCATCGTGCGAATTTAACGGGAATACGCCGGCATGATCCACATCAACGTTCACCGGCTCGATCAGCAGTTCAACCCCGGTACCCTCCAGAAGCTTATCTGCTTCTTTCAGTGTGTCAATCGTATTTGCGAAAAACTCCTGTCTGGAAAGGAACATTCTCTCATGTCCCAGAGAATTGAACACCTGCTTGCAGCCAAGCTTTTTCGCTGCTTCGATACTGGCTTTCAGATCATTCAGATAAGTTTCTTTTAACTCCGGCGCACCCATGCAGTCGCATTTGCACATGATGGAAGCAACTTCCAGTCCCAACTCATCTGCTTTTGCTTTGATCGCATCCAGATCATCATCCCACCAGCTTAGGATCTCAAATCCGTCGTAACCTGCCTCTTTCAGTGTTTCCAGACTTTCCAGATAGGTTTCTGTGCTCATCGGCACACCCCACTGGCCAAAAAAGATATCTACCATACATGAATATTTCATCGTTTTTCTCCTTACCGGTTTATTGTACTAAACCCTGTTTTATCAGATCAATGTCTATTAATTTCTATATTATTTGTAAATCGGTGACAGTACATTATCAATATACCACTTGGATAACAGCATCGCTGCCAGATTATCCGGCGCGCCGTCTGCTTCTACCGTCGCCCAGCCTTTGAAGTTATGCTTCTTGAACATCTCATAAAGACCTGTCAGGTTTACATCGCCGGCGCCGAGCTCGTAGAACCAGCGCTTGCCCTCATCGTCGTACTCAGCACCCGCTTTGAAACGCTCTTCATCCGGAAGGTTCTTCTTGTTGGTATCTTTCAGATGCATATATTTCATACGATCATGCCATCTGTCATAGAAATCAACGATATCTACACCCATCAGAGAGATCTGTGCCGTATCCAGACAATACTGAACGTATCTCGGATCTGTCAACTCTAACAGCTTCTCATGATTGCTCAGGTTAACTGCGCACCAGAACTCATTGTGGATCGCCAGATCCAGCCCTTTGTCTTTTGCGCGCCTGCCGACTTCATTCAGAGCGGTTGCGACATTCTGCAGCTGATCATCATCCAGCGGGCCGGTTCCGAAGTACTGGCCTGCCGGCATCACGATCATTGCTTCTGCACCAAGCTCTGCAAGGTTATCAATGTTTTTCTGCTGTGCAGCAATGATTCCCGGAAGGGCGTCTTTTCTCTCGGAATTGAAATGAATACTGAAACCGCCCGTCACCTTCTCGATGCCTCTCTTTTTCACAAACTCCGCAAATGCTGCCAGGCTTCCGAACTGCATGCGCAGGAAGTCTACCTGATACCATACCAGCTCAATGCCTTTATATCCGGCAGTGGAGAGATACTTTAAGATATTATCCCAGTCCTGCATATACCCATGTGCAGTGAAGTCTTCGTCATACCACTCTCCCAGATTGTTGATCTGCTTGAACTGTGGAACGCCCCACATATTCATCTGAAAGCTGTATTTAATGTTTTCCATCTTTATCCCTCCATTCTACACAAAGTATTTTCTCTTATAACCCTGCATTTTCATCATGGTCTTTTCTACATTGAAGGCCTGCTTCGATTCCATTGTAATCCAGTCATCGTATCCGACCTCTTTTAATGCATGGTATGCACCGACCTTATCTACGTCACCATTTCCAAATGTACAGTAAACCCGCTGCTGGTCACCTTCCTGCGGCGCTTCCGGCAACGGCGTAGCGAACACGCCCATGGTATCCACAAATTTGGAATCATCCATCTTCACGCTGCCAAGTCTGCCGGCATATTTATTGATCATCGCGATCGGGTCTACGCCTGCAATGTGAAGCTGCGCCAGATCCGGACTGTATAATACGGTCTCCGGGAGCTTTGCCATCAGAGAGTCGATCATCTCTCCGCGGAACAGTCCATAGTATTCGTTTCTCAGGGATACTTTCACGTCTGCTTCTTTGGCGATCTCTTCCATCTTCATGATGGTCTCCGCCATTCTGTCTTCATAGGAATCCAGAATTTCGCTGCCGTGGAAGACGCCCTGTGTCATGCCAAACATGGCGGACGGGGAGAAAATCAGATCTTTGCTTCCCATTTCTGCCAGAACGTCAGCGGTTTCTTTCGTAAGTGCAAGAATCTGATCAAAAAATGCTTCCCGCGGCATTCCCATATCAAGCATCGTCATCAGAATGTTCTGTGCCGTAATATGAAGACCGGACAGGCCTTCTTTGATTCCGTTGTCTACCAGGAATTTCTGATAGTTTGCAGCGGAACCGTATTTGGAACGGATCGCCTCTGCACAGATTGGGCATGCCCCGCGGCCGCCGTTAAACGACCATGCCTGGAACGGGATCTCCAGTCCCTCGTATCCACATACGCCGACCATTTCAACGATGTCGTTCCAGTACCAAAGTGCGATGTAGCTTTCGCAACCGGTTGTTCCTAAACTGAATGAATATTTCATCCTGTTGTTCCTCCTCTCCAATCGTCGTCTGTCTTCCGCTTTATTCCGGATCTACCACGATGACGCCTTTTACTTTTCCTTCTTTGGACTCTCTCATGAAGCGGATGCCCTGCTCTGCTTCTTCCAGTGTGAATCTGTGTGTAATGATTTTGCTTAAATCCACCTGCCCGCTGGCGATCAATTTAAACACCTGATCCCATACCAGCGGCGCAAGCCATGAGAACTTCAGTGTTTTTTCCTGCTTCAGACAGTCAAGTACCGGAACAGAAAGTCTGTCATCCGGTCCTGCCTGGCCGAAGAATACGATGGTTGCACAGGGTGCTGTGACCAGCAGGGAATCCTGCATTGCTGCCGTACTTCCCGCTGCCAGGATTGCTCTCTCGGCAAGCAGTCCGCCATTCAGCTCTCTTACCCTTGCCGCAACATCTTCTGCATAGTACGGGGAATCTGTTCTGGAATTGTTGATGACATGATCCGCGCCGCATTCGATGGCTTTTTCCAGGCCGAAATCTTTTCTTGCGACGACGATCACCTTGCCTGCGCCATACGCCTTTGCAAGCTGCGTCATCATGAGACCGATTCCACCGACACCGTAAATGACTACCGTCTGTCCCGGCAGAATATCCAGTCTGTTGATCGCGTGCAGTGCACAGGCCAGCGGCTCTGCGATCGAAGCATATTCATACGGAATGCTATCATCGATTTTGTATACGTTTGTGTATTTTACCTTTACATATTCTGCCATTGCGCCGTCTACGCTGGTTCCGACAACGCCGGCATGTTCACATTCGTTGAACTCGCCGCGCATACAGGCCGGGCAGGCACCGCAGGTCTGAACCGGATTGACCGCAACGTGATCACCGACTTTGAACAGATTCAGTTCTGCTGCTGCCGAACCGATCTCAACCACTTCACCGGCGGTCTCATGACCCAAGATCAACGGCCCTTTGCCATCTGCTGTATCCAGCGGACTTTCACCGTAATAGTAGACCAGATCAGAACCGCAGATTCCGGTTGCCTTTACTTTGATCAGGATCTCTGTCGGATCGATCTGCGGAATCGGCTCTTCTCTGTATTCCATTTTTAAAGGCTCCATAAAACGGGCAACCTTCATTGTTCCTTCCATCTTTCAAATCCTCCTGTATTTCATCTGTTTATCTTTCTGTTTTCTATTTGTTTGATCGAGTTCCGCATCCCTGAAGGATCTGTCCGTCCGGTCCGAAATGTTTCAGAATGACAAGCGGTTCATATTTTGATGTGTTTACGATCTCAACACCCTTCTGTGCTGCCGATTTGCTGACAAAGAACTCGTCTGCAGTCAGTTCGCCATAGCGGATCAGCGTCGGAGACTCACATTCATATTTACCGAGTTTTCCATGTCCCTGGATAACCAGACATCCGTAAGCACAAGGATCTTTGACAACTGCTGTTTTACCGGGATATACGGTCAATTCTTTGGCTCCGACATAATCATTGCCGTATACGATCCAATCCTGTGTGCAATTATCATCTTCGAATTCGTTCTGCGGTCTGTGGAAGAATCTTTCCCGGTAATCCGGAGCTGTATTCAATTCCCAGTCAGCCACTTCGAATACGTTTTTGATATCATCCTTTTCATCATCCGGCAGGTATGCCCGCAGATCTTCTTCATGAAAAAGCTCGCCGTTGACCACATTTTCCCAGATTGCCATGGCATCGCTGTTCCATTGCGGTTCATAGGTGCAAAGAGAACCGGGGGCGTGGACGACTCCTGCCGGTGTGTACCATCCGGTATCCAGCTCAATCCGAAATGCTCTGGAAAGTTCTGTGATTCGTGTGTCACATTTGGAGTAGTTACTCAGTCGTTCCAGAACTTCCTCTTTTGATACGGAAGGATCGAATCCAAAGTAGCTTACCGGCATTGCTCCAAGGTGATTGTTATACTGTCTTGGGAAGAAGTAATGTTCATGTTTCGGCAATACGCCAACCTTTTTGCAGGCTTCTTCCGTGTGATGGATATGATGGAACAGCGGATACTGATAATCATAGAATTTGGAGAACATCGGCCATGTACCATATTTGTCCATCAGTTCCTGTCCGATCAGGTCTGCTCCCAATTCATCAATGAAATCTTTAAACAGAATGGCATGTTCCGGATCATCGTCTACATTTACGAAACTCAACCCTTCGTACTCACCCGCTCCTTTTGTTTCTACATGAGTGATGGAAGAAAACCATCGTTCCACGATCGCGCCTCTTTCCATGCCCATTGCGTAGTAATCTTCCGGATGAAGTCTCAGTCTTCTCCCCGGTCTGTTAAATGGTCTTGGCACCCAGGTAGGTGTCAGTTGAAGGATTCCTTCATTCTTTTCAAATACCTCTCTTATCTTGCTCATGAGACCTCCTTACCTCTTTAGCTATCCTTTCATTTAATCGTATAAATTAAGGTGTTAAAAAAAGTCGGATTACACGTTATTTCTTTTGCTATTTATACGTATAAATCCGTAGCCTTATAGTAGCATGGTGGCAATATTTATGTCAACCGCTTTTATCCAACAAAACTATTTTTGGTGATTATTCTAATTATCAAAGATCTTTTTTTGTGCACAATTCTTATCTTGTCAGCTCCCTGGTTCTATGAATATTTGTGCAAGAGCAATTCTTGCATTTATTTCTATTTAATCGTATAATCAATACATCAAACCTTAATTAGGAGATTTCAATTATGACGAAAAAACGCACAACCATGAAGGATGTGGCCAAGCTGGCAGGCGTCACACAGGCTACCGTATCCTATGTGATCAACAATTCAGCAAATATATCAGACGAAGTAAAGCAGAGGGTTAACGAGGCGATTCAGAAACTCAATTACACACCGAACTACGCTGCCAGGGCGTTGAAAACGAATTCCTCTACGATTGTAGGAATCATCCTGCCCGACATCGTAAATCAATACTATTCCGGCATCATTGAGTATCTTGAGAATCTGCTGATCCAGTCCGATTACCATACCATGGTTTACATTACTTCATATAATGCGAAATATGAAAGCGACATCATCCAGCGTCTGCTTGCGAATAATGTCCATAGCATTATCGTGTTATATCAGTTTACGGATCCGGCTAACTGGGATATTCTCAAGAATTCCGGCAAACCCGTCATCGCACTGGAAGGCGGAAGCCATTGTACACAGATCGGCATTCCGAATATTCAGACGGACAACTTTGCCGGTGGACACCTTGCAACTAAGTATCTGCTGAACCAGCAGCTTAAGAAGATCGCCTATATCAACCAGACCGTCGTTGTCGACGCTCTGCAGGAACGCTACCGCGGACATACAGAAGCAATGAAAGAAGCCGATTGCTTTGATCCGGCAAACACCCTTTATCTCGATAACGAAAAAGATTACTATCAGGAATGCTGCCGGATCGGCGCTGAAATAGCCAAGAGTGATTACGAAGCAATCATCACAACCTCTGATCTGATCGCAATGGGCCTGATCCGCGTACTGAAATCACTCGGCAAGCGGGTTCCTGAAGACTTCCGGGTCATCGGATATGATAATATCCCGCCCTCACAGATTTTTATCCCGGCTATAACGACTATTGCACAGCCGTTGGAAGAAATCTGTTCCCGCATCCTGGATGTTCTGTTTCCAACTGAGGATAAGGACCTGTCTGAATCAGAACCATTAACACCTTCCCTGCTTGCCAGAGAATCCGCGTAATATTTTACAAAAAACACAGGGCAGCGACCAAAAGTCGCTGTCCTGTGTTTTTATGAGGTATAGGGGAGGGGTATCTGTTAATGATCAGTTTTTCTGTATTTTGCTTCCAGTTCCCAGATCAGGCTTGCGCTGCGCAGACCATCGGTCCCATTTAATTCAGACAGAGAACACGCTGCGGAGGCAACGGCAAACCGGATGGAAGTTTCCAGATCCATGCCGGAATACGCACCGTACAGAATACCGCTGCAGAAAGCATCACCGGCGCCGGTGTTGCCTTTAATATAGTCGTCAGGCAAAGACAGGCTCGGCACATGAACAATGCTGTCGTTTCTGCAATCCAGGCCATAAGCATCGGATGCCGTGTGGATCACCACCCAGTCAGAAACACCCATTTCCCGGATCTCTTTCAACACGATCGCAACATTGTCAGCATTAACTGCAATGTCGGTGATTGCCTCTGCCTCCAGCTCATTGATCACACAATAGCTGGTGTATTTTAAAGCCGGTTTTACAATACTCTTTGCGCGGTCACCCTGCTCGGAGACGACATCAATGGCCGTCTTCATTCCCCGTTGCTGCGCATCGTGAAGGATCCTTGCGCCATGTGTACCATACTCATCATCCGGCTCATCCACCTTCTTCATCAGCAGAAGGTATTCCAGTACAAAAATATCAGCCGAGAGTTTCTCCCAATCAATATAACTCTCGTCATACCGATTGCTCGCCTCTGCCTGAAAGAAGAATGTTCTTTGTTTGGTGTCGGCCGGATGAATAACATGCGTAACGGAGCTTAGACCTCCGCGCATGATGTTATCTGTTTCAATATTCGGAAAACTGTTCAGTGTCTCCCAGAGCATATTGCCTGCAGCGTCTTCACCGATCACAGCACTGACTTTTACCGGAAGTTCCGGGTCCATCTTGGCAAGATCAAGGATCATATTGCCGCTTCCGCCTACATTCCAGGTCTGTTCCAGAATATTAGCCAGAAAGCCCGGTGACGGATAGGTGTCAGTGGTATAGACCAGATCTGCAATCAGGGAACCTGCTACCGCAATTCCTTTTTGATTAACTGCCATTATCTGCTCCATTTCTTATGCTTCTAAACTGAAGATACGGATTGCCTCAACGACATCCTTCTTCATCGCTTCGCGCGCAATCTTTGGAATGTCATGAAAAAATACGGATTCGCCTTCTTTGACCTGATCCATTGCATCTTTGACTGCTTTACCGCCGGTCAAAGCCATATAGGTATAGTAATTTACTTTGCGGATACCGTTGCGGATTGCAGTCTGGAACTCTTCTTTGCTCAGGCCGGAACCACCATGCATAACGAATGGCATATCAATCTTTTCTCTGATTTCCGTGATGCGGTCTAAATCCAATACCGGTTTCGTTTTATAAATGCCATGGGCCGTACCAAAGCAGATAGCAAGCGCATCTACACCGGTCTTCTCTACAAAATCCTTCGCTGTATCCGGATCTGTGTACATGCTGGACACATCCATCTGCTCAGCGTCGTCTTCCTCCACGCCTTCCATACCAATGTCAGATGTGAATACATGACCAAGCTCAGCTTCCACGGAAACGCCTACGCTGTGCGCGAGGCGTGTTACCAGCGCAGTCGTCTCAACATTCTCTTCGTAGCTTAACGCAGAACAATCGATCATAACGGAAGTGAATCCCAGACGCATCGCCTGCATGCAGGACTCTACAGTCGTCCCGTGATCCAGGTTCAGGCATACCGGCACGGAAGCTTTTTCAGCGTAATGGATCATCAGCGGCGCAATCTCCTCAATCGGAATCAGCGGCGCATGCACTTCCGCATAGTTGATGATGACTCCTTTGCCGGTCTCTTCCGCAGCTTCGATGATTGCCTGCAAAGCTTCCAGATTATAAGCATTGAATGCACCTACCGCATAACCTTTTTCACACGGTTCTCTAAGGACTTCGTTCATTGATACAAGCATCATTCTATACTCCTCTACTTACAAAACTTCTCGTTAAAACCATCTATCGCTTCTTTACACTTACGGATCGCATTCCATGCATCCGGCCACTCACAGAGATCGATAGCCCACCATTCGCCATCAAAGTTTGCTTTTTCCAGAAGCGCAGGAATTACCTGATCAAAGTCCACATTACCCTCGCCAAAAGGTACATGTGTGCTGGTATCGGTAACATTTAATGTACCGTCAGAATCGATCAGATGAACGAAACCGATACGATCGCCCAACAACTCAATAAACTCAAGAACTCCGCCCTCCAGCTTATCTTCCTCTATATGGCGTGAACCTTTAACAGAAGACATATAAGCGTGGCATGTATCGAATAACACCTTAAAATTCGGTTCATTGACTGCTTCAAATGTTTCAACGATGTATTTCGGCTCGTTGATCATAAATCCCGGTTCGAACTCCCAAACCACCTGCTGGTCATACTGCTGCGCGATCTTAGCAATGCGTTTGAAGTTATCTACGATTTTTGCACGACACTGTTCGTATGTCATTCCTTCCAGAAGGATCGGCTGTGTACCGGAATCCACACGGATGGTTTTAAAACCCATCTGATCGCAGAATTCTGCTGCTTCTTCAAACAGCGCGATCCATTCCTCAGACTGCTTCAGAGAATCAACGCTCCAGAGGTCTGCCGCGTAATCAGCCACGCCCAGTTTATTATCGTTCAGCAGTTTTGCCAGCTCCGCGCGTTTTTCAGGGGTGTTATATCTCTTTGGATTGGCATGTGGCTCAAAACCGCCCATACTGATGCCATCAAATCCTAATTTATGCAATTCTTCCACTACAGTTACCAGATCAATTGGGTTATCCGCAAAGTTTTCGCCGGTAAACGCCCAGCTGCCGATTGATACTTTCTTCATGATTCGACTCCTTTATTATTACAAATGTCATTTCAGGTATTATGCAAATGTTTTTCTCAGGAACGGAATTCCTTTTTCAGGAATTGCTTCCGGTGATTCCGCGAATGTGCGCCATACAGAAGCAGATTTGGCGATTTCTTTGCAATCCGGCGTAAATGATTCAATGACACAATAATCATCATATCCAACCTCTTTGATCGCTTTTGAGATTGCATCCCAGTCAAAGTTATCTTCACCCGGAATACCTCTGTTGTTTGCGCAGGTATGGAAATGATAAATCTTATCACCTGCCTTGCGGATCGCTTCTACGATATTGGACTCCTCGATATTCATATGGAACGTATCAAGCAGAATACCTACGTTATCAGCACCGACACGCCGGATCAGCTCTAATGCCTGATCTACCGTATTGATAAAGTCCGTTTCAAAACGGTTCAGCGGCTCAACTGCAAAACGGATCCCGCGCTCTTTTGCATAAGCAGCAACAATCTTCATGTTCTCTACTGCCCAGTCCCACTGCTGCTTTTTCTCTTCTTCACTGATCTGACGGGCTTTGCCGCAAGCAGAGTACATCGGTCCAACGATCACCTTGCAGTCAATCTTTACTGCCAGGTCAACCATTCCTTTGATATACTCGATTCCACCCTGACGATATTCCGGGTTATCGGAAGAGATATCTCTGGTGTCTCCAAACGCACCGCAGATAGTAGGTGTCTCAATCTGGAATTTTGCTTTTGCTTCGCTAATTTCATTAACGTCGATGGAATCAAAATCCTCGACACAGATCTCATAGAGATCACATCCGTATTTTTTCGCCTTTGCAAAAATCTCCATCGGGTTTGAAAACGGGGACTGCCAGGCAAGGGAACTTAAACCAAATTTCATAATATTATTTCCTCCAAACAAAAAACTACGACCTTTGATTTATACGTATAAATAGCATAAACAAATAATAACACGCTGTTTTAAGCGTGTCAATATGATTGTTCGAAAAAGATATTTATTCGTATAAATATTCTGCTTATATCATTCTTTCATTCCTGTTTTCAATGCTTAAGCCGTGAAAGATATCCGTCAAACTGATCTCTTCTTTCTTTTCGCCATTTTGATTGCATGTACGAGACGGGACCAGGGCATTCAACATTTTTTACAAAGAAAAACTCTCAAACCCGCATGTTTGATATGCTCCCCATATGGTAGACAATGAAAATATCCAAAATCTATCACATGAGGAGCATTTATTATGTCTAGAAAAAAGTACTCAAAAGAATTCAAATTAGAACTCTTGAGAAAGCATACAGATCAGGGAATCTCTTTCTGGAAGCTATCAAAGACATATGGGATTGAAGCAAGTATTATTCGCAGCTGGTGGCATTCCTATGATGCATATGGAGAAGCCGGTCTGGAGCAACATAACAGTAATTTATTCAATTATTCCGCAGCGTTCAAAGAAATGGTCGTTAAAGAGTATCTTGCTGGTGGCATATCTCAACAATCACTTGCAAAAAAGCATGGGATTTTATCTCCAGGTACTATCTGTCACTGGGTAAAAGCGTATAATAATCATGAGGAATTAACAGACTCCCGACCGAAAGGAGAATATCTCATGGTTAAAAAGAATAATAAGGGCAGAAAGACTACTTTGGAAGAGCGCATTGCTATTGTAGAACATTGTACTGCCAATGCAAAAAACTACTCACTTACTGCAAAAGAGTTTGATTGTTCTTATGGACAAGTTTATTCATGGGTCAAAAAATATGAAACAGCAGGTATTGAGGGGCTATATGACCAGCGTGGGAGGAGAAAACCCAAGGAGGAGCTTACCGAACTGGAAAAACTCCAGGCAGAGAACCGTATGCTGAAAGCACAGGCCAAGCAGCAACAAATGGAGATTGATTTCTTAAAAAAACTCGACGCCGTAGAGAGGAGGTGACACTGAAACGAACACAGCATCTGGACATCTATATCACGATAAAAGAGCTCTCAGAGGAACATCCTGAATATCCAGTCAGCCGGCTATGTGAACTCGGACATATCTCAAGAGCTTCCTATTACAAATGGAAGAACCGACCTGATAGCGAAAACGATATTTTGAATGAACGTATTGCCGAAAAAATAGAACAGATCCACAATGAACATCCAGATATGGGATACAGACGTATTCGGGATACATTGGAGCATGACCACGATATCAAGGCAAATGATAAACGCATCCTCCGAATCTGTCGCATAAAGAAAATACGTTCCATTATCAAACACCGCTATAACTGCTGTACGAAGCCTGCTTCTGATCCAGCGTATATAGCAGAAAATGTGCTGAACAAAGACTTCCATTCTGATAGACCAAATGAGAAATGGGTTACAGATGTAAGCGAGTTTAAATATGGGAGTGGTGAAGAAGAGAATAATGGGAAACTTTACCTTAGTGCCATATTAGATTTATGTGATAGGCGTCCAGTGGCATACGTTTATGGGGATCATAACGATAATCCTCTTGTATTTAACACGTTCGACAAAGCAGTTGCTGTCAACCCCGGAGCGACACCGATATTTCATTCAGATAGAGGATATCAGTATACATCAAAAGAATTTCGACAGAAAATCATAAAAGCCGGAATGACACAGAGTATGTCGAGAGTAGCGCATTGCACCGACAACGGTCCTATGGAGGGCTTTTGGGGAATCATGAAACGTGAAATGTACTATGGACATAAGTTCAATACAAAAGAAGAATTGATCTCAGCAATCGAAGAATACATGGCCTACTACACTACCAAACGAGTTCAGAGAAACTTGAACGTAAAGACGCCGTTAGAATACCATGAAATGGTACTACGGGAAGTCGCATAAAAACTGCCTGGCAGAATACCAGGCAGAAAAACTATTTGTTTTTTTGATTGTCTACTTGACGGGTCGCACACCAGTTTACTGGGTTTGAGAGCTAATAAGAAAGAGCGCGAGACGGGACTCGAACCCGCGGCCTCGACCTTGGCAAGGTCGCGCTCCACCAACTGAGCCACTCGCGCTTATCGCAGCCACAATGTAAATACGTGCTACAAGAAAGAATTATAGGGGATACTGGTACAGATGTCAAGGATTATTTAAAAAAACTTTGTAATCAACTTTGTTATCTGTACCAGCTGATACCAGTTTCGCACATTATATCCCCTGTAAAGCAGGATTCCGCCCGGAAGCAAAAATCCTTCGCCATAACCGCCTGTATGCTCCGCCGGCTGCGGCAGTATATATTACAGCGTTATTTCACACTGAAATACTCTGCCTCCATCATCGGAACGGTGATTTTTCCGCCCATTGTGGAATCATAGGTATAGGTGCCGCCATAGGTTCCCCATACTGTAATCATATCATCCTCAAGGATTCTGCTCTCACCTTTTTTGTATGTATAATCCACCAGCACCACATCGTCGTAATATTCCCCGTAGCCGCTGTCCTTTGTGGCCACCCGGAGATTCAGCTGGTCGCCGTCTTCCAGTACCTGGATGACCTGACCGTATATTTTGATGCGCTCTCCCTTATATTTATCCGGTGTTCTGGCCAGATTCTTATACGGAATTTTCTTGCAGGATTCTTTGAAGGATTTTTTGGTTTCTGATGTGCATTTCACCTTCAGCTGGCATTTCACGTCTCCGCATACGATCTCTACGACAGAAGTCTTTCCTGCCTTCAGTGTCTGGGGCTTGGTTACGAACCAGTCGTCTGCCTCTTCGGTTTTTCCGCTCTGATATGTGGCGGTCACTTCGATTCCGGTATTATCTTCATCCAGTACAGTCCCTTTTTCGGTATCCCCGGTGTACCTGGCGGCAATAGCGGTAACCTTGTCCTCGGCATCCTCTTTGCTGTCATCGGAGGCATCCGTCTGTCCGGCGGAGTCCTTCGCGCCTGAAGCGGTGCCGCTTTCCGTCTGAGACTTCGATGTTCCGCCGGTATCTGAGGAGCCGCCGTTTGACACTGCTCCGATCACAAGCAGCGCCGCAAAAACAACCACGATCCAGAACCAGACCCGTTTGTAAATCGGTTTCTTACGTTTGGATGCCGGACGGCCGGATGTTCCAGTCGGCTTTTTCGGACGGCCGCTCTTTTTTTCCTGTGACTTTGCAGGCCGCGCTTTCCGTAAAAGCCGACGCTGCTCCGGTTCCTCCTCCTGCATCCGCTGCCCGCCGGCATCCGCCCCGGCCAGGTTCGGCGTGTCTGCGGAGATCCGATCCGCAAACTCCTGTTCCGCCTCTGCCAGGATCTTCTCTTTCTTTGCTTCGTATTCTTCCGAAGTCAGAATGCCCTGTTCATACAGATCTTTCAATTTTCTCAGCTGTTCCATCTGCTGTTCCGTCATTTTCTTTCCCTCCTTGTTTTTGCTGCCCTTCGGCATTTTCTTTACAACAGTAAATTTACCAAAACAGGAGTCCGGAAAAACGGACTGCAGTTCCTTCTCTGGAAACGCAGATAAAATTTTTTTCAGCTGTCTGCAGCGGACGTTGCTTTACAGTTTTTCCTGGCATGCTATACTGACAGATAGCACACGCAGACCAAACAGCGCAAAGGAGCACATCTATGCATTCTGGCATCTATCAATTCAACCACCGCCCGCAGCTCAGGGATACGGATACCGATTACCGGATCGGCATGCGGGGATTTCTGGAATATATCTGTGAGGCAGGCACTTCCTTTCTTCATGAACTGGGACGGGGCATGGATGTTCTGCCGGATCTGTACGGCATCAACTGGATGATCACAAAATATTCCCTGCGGATCAACCGCAAAGCAGAATTATTTGCGCCCATTACCATCACTGCCCGCGTTACGAAACTGGACCGGGTACGCCTCTGGGAAGATGTGGAAATCCGGCAGAACTCCGTATGCTGCGCCATTGGGAGAGTGGAATTCTGCCTGTTTCATATCGGTACCAGCAAAGTGGCACGCATCCGTGAGATCCGGTTCCCGGAGCTTTCCCTCCATGCACCATCGGAAAAAATTCCGGACTTTCAGCGCCTGCCCAAGGAAACCGAAGCCATGACAGACTGCCACACGCAGACCGTCCGTTACTGCAACCTGGACGTGTCCCATCACATGAACAATCTGCAGCATATCTATCTGCTGATGGATGCTTTTGGTCCCGACTTTTATGAGACGCATCCGATCACTTCTTTTGAGATGCACTATCTGAGCCAGGCGTATTACGGCGACAGCATCCAGGTGAAAAAGCAGGATACCGAAGGGGGCTGCCTCCTGGCGGCGGTCTGCAGCGACGGTACCCTTCTAGACCAGGCAGTGATGACTTTCGACTGAGCATATACTTCTGATATCAGATGGTATTTCTGAAAATATCCGACCGGTGTTTATGAAGATGCCAGATGGGTATTCATGAAACCGACGCTTTCCTTGCAGGCCTGCTCCAGCTGTGTCCCGCTGAATCCATGTTCTCCGCCGATGATTTTGACCAACCTTACCTGCGGGAAATACGGGACAAATTCTTCCGTGGATTCCAGTGGAACTTCCGTATCCGAGTCTCCCTGCATGATGATTGCGTCTGTTTTGGTCAGACTGCGAATCACTTTTTTGATATCCAGGCTGTGCAGTTCCTTCAGATACCGTTCGCTGACCAGAAGGCCGTCCCAGGGCACAAGTCCGTCTGTCCGTTCCGCTTTTTTCAGGTAATCGCCGGCTTGCTCTACCATATTATAAGCCGGGTAATACAGTACCAGCCCGCGGATTTCGTCCTGATTCTGAGACGCGCACATAGTGGCAATCAATCCGCCGAAACTCTGGCCGCTTAAGAAGACATTGGACTGATCAAAACGCTTCTGTTTTTTCACCCATTCCAGCACCCGTTCCATATCCGTCACTTCCGTAACCGTGGTCATATCTTTGGAATGCACTCTGGTTGTACTTTTGCGGGACCCGCCTACAAAGTCAAACAGCACTACGGCATAGCCTGCTTTGTTATATTTTACCGCCGCGTCTTCGCAGTTGGCCATGCTGCTGTTGTATCCATGGGCAATGATGATCACCGGGTGTTTGACTCTGAAATCTCCGGGTTCATAAAGCAGGCCCTGATACTCATAAGGCGCTTCCCCGTTTTTCAGTGACGGCGTCGTAAACGTCAGATTCGTCACCCGGTACCCATGGGCTGCACTGTATACATACAGACCCAGCGCAAATATTCCCACAAGCGCCACCGATAAGATGCGTATTCTTTTTCTCATTCCATTTCCTCCAGCTCTCTGACTGCATCTGCCAGAATTGCCTCCGGATCCGCGCCCACCAGATCCAACCCTTCCGCCTGACGGCAGATCACCTCTCTGATCCCGTAAAAAGTGCGGCACAGATCCTGTATATAGCCATAGCCATATTGGTGCTCCAGGATCGGTCCGCCGGCAGTCGTCACATAGGTCAGCCGGCAGGCCTGACACAAGCCGTAAGGAATTCCTTCCGGCGTATAGGCAAAAGTGATTCCGGGTACTGTCACCTGCTCCAGATAGCCGCGCAGCAGTGCGGGGAAAGCCAGATCCCAGTAGGGCGCGGCGATCACGATCTCATCCGCGGCCGCGAACTGCCGGGCCAAGGCGAAGAAATCATCCGAATAATTCCCGGCGCGCAGCAGATGGTTTCGTTTTGCCAGGCTTTCCCGGTTCAGCGGCGCCGCCGGTGTCTGCTCCAGGTTCACCTCAGTAACTACTCCTGCCATGCCATCCAGTACAGCCTGTGCCAGTCTTCGGGTTCTCGATTCCGGACGGACGCAGGCATTGACAAACAGAATCTGACGTTCTCCATGCATCTTCATTCCTCCCTCGTATGCAAAATTTTCCCTGGTTACCGTGCGCCTTTTCACTTGCTCCTTCCAGACAGCTGCACCTGTTTTCTTCATTTTCAGTTCTTGATTTCAGTGTAGCAACTGCCGCCTGCAAAGTAAAGCGGGCATGCAGGAAATCTGTGGCACAAATGGATCAAAATCTGCAGCTTGCTCCGCCTGAAATATTTGCATTTTTATTTAAAAAATGTTACGATTTTATGACGAGCTAAAAGTTTTTCCATATAGGGAGGTTCTATCTTAATTATGAAACGCATCTACAGTCTTACCTTAGCGGCTGCCGCAGCCGCGTCTGTTCTCCTTCCGGGAGCGCTTCCGGATCGCCCGTCTTCCTCTGCAGGCACCGCAGCTTCTGCTGCCTCTGCGTCTGCAGGCTCCGAAGACCTGTCCGAAGCATCTGCCGTATCCGCTGCGGCCAATACTGCTGAAACGGAAACTCCCGCTGCCCTGCAGGCGGAACCTGTGGCTGCGCAGGATGATTCTTCCGCTTCTGACAGCTCCGCACCGGCGCTTCAGTCCTCTGCGGACAAGAAGACCTACGGCAGTCAGACTCCGGACGATACCGTTGTATCCGGGATCAAATGCCCGGACAGCTGGAACAAAGATGATCCGGAATGGTTCCGGGCTTACCAGCAGATATACGGCACAAAAAGCAATACAGAAACCGGCACCGGCACAGCAGATCAGACTGCCGCATCCACCGGCGTACAGGTGCTCCCCCGTTCCGAAAGCTCTGCCGGCGGCAGGATTCAGCAGCTGTCCACTTCCTCTGTCACCACCTGGGACAAATACGGCAGCACGTCCAAGCTCACCTTTTATCACGACTCCCGCAATACATCCGGAAAAACCATTCTTCCGGTCATCGACGTGTCTTACCACAACGGAACCATCAACTGGTCCAAGGTCAAAGCCGCCGGCGTGCAGGGCGTGATTATCCGCTGCGGCTACCGCGGCAGTTCCACCGGAGCGCTGGCTCAGGATGTCAAATTCAAAGAAAACATCCGAAACGCAAAAGCGGCCGGTCTGAAAGTAGGCGTCTATATTTTCTCTCAGGCGGTTACAAAAGCAGAGGGCAGGGCAGAGGCTGACTATGCGGCCAAACTGGTCAAGTCCACCGGTTATTCCCTGGATCTTCCCATGGTAATCGACGTGGAATATGTCAACGGCGGCGGACGCCTGGAAAATGCAGACCTGTCCAAATCCGCCCAGACCAGCGTGGCTGCCGCATTCTGCGCAGAGGCAGAATCTCTGGGCTACCAGCCCATGGTCTATGCCAGCTCCACTTTCCTGGTCAGCAACATGGACGGTGCATCCCTGGCTTCAAAAGGCTACCGCATCTGGATGGCGCGGTACTCCTCCTCTGCGTACAAAAGTTCTTCCGCTTACTACCAGGGCGCCGTACCGTTCTGGCAGTGTTCCTCCCAGGCCGCTGTAAACGGAATTTCCAGCCGCGTGGATCTGAATTACTGGTATGCCGCCAGCGCCGGTGTTCGGCCGGAAGACACGTCTTCCTCCAAACCGGCAAAAGTCACCGGAGTAAAAGCTTCCTCTGTCACCAGCTCTTCCGTGACTCTGTCCTGGAATGCCGCAGCCGGCGCCTCCAGCTACCAGGTCTTCCTCTACAAAGCGGTCGGACATACCAATGTGGGCTCCTACACCACATCAAAAACTTCCCGGAAAATCACCGGGCTGAAAGCAGGGGAAGAATATTACTTCAAGGTACGGGCCTATTCTTCCGCCCGCAAGACATACGGCTCCAAGAGCTCCCGCAAAGCGGTCACAACCTCGGGAACCGCGTCAAAGCTGCGCACAGCCACCGCGCTGTCCCTGCGCAAATACGCCGGAACCGGCTATCAGAAACTGACCGTGATTCCTTCCGGCAAAACGATGAAGCGTCTTGCATTTACTTACGACAAGACCGGGATGAAATGGTACAAAGTCTCCTACAGCGGGAAAACCGGATACTTAAGTGCCTCTTACACCCGTCCGTACACGGACAAACCAACCGGTCTGAAAGTAAAATCCCGCGCCGCCACATCGATTTCCCTGAGTTGGAAAAAAGCGGCATATGCCGATTATTACAGGGTTTACCGCAAAACCTCTAAAAAAGGTTCCTGGAAACGGGTTGCCACCGTTACCTCCACATCCTTTAAAAACACGAAGCTGGCCCGCAGACATACCTACTACTACTGTATCAAAGCGGTCAACCGGATTGACGGCAGCAATTGCGCCAGCGCCAAATCCGGTACGGTTTCCGCCAAAACCCGCTAAGTTTCCCCATCCGTACCCATAGATTTTCGCTAAACGGCAAAAAGTGCACAGATACAAATCATCTGTACAGAAACACAGAAAAAAAACGCCGGATCCAGCTGTCTGCTGCATCCGGCGTTTTTTGTGTTAGAAACTCTCCTGTACAGTCTTTTCTTCGGTAAGCTTCCTGCTGCAGTTTCTTTTCTGCCTGCCGGAATGTCTCACTTATGGAAAAGCTTATTGCTCTGATAGCAGGGTTCACAGGTCAGATTGATCTTCAGCTGACGGAAGGTGGCCTCATCTGCCCCGGACAGAATGACTGAGGAATGGGCTTCGCATCCTTTGAGTTTTTCCAGCTGATCCAGGGCAATTCTGGCTTCTTTGCTGTTCTCGGCACTGATGGTTAGCGCGATCAGTATCTCATTGATGTGAAGATGGGGATTCTTGCTGCCGAAATGTCTGACTTTCAGCTGCTGAATCGGCCGTATCACGTCCGGCGAGATCAGACGCACCGGGTCGTCAATGCCTCCAAGGACCTTCAGCGCGTTCAGCAGCATCGCGGAAGTGGCTCCCATCAGGGATTTTGTGCTGCCGGTAACGATCTGTCCATTTGGAAGCTCAATCGCGGCTGCCGGCTGTCCGGTCTCCTCCGATTTGCTTTCTGCCGCAGCGACCACCGGACGGTCCGCTTCTGTCAGCCCTGCCTTCCGCATCAGAAGCTCCAGTTTCTGCAGCGCTTCCTGTGAACCGGTTCCCTTACGGATATCGCACCGTTCTTTGTAATACCGGCGAATAATCTCCTGTCCGGCGGCTGCCTGCACTGCCGCTTCGTCAAAGATGCAGTTGCCCGCCATATTCACACCCATATCTGTGGGTGATTTGTAGGGAGATTCGCCGTAGATCTGCTGGAACATGGCATTCAGTACCGGGAACACTTCCACGTCACGGTTGTAATTCACAGTAGTTTTCCCATAGGCCTCCAGATGCCAGGGATCGATGACATTGACATCATTCAGGTCTGCGGTGGCCGCCTCATAGGCCAGATTCACCGGATGCTGCAGCGGAAGATTCCAGATCGGGAACGTCTCAAACTTCGCGTATCCTGCCTTCACGCCTCTCTGATGCTCGTGATACAGCTGGGACAGGCAGACAGCCATTTTGCCGCTTCCCGGACCCGGAGCAGTCACTACCACCAGGGAGCGTCTGGTCTCTACGTACTCATTCTGTCCGAACCCCTCCGGGCTGATGATCAGAGGGATGTTGTTCGGATAGCCGCTGATGCTGTAATGGCGGTACACACGGATGCCCAGCGCCTCCACCTTTTTCTGAAAGGCAACTGCGCTCTCCTGTTCCGCAAAACGGGTCAGCACTACGCTGCCTACATACAGGCCGTATCCGCGGAATGCGTCAATCAGACGCAGGACATCCTGATCATAGGTGATGCCGATGTCGCCCCGCACCTTGTTTTTCTCAATGTCGTTCGCATTGATGACCGTGACCACTTCCACATCATCCCTGATCTGTGAAAGCATGCGGATCTTGCTGTCCGGCTCAAATCCCGGCAGCACCCGGGACGCGTGATAGTCATCAAACAGCTTGCCGCCGAATTCCAGATACAGCTTGCCGCCGAACTGACTGATTCTTTCCCTGATGCACCTGGACTGCATATCCAGATACTTCTCGTTATCAAATCCTGTTTTCATAATATTCAGACTCCCAGACTTCTTTATTTATTGAACCAATAGATTTTTTCATTATACACGATTTCCATGACATGAAACAATCATTTTTCTGCCCCTCACAACTGACAGATGTACTCATAAAAATACATTTCTGTTGACACCATCCCTTTTCTTCTGTACACTATCCTCATCTGAAGGTGCTGGCGGATATGTGAAGGAACACAGTGCACCCAGATAGGATACGCCGACCGCCTGGGCAACTCGTCACCGGGTTGTCTTTTTTTCGCCCTTTTTTCGGGAGTCCTGAGCCTTTTCAGAGTTTTTCTGTCTGCTCTGCCCCCCCCCAAAAAAAGCAGAAAAAAGGACAGCCTTCACATGTATCTCTTGTTAGGAGGAATCTCATGAATTTTCTGGAAAACAGATGGACACGCGCTGCCATTCCGGCGCTGCTCATCCACTGCAGCATAGGGACGGTATACTGCTGGTCATCTTTCAGCGCAGCTTTGAGTGAACAAATCGGCGTTCGTCCTTCTGTCATCGGATTTGCCTTTTCCCTGGCCATCTTCTTTCTCGGTATGTCCGCCGCCTTCGCCGGCCGTTTTGTCGAAGCTGATATCCACAAATCCTCTCTGCTGGCAGCGATCTGCTTTACCTGCGGCATGCTGGGTACCGGCGCCTGTATTCAGTTCGCGTCGGTTCTGGGTCCTGTCGGCACCACCATCGGCATTTTCCTGTTTTACGGCTGTATCATGGGGATCGGACTGGGCATCGGCTATCTGACGCCGGTCAAAACCCTGATGCTCTGGTTTGATGACCGGAAAGGACTGGGCACAGGCATTTCCATTATGGGATTCGGTCTGGCAAAAGCCATTGCCAGCCCTATTATGAACACCCTGCAGGACAGTGTCGGTCTGGCCGCCATGTTCTATATTCTGGGCGGCGTATATTTTGTCCTGATGCTTCTGGGCCACTTTCTGCTGAAAAAGCCGGACAGCTGGACCGAACCGGTTCCGGACAAAACCTCCCGGCCGCTGGCGATGTTCCGGAACAAAACGTTCCTGGGCATCTGGATTATGTTCTATTTAAACATCACCTGCGGTCTGGCACTGATCTCCTATGAAAAACCGATTCTTCAGCTGGCGGGCTTCGGCGCCGTTACCGTCAGCATGATCCAGTCCTGCACCGCCGCTTCCAACGCGCTGGGACGCATTGGCTTTTCCACCGTCAGTGACCATTTAAAAGACCGAAACACCATTTACCGTATTATTTTCGCCATGTCGTTCCTCGCCGTTCTGCTGTCCTTTTTCACATCAGCGGCTGCCAAAGGCATCCTGGGTATTATTGTCCTCCTGATGCTGACCGTCAACGCAGGCTACGGCGGCGGCTTCAGCACACTGCCGGCCCTGCTCTCCAGCCGGTTCGGCATGAAAAACATCAGCAACATCCATGGGCTCGCGCTGTCCGCCTGGGCATTTGCCGGTCTTTCCGGCAACCAAATCACTGCGTTTCTCATGAACCGCACCGGACGTTACGAAAGTGTTTTTCTTGTTCTGGCCGGACTCTATCTGGCCGCTTTCCTGGTATCCGTCTTTGTCGTGCGCAGTGTAAACGAGGCGGATTCTCCCAGTTCTGAGCTTTCCACTGAAGCTTCTGCAGAGCTCTGATCCCCGTTCCCCTAAAAGGCTTTATCGCAAAGGGGCGCCGGGATTCTGCGGATGTGCAGAATCCCGGCGCCCCTTTGTCTGGCCTGACTGTCAGTTTTTCTTATGGAAGAATTACTGTACACGGATATTTCCGCCGCTCAGATCCGCCCGCAGATAGCCGCTGCCGACATGGGAGGACGGCATCCATTTGCTGTTTTCAATGGTAAGCGTTACTCGCCTTCCCTTGCTGTTTTTTCCAAATACACAGATCTTGGCAATACTCCAGGTTCCTTTCCAATTGGAAGTCGGTTTAAGCTGAAAAGTTCCACTCCATTTCGTTTTGCTGCGGTTCTTTGCCTTCAACTCTACTATGGCAGATGGGTCATCCCACAGATACGCATAAGGGGCACGGTAATCAATTCTCATACGTTCCGGTTTGAACTTTTTCCATTTCATGGAAAGCGTAATCTTCTGGATTTCTCCCGGTTTTACCGTTGGCTTTTTCTGGGTGATCTTCCGGATGGAAATTTGGCTGGAGGCACGATCCGTTCGTATCGGATTCCTCCACTTTCCCTTCACAATTTCATAGTAGACCTGATTTCCCCAGGTATCTACCGCAACCAGCCCGATGTCACCCTGCAGCCAACTCTTTGTCTCCGTGATCTTGTAATAGTTCCCGGTCTTTTTCAACCGTTCCCCATAAACATCACCTCCCCACACCAGATAACAATACGCCCCGCTCGGATCCAATACTTTCCACCGTACCTGAATCCGATGCTTGGATACCCGACGGTTTTTCAATCGCACTATTTTTGGTGCCGTCAGATCCGTTTTTGTTCCGGTGACTTTAAAGTCCCCCCAGGATAGATCCGGATATTGCGGATTTCCATTTTGCTCTCTATTTAGTAAAGAAAAGGCCCACTCATGCCACTCTGTCGTGTTCGGATTTACATCCATCGACTGCACGATCCATTTCCCTGGCTGCATTCCTTTCCGAATCTTCATACTGCCTTTCCACTCTACACTCCCGTCAGCATTCTTCCGTACCGGCTTCAGGTAAAGGCACACGCGCTGACCGCTTTTTTTTGCCGCCAGATTCAATGCGACACATTTTACAGAACTGTAATCAATTTCCTCATCTACAATAGAATCGGATTCCAGGGATTTCAGCCCGTTATCTTTCAGCACAATCCGGTAGGTCAGCTTATCTCCTACTTTAAACGTTTTCTTGTTTACAGATGCCTTGCTGACGTGAACCGTATTCAGATATTCCTGCAACTTTTCCGGTATACTCACAGTATCGCTATAATCATCAACAACTCGTGGATTTTTTTCATAATCAAAATGGTTTAATTTGTATAAGATGTTCACCCAGTAGATCGTAGACCCGATTGCAGCCGCCTGTGCAAGATCTCCCGTTCCAAAGACAGTGACTGCCAGTCCTGCTGCCAGTACCACAGCACTGAGTTTCCTGCTTCTTTTCTTCATGCTTTTCACCGCCTTTCAGACCGCTTTTTCGGTCGAACATTTTTTCCAGTCCTCCTCAGTATACTTTGCATAACCAGGTTCTTTAGCCGATTTCGCATATCCTTTTAAATTATTCAGCTTCCAGGTGACAGATGGACGCAGAATACGTATGCCGTCATAACTTTTATTTTTCATCTGCTGTGTGGATAACATACGTATCTGCTGCAATACTCTATGTTCCTGCTGCCTGAGCCAGCTGCGGATGAATTGCGGTAGTTCCCGCAAGCAGTCCGGAAAGCAACAGTGCAAATATTCTCTTTTTCATAGGCTCCCTTTCATCAAAAACATATGGAATACAACAACCATAAATTACCGCCGGCTTCTGTTTCCCTATTCAATCATGAAATCGTTTCTCTCAAACCGCATCCCTTTCCCTTGCGGTCCGCGTTTGATGAGTTGATAAGCCCGTTATGGAACAGTGGAAAACAGCAGAATAAAACAGTGGTTCCCCCAATTATTTTCCATCATTATCACCTCCCCATGGGATAACAATGTTTGCCCCTTTTTATTATCTGTTTATATCGTACTTCTCCTATTATTATCTGTCAATTAAAAACATAATTTGTAAATATATTGTAACTTCTGTAAAAAATCAGGATTCGTTCACCAGCTTGCCGGTCATATGATCGATTTCCATCTCCAGAATCCGCACATTCCGAAACGTCCGCTCGATCTCCAGATCCACGTCCCCCGCATCCGGATAGTATTTCAGACCAAGGTCCCGCACGACTGCCAGAGTCTTCTCCTGATCCGCCACGAGACGCACCCGTCCGAAGGCAATCACACTGCGGATGTTCAGGGCCCATTCCCCTTCTTTTCGAAATCCCTGATCCATCACGCAGAAGGATGCCTTGGCATGCCGGGCAATAGCATCCAGCTTATGTCCTTCTTTGGCGCAGTGAAAATACAGTCTGCCATCCTGATACAGGAAGTCCAGCGGCACGGCATAAGGGTAATCGTCATCGCCCAGCACCGCAAGCACGCCTCTTGGTTCCCGGCGGAGGATCTGTTCACAGTCCTCCTGTGAAATCTGCTGCTTAAATCTTCTCATTTTACGAAACATCTGTTTTTCTCCTTTTTTCGTGGTTAAAACCACTTATCCATTTTTCTGTGTAAACTTTCATAGAACACTTTCTTATTTTTGTATGGTTATCTTCTGTATTCCAAAAGGATTCCGCTTCGTAAAAAAGTGAAATCAGCTATAATAATACTACAAACCAGAACATTTTTGAAAGGAGAATGTATCATGTCAGCATTTGGGGATGTTGTAGCCGGCGCAAGAGCTGCTACACGAGAATTTATTGTCGCAAAAACCAATGAGAACAAAACATGTTCCACGAATGAGATCGCTTCCCTGTATCAGGTGAATCATGCGGATGTCGCATCCATTCAGGAGCCGGAAGTGATCGCATTAAAGGATTTCACCCGCTGGAACTATGACCGGTTAGACGGCAAAGCCGAATAACTACCAATTTTTTCTCTCTTAACCTGACGAAGAATCCGGAGCCCTGGTTCCGGATTCTTCGTTTTTTGTGTTCTATTTTGTGTTCTGTTTTATGTTCTGTTTTGTGTGTTATATAATTTCCGGGAAAATGAGGGTAATCGAAAAGTGGGAGGCATTCTCATCGATGAGTGCTTCCCCGTTCATTTTTTCCATCATCAGCCGAACATTAATCAGGCCGATCCGGGTACTTTCCTGATCGGAACGGTTGGGAACAATCCGGTTGGTAAACTGCAGCCGTATGTTTCCGTCTTCCCGAAACAGCCCGATAAATACCGCTGCCCTGCGGTCCGCGTATTTCAGCAGATTGGAACTGATATTGTCAAAGATTCTGGTAACGAAATCGCTGACTACCGCAATTTTTACAGCATTCAGCTCCTGCGCATTCCACGCGGTCGCAGTCTCCACACGGAACCCCTGGGATTCCAGATACATAATCGTATCCGACAGCAGGTCTTCCAGTACAAAGTCCACCGGCTGCGGATCTTCCAGTTTGGTCGCTTCTGAATCGTCCCGGAAAATCAGGAACCGCTCAAACAGCTGGTCGGACATATGCTTGATCTGCTGTGCCTTTCGCAGAGATTTGCCGATGTATCTGTCCCGCTCTTCCTCTGAACGGTATTTTCTGTTGTTCAGCAGTTCCAGATACAGGATCAATGTGGTCAGCGGCGTACGCAGGTCATGGGCCATGCTAGTCACCAGCCTGGTGTTTGCCTGGCTCAGTGCCTCTTCCAGTTCGATATTTTCCTTCATGGCAATCCGCATCTGATTCAGCTCCGAAGCAAGGGACGTCAGTTCATCCCTGCCTTTATGCTCGATGACATAATTGAGGTCGCCGCCAGCCAGTACACGCACATCGGACTCCAGCCTGCGGATCCTCCGGATCAGACGGTTGATATAAATCAGAGCAATAATGAGAAAGACCACTACACCCAGTACAACGGATCCAATGATAAGCGCGATATAGTACTGCAGATCATAATCCCAGAGTAAATACAGATCTGTAGCAGCATCCTTAAATTTCAGTTTGTAGTAGCTTCCGCTGTAATACACATCGGATAATTCTCCCCCGCCGACCGCCGGGTAATTCTCCGAATCATAGATATTGGTCTTACCCCGGTAAATGGACAGATAGACGCCGTACTGTTTTCTGACCCACTGATCGACCTGGTCCATATCGTCTGTGCTCAGTTTATTCTCCTGTATATATTCCTGAAGTTCTGTTTCTTTATTATCTATCCTGGCCTTACCGGTACCATCCGCGCGGCGGCTGTCCAGCACGGATGTGCCAAAGGTCAGTACACTCAGGCAAACCAGTGCGGCAAGAAAAAAGTCGATGACAAGCACCAGCACAAACTTCTTGCGAAGGCTGTATTTGTTTTTACTCAAACCGGTATCCCTTTCCCCATACAGTCTTGATATGTTTCGGATTCTGCGGATCCCGCTCGATCTTCAGCCGCAGTTTCCGGATATGCACCATAATCGTGCCGCTGGAATTATAGAAATACGGCTCATTCCATACGCTTTCAAAGATATTCTGGGCGGAAAACACTTTTCCCGGATACTGCATCAGCAGCATGAGAATATGATATTCGATATCCGACAGATGGATTTCTTCTCCCCGGACCCAGACATCATTGCGGGCGGTGTCCAGTCTGATTTCCCCGATTTCCAGAATGGTATCCTGCTGCGTCTGCTGGGGCTGCCCTTTTCCGCTGTAAATCTGGTACCGACGAACCAGCGCCTTGACCCTGCCCAAAAGCTCGGAATAGGAAAAAGGTTTGCACAGGTAGTCGTCAGCGCCTGCCATCAGGCCGATCAGTTTGTCGGATTCTTTGGATTTGGCTGTCAGGAACAGCACCGGAACGTAGGATGTCTTGCGGATCTCCTCGCAGGTCTTTAAACCGGAGATTCCGGGCATCATGATATCCAGGATTACCAGATCCATGTCTGTGTCCAGCTTTTTCAGGCCTTCCATCCCGTTTTCCGCCTCTTCCACCGCATATCCCTCTCCTTCCAGAAGAATGCGGATGCCCTCGCGAATATCTCTGTCATCTTCAATTACCAGTATTTTTGTCTCTGTACTGTCCGTCATGTCTTTTATTCCTTACAATCAATTGCTTCCTGATACAGTAACCAATATACCATTTCAAGGTTTTTTTTTACAGTACCCGGGGACTTTTAAGAATCTTTAAGAAAAAAACACCGGTTATTTTAATGTAAACATCCTAAGATAACATACGATTCCTGCTGGGCACACGGCTCCACGGGATACATAAATACGAAATCTGATACCTGCATACAGGTCAAAGGAGGACATTTCCGAAATGAATATTCTAGCACGAATTGAACAGACCGCCCGGGAACACGGGGACCGGCTGGCATTTCACTCCCGTTTCGGTGAAATCACCTACCGGGATCTCTGGGAACGCTCCGGCCGGATGGCTGCCTGGATCCAGCTGCTTCAGGATGACTGCCGCAAACCGATTGTCGTATACGGCCATAAGAGTCCGTACATGCTGGTCAGTTTTCTGGCCTGTGTCCGGTCCGGCAGAGCCTATTGTCCGGTAGACATTTCCATGCCGCCGGATCGGGTCCGCCAGATCATTGAAGCTGCAGACAACGATCTGGTCATCGCCACCGAACCCCTGGAACTGGAGGATCGTCTGCTGATCTCCGAACGGAAGCTCCACGATGTCTGCCAGTACAGCCAGACCATCGACTCGAGCTTTCAGTGCAGCGGCACGGATATCTTCTATATTATATTTACCTCAGGCAGCACCGGAAATCCAAAAGGCGTGCAGATTTCCACGGACAATCTGAACCACTACCTGGAATGGTCAGTCACTCTGCCCGCGCGTTCCGAAGGAAACACTTTTCTGAATCAGGCGCCTTACTCCTTCGACCTTTCGGTCATGGATACTTACACGGCGCTGGCTTCCGGCGGAACCATATGGGCCACAGACAAACCGCTCCAGCAGAATACCAGAGAACTGATGCCCTATCTGGCGGACTCCCATATCAACTGCTGGGTATCCACCCCCTCTTTCGCCGCCATGTGTCTGGCAGACCCGGAATTCAACGGCAGTCTTCTGCCGGATCTGCACACCTTCCTTTTCTGCGGCGAGACACTGACCGCCTATACCGCGGAGCAGCTGATGATTCGCTTCCCACAGGCGAAAGTCATCAATTCCTACGGCCCGACCGAAGCCACCGTGGCCGTGTCCGCAGTGGAAATCACGGAACAGATGGTAAAATCCGGCCTTTCCCTGCCCATCGGATACCCGCAGCCGGGGATCAAAGCCCTGATCCGGCGGGAAGACGGCAGCGAAGCCAAACCGGGAGAAACGGGGGAAATCATCCTGGCTGGCACCACGGTAAGCCCCGGATACTTTCAGGATCCGGAACGAACCGCAGCGGCTTTTACGAAAACAGATGTAAATGGAACACTGCTTCCGGCGTACCATACCGGTGATGCCGGATGGCTTGCGGAGGACGGACTCCTCTATTATGAAGGACGCATCGACCTGCAGGTCAAATATCACGGATACCGCATTGAACTGGGCGATATCGAAAGCAATCTGATGCAGATCACCGGCATCCACAAGGCCGTCGTTGTGCCGAAGTGGGAAGATTCCGCCATCCGCCACCTGGCCGCCTTTGTGGTAGCGCCGGAATATGAGGGAAACTATGCAGACCGCAAGTGGATCCGTGAAAAGCTGAAAGAACGGATCCCGGCCTATATGGTTCCGAAAAAAATCATCTTTACAAACGATATCCCTATGACTAATAACGGAAAGGCAGACCGCAAGAGTCTGGAGCAGAGCGTATAAATGGAACTTTTTACCGATTTCTGGTTTTTCGTATGTCTGGCAGGTGTGGGCATTCCCGCCGTCATCCTGGGCATACTGGAAAAGCCTCTGAAATACTACGGATTCGCCGTCAGCCTCCTGTTCCTGTGGCTGGTTCTGGGACACAATCTTCTGGCCCTCTTTTACCTGGGACTGTACTGTATCTTTGAATTCTGCATCATTCAGGCATACCTGAAGCTGCGGACCCGATACGGACGCAAACCGGGCATCTACTGGCTGTTTCTGATTCTGTCCCTGCTGCCCCTGGGGCTGAACAAGGGATTCGGACTGGCAGGCAATCCCCACCACATCTTTGCCTTCATCGGCATTTCCTATATGACCTTTAAGGGAACGCAGATTGTCATCGAAATCTATGACGGACTGATCGAAGAAGTCAAACCCTTTGAATTCTTCTATCTGCTGCTGTTTTTCCCTACGATCCTGTCCGGCCCCATTGACAGAAGCAGGCGGTTCCATGAAGATCTGGCCGCCGTGATGCCCCGGAAGGAATATCTGGAGCTGGTAGGCAGCGGGATTTTCTCCCTGTGCCGGGGCCTGCTGTACAAGATCGTCATCGCCGCCCTGTTTTATCAGGGAGTCGTACGGCTGACCAGTGAGCACAGCTTTCGTTTCACACTGCTGTACATGTATTTTTACGGCTTTTATCTGTTTTTTGACTTTGCGGGGTACAGCCTCATGGCCATCGGCGCCGGATCCCTCTTTGGCATCCGCGTCCCGGTCAACTTCAACGCCCCCTTCGTCAGCAAGGACATCAAAGAATTCTGGGACCGCTGGCACATCACATTGTCCCACTGGTTCCGGGACTTTCTTTTCTCGCGGATAGTCATGTTCTTTACCAAAAAGAAGATCCTCCGCAAAAACAAGCTTGCCCGCGCTTCCATCGCATTCCTGATCAACATGGGAATCATGGGGGTCTGGCACGGCCTGTCTGCCCAGTACATCATCTACGGTCTGTATCATGGCGTACTGCTGTCCCTGACAGAAATCTGGCAGAAAAAATCAAAATTTTATAAAAAACACCGGAAAGAGAAGTGGTTTCTCTTTATGGAATGGCTCATCACCTTCCATCTGGTCATGTTCGGCTTTCTGATCTTCTCGGGCAAATACACCGACCTCTTTGCAGGCATCTGCCGGGCACTATAGCAAACAAACAGCAAAAGGAGACTTTATCATGAGAGAAAAATTATTAAACATTCTGGAAGACCTCTGCGGAGACGAAATCGTTAAGGAAAATCCTGATATCGACCTTCTGGAGGAAGATCTGCTGGATTCCATGGATTACACGGAACTGTTGGTGGAAATCGAAGAGAATTTCGGCGTGGTCATCGCGCCCTCCGAAGTAACCAGAGAAGAAATGAACACCCCGAATAAAATCATCGCTGTTGTCAGCAGAAAGATGCAGTAACTGTCATGAAGAAACTAGCAGCATTCCTGACTGCTTCCGCAGTGACCCTGCTTGTGATTGCTGTCTTTTTAGCAACCCTCTCACCAAATCTGAATACCAACAACCGGAAATTCAATTACTGGTACAGTTCCTTTAAAGACAACTCTTACAACGCCATCTCTCAGAACCTGCACAAAAGCACCATGCCGGTCTTCGGTTCCTCCGAAATCGGTCACGGCGCCAAACTGAGCTATGGACCGCAGCGCCTGCTGGAGCGAACAAATACGGACATCATGACCATCGGCTGTGCCTACAATCAGTGTCTGAATCACAGTATCGTCCTGGGTTCTGTCGGCAGACAGCTGAAAGGGAAAAAAGTGGTTCTGATCCTTTCCCCATCCTGGTTTTACCGGGGCGGTCTCTCCGGTGCCCGTTATGAAATGCGTTTTTCAGAAACGGAATATTCCGCCTTTATGCGCAATCCGGACCTGCCGGCGGATGTCAAGGAATATGTGGCCCGGCGCAGCCGTCATCTGCTGAAAAAAAATGATACCCTGCGGCGCCACGCCGCCCTGTACAACCGGATCAACGGCGTCGGCGGAAAGAAGGCAACTGGGTTTGACCGGATCTCCTACCGTATCCTGAATGCCTATACCACAGACCGGGATTATCTGACCATGCGGATACTCATGAAAAAGAAGGGCATCCGCTTTCTGGATCACTACCAGGGACCGGCGGACACGTTAAAACACATAAACTGGGAAAAATGGAAACAAAAAGCAGTCTCTGCTTCTCCTGCCGTGAACAATCCCTACTACATGGCGCCCAAAGCCTGGAAGAAATTCTCCCATATCGAGGAAAAGGCCCGGGGGCTCCACAGAGATTCCAGTTATGAGGTTTCTCCGGAATACGAAGATCTGGAATGTTTCCTGAAAGTCTGCAAAGCAGAGGGCATTCAGCCGCTGCTGATCCTTCAGCCGGTAAACGGCTACTGGTTTGACTACACAGGGCTTCCGGAAATCCGACGGGATGTGCTGCGATACAAAATCGACAATATCGCCTCCCGCTATCAGGCACAGGTCGCCGATCTGTCCAATGAATCCTACACAAAAAATTTCTTTGAAGATGCGGTGCATCCGTATAAGCTGGGCTGGGTGACAATCAATGAACAAATCTACAAATTCTACAACAAATCAAATTAATTCCCCCGCCGCCGGCTCAGAACCTGCGGCGGACAGCAGAAATGCAGGCCTTCCCACTGCGGAACAAACGCCGGAGAACACAGGGAAGCCCTCCCGAAACAAACTGTTCCGTCTTCTGACGGATCGGGAATACTGGAGCTATACCCTTCTGTTTCTGGGTATTCTGCTGGCAATCTTTTTCTTTATTATGCTGTCCGGGGTAACCAATTCCCCTACGTTTACCTACGCCGAATTCTAATTCCGGCGGCTGCAGGGGCGTACAGAGACACACAGAAATCACTGGTACAAAAAGCCCGGCGGCTCACGGAAGTTTCCTCTTCCATGGGCCGCCGGGCTTTTCCGGTGCGGGCATAACCGCTGTTTCGCTCCGCGCTGGCTGGTTCTGTCCGGCTGCTTCTTTCTCTGTTCAGCAGCCGCCTTTTCTATGCGGCTGCTGTCGGATTTCCTGCAGCAGCACCCGATGTATTTTATGCCGCAGCGCCGGGTTTAATTCTGTCCATCGTAAAGATGGGTGTTTCCGCGGGGATACCTGATGTTCGCCTGCGCCGCTGCCACCCGCGCAATCGGCACACGGTAGGGCGAGCAGGATACATAGTCCAGGCCTGCCCGGTGGCAGAACTCGATGGAGGCAGGATCTCCGCCATGCTCGCCGCAGATTCCGCAGATCAGCTCCGGTCTCTGGGCGCGGCCCCGCGCCACTCCCATTTCCACCAGTTGGCCTACGCCCTTCTGATCCAACTTCTGGAAGGGATCAAATTCATAGATCATGTTTTTGTAATAATCTTCCAGGAACTTGCCCGCATCGTCTCTGGAGAACCCAAAGGTCAGCTGGGTCAGGTCATTGGTTCCGAAGGAGAAAAATTCCGCCTCTTTCGCGATATCCCCGGCCATCAGCGCCGCCCGCGGGATTTCAACCATGGTTCCGATGTGATATTCGATGTCGGAGTCATAGATCTTCTTTACGGCTTCCGCGGTTTCCACCACGATATCTTTGATATATTTCAGTTCCCGGCGCTCTCCCACCAGCGGAATCATAATCTCCGGCGTAATGGTGTAGTCCGTCTCTTCCATCACTTCGATGGCCGCTTCCATCACCGCCCGGGTCTGGAAACGGGCAATCTCCGGATAGGTGACGGCCAGACGGCAGCCCCGGTGTCCCATCATAGGATTGAATTCCTGCAGTTCCGCGCAGACCGAACGCACATGGCCGATGCTCATATTCATGCTTTTGGCCAGCTCTTCCATCTCATCTCTGGTCTTTGGCAGGAATTCATGCAGCGGCGGATCCAGATAGCGCACCACCATGGGTCTGCCTTCCAGGGCTTTGTACATGGCCTTGAAATCCGACTTCTGATACGGCAGCAGGTCATTCAGGGCCGCCTGTCTTGCCTTCTTGGTCCGGGAGAGAATCATGATGCGCATTTTCTTAATCCGCTCCGGCGCGAAAAACATATGCTCGGTCCGGCACAGGCCGATGCCTTCGGCTCCCAGCCGCACCGCATTGGCCGTATCTTCCGGATTGTCCGCGTTGGTACGGACTTCCATGGCGCGGAAAGCATCCGCCCACTCCATGATCTGTCCGAAATCTCCGGCGATGGGGGCATCCACGGTTTTGATGTCGCCGTCATAAATCTCACCGGTGGTGCCGTTTAAGGAAATGTAATCCCCTTCGGTGTATTTATGTCCGCCCAGACGGATCGTCTTCTTGTTTTCGTCAATTTCGATCTCACTGCAGCCGGATACACAGCAGGTGCCCATGCCGCGGGCCACTACCGCCGCATGGCTGGTCATGCCGCCCCGAACGGTCAGAATTCCCTCTGCCGCGTGCATGCCTTCAATATCATCCGCAGAGGTCTCCTTGCGCACCAGAATCACACGCTCACCCCTGGCTTTGGCCTCTTTCGCGTCCTCCGCGTGGAAGAAAATCCGTCCTGCGGCGGAACCCGGCGATGCCGGCAGCGCCTCGCCGATTTTTTCTGCGGATTTCAGCGCTTCCTCATCAAACTGCGGATGCAGCAGCTGATCCAGAGATTTTGCGTCAATACGCAGAATCGCCTCCTGCGGTGTGATCATGCCTTCCTCTACCAGTTCCTTGGCAATGCGGATTGCCGCTGCCGCTGTCCGCTTTCCGTTTCTGGTCTGCAGGAAATAGAGTTTTCCTTCCTGAATGGTAAATTCCATATCCTGCATGTCTTTGTAGTGCTTTTCCAGGTTGATGGCATAGTCCATGAATTCCTTGTAACAGTCCGGAAAATCTTCGGCCAGTTTTTCAATGGGCTGTGGTGTGCGGACACCGGATACCACGTCTTCCCCCTGGGCATTGGTCAGATACTCGCCGTATATTCCCTTTTCCCCGGTGGCCGGGTTCCGTGTAAACGCAACGCCCGTACCGGAAGACAGACCCATGTTTCCGAATACCATGGTCTGAATATTTACTGCGGTACCCCAGTCTCCCGGAATATCATTCATTCTGCGGTATACAATCGCTCTGGGATTGTTCCAGCTGCGGAATACTGCCATCACGGATTCCATCAGCTGCACTTTCGGATCCTGGGGGAAATCCGTACCTTTTTCGTTTCTGTATACTTCCTTGAATTTCTCCACCAGGACCTTCATGTCATTTTCATCCAGGTCGATGTCATACTTCACGCCTTTCGCGTCTTTGACCCGGTCGATGATTTCCATGAATTCGCTGTTCGGCACTTCCATTACCACGTTGGCAAACATCTGGATAAACCGGCGGTAGGAATCATACGCGAAGCGGACATTATTGGTCTTGGCGGCAAATCCCTCCACGGACACATCATTCAGTCCCAGGTTCAGAATGGTATCCATCATGCCCGGCATGGAGGCCCGGGCGCCGGAACGCACGGAGAGGAGCAGCGGATCCGTTTCGTCACCGAAAATTTTGCCGTTTTCTTTTTCCAGTTTCTGAAGGGCCGCATAGATCTGTTTTTCGATTTCCGGGGAAATCGATTCGTTCTGATTGTAATAGTCGATGCAGGCTTCCGTCGTAATCGTGAATCCCGGCGGAATCGGCATATTCAGCTTGGTCATCTCGGCCAGGTTCGCGCCTTTTCCACCCAGCAGATCCCGCATTTTCGCACTGCCTTCATGAAACATGTAAACCCATTTTGCCATACTCGTTGTCCTCCTTTTCTTTCATCTTGCCTCTATTATAACAAAAAACCACTAAAAAATCCGATATTATTTCAGATTTTTTGGTGGTTTTCGACTATTTGTTATGCAATTAACGAATAAAGGGCTGGTGTGTGAATTCTGCACCCCCTGCTTTCCGTCTGTCTGAGAGTGACCGGATTTCGATCACAGATTCTGTTTTCTTCTGCGGGGCATCTCCGAAAAGTACCCCAGAGAAAACCAGCGGTTCAGTTTCCGGAATTCATAAGGATCGAAATCTCTTCCCTCACTGGACAGCAGCCAGTAGCGGACGTCCCCTTCATAAACTTCCCAGCCGGTGTCCCGGATCCCGCTGCGTTCATAAAATTCCATGCGCTTTTTCCGCTGCATATGGTTGGGTGCCTGTTCCTCGTCCAAAGGCTCGATCTCCAGCACAATCTCGCAGTCCGGAAAGCGGGATTTCAGCCAGCGGAGGATCCTGGTGCCGTAGCCCCGGTCTCTCTTCCTACCGTCAATGGCCAGAAACAGAACGAATACCGTCCACTGATCCCGGACCAGATAGGTCATGCCGCAAAGCTCATCTTCCTCATAAAAGGCAAGAAAATTAATCCCTTTTCGGTGCGCCATCAGACGCAGCACCGAAAAAGGGATCTGCTCCCGCCTGGGAAATGCTTCATGGTACAGAATTTTGATGGAATCGTAGCCTTTCTTTCTGGATGATACTTCCGTAACTCTCATAATCGCCTCCATTCTGCCGGCAGCCGGCAGCGCAAGCTTATCGTCTGCCTGTTTATTTTCTCAGCCGCGGATTGGCTTGGAAAGCATCTTGCGCAGATATTCCAGGGAAGAGGAATCCGTATATTCTTCCTTCATTTTCTTCTGGAAATCTTCGATCGGATGCTTTCCCACCAGGATATAAGGATCCACCTGCAGCGCTTCCGCCAGATTCAGCAGATCCAGTGCCTTTGCCTCCCGGATGTCTGCGATGGTGGTCGTATAGTCCTGCAGAACAATGACAGGGATCCCGCACTTGGCGGAGAGTTCTTCCAGATTCATGCCCCGGGTACGAATCACTTCATTCAGTGCTGAGGCGCATTTTACTGCCTCCGGATCTGTGCTGACATTTTCTATTTCTCTGTTTAAATTCTCATTGCTCATCCTTCTGCCTTCCTTTCCGGTTCATCTATTGCCCTATTGTATCACATTCCGTGCATATTCTCATCTGCTTCTGTCTGGAAATCCTCCGGCTTCCGGAAAGATTCCCGGAATGTTCATATTCTTCATAAATTGTTCAAATTCTGCTCCCACAGCGGTCATATTTTTCCGCTATACTTCAAGCTGTCAGAAGGAATCTTCCCCCCCTTGAAACCTTTGAGACAGCAGCGTGTATCAATTCTTTTTTTCATGCAGGCAGAAAGCCGGATCAGATCGGGATCCGGCTTTCTGTCTGTTTACTGTATTCCGTCATTTCTCCGCAGCTGCGGCATCTGCCTGGTCGGCTGCCTGAGTTTCTTCGACTACATCTTTTTGATTGGGTCCCATATACAGTGCCTGTTTTCGCAGATCATCCGCAATCTTCTGGATTCCCTCATAGAGAGATTCTGCTTTTTTCTCCTTGTCCAGCCTGCCGTCCCTGATCCGGTAGTGTCTGGGATAGCTGATCCTGCAGAAATACCGGAAGCCTCCGAACGTCCCTGCCGACACCGTATCCGCGGATCCGTTGCAGTGTACCCAGATCTGTCTGCCTCTGGCATCCTTTCCCACGTAAATGCCTACGTGGTTGGTGACTTTTTTGGTCCTGCAGACGGAAGCTTCTTTCTCAATGGCTTTTTCTGTGAAGGTTTTCACCTGTTTTTTCAATGTTTCTGCTTTTTTCCGCTGTGCCTGGTCTGTTCGGGCTGCCGCTGCGGCCTTTTTCCGGAGCGCAGCTGCCTTCCGGCCGAACTCTGCCGCCCGTTCGGTGTAAGTCCTGGCCTCTTTCTCATATTCCGACCGGTTCCCTGCTTTTGGTTTTACAGATGCCTGATACCCCTCTGTCTTCACCTCCGGCTCCTGGTCCGCTTCCTGCTGCTTTTCTGTCTCGCCGGTATCCTCCCGGTTTTCTTTTTCTTCCTTTTGGAAGTGCTTTGCCTGTCCTTCTGCTGCAGCGGCCCTTTCCCGGTAATATTTCGCCTGTTTTTCCAGCTGCTCGGCTTTCGCGGTCAGTCTGTCTGCTGCAGATTCCGTTTTTTTCAGGCTGTCCAGCTCTTCCTGCGCTTCGGCTGCTTTCCGGGCATAACGCAGTGCTGCTGCGTGACTGCTGCTCTGGGTGTCGGAAGCGTCTTTTAATTTCGGCCCTTTGGCCGGTTTTCCGGCAACGTATGCTTTGATATACTCTTCCGCCTGCTTCCGGCTACCCGCTGCGGCCTCTTCCTTTGTTTCGTAGGTATTGCCGTTCTGGTCCTCATAATGGCTGCCACCCCGGAACAGAAGACCCAGATCGCCCGGTTCCAGCTCGCTTTTTTTAATTTCCTTCGCGGAGCTGCTGATCTCTTCTGTGCTGTGCATGCCGTCTTTTTTGTTGATGCCAGTCCAGTACGCCCACTGAACGAAACCGGAGCAGTCCATCCCTCCGCCGCTGTCCCAGCCGGAGTTCCATCCGGCGCTGGCCGCCTTGCCGCCCCATACATAGTGAATCCTGCCTTCCAGGGACAGGGCCGCCTTTAAGATGTTCTGCTGCTCATCGGAAAGCTTCGGGCTGACTTGATAGCTCAGCTCCTTCTCGGTGCGCATGGCCGCCCGGGCGGTCACTGAAGTCCCCGGCAGCGCGCCGGCTCCCGGAATGCCGCAGAAAGCTAACGCCCCTGCGGTCAGAATCGCAGTGGCGGAAATAAGTCTGTCTATATGATGATGTCCCATGATTGAATCATACCCTTTCAGAATAAATGTTCAGAAGATCAGCCGCATGTGTCCCGCAGCAGACCGGCTGATCTGATGATAAACTGTCTGCGTGCCGTAAAACATGAAATCATCCCTTAGCAGTCAGGCTGCACGGACGGAAAACCCGTGGATTTTCTGCCTGATCTATGCCTAATTATAACGCAAAAAAACTGTTTTTCAACCGGGATTCCCCCCACAGAATGTCAAAAATTTTTTATTTTCAAATTCTTCTGTATCCCGCAGAAACACTGGCCTTTGGATGTTTTTTGCAGTAACTTTTCCATAAATATTTCATAAACATTCCGTCACATAACTTGCAATATTTTTCAATTTGTTGTAATATTTACGTAACATTTATCCGGCCGGGCAACGGCCGCGGCTGCATCTGCCGGCTCCGCCGATGCAATCGGATGCAATGAGCTGATGTGATTTGATGTGATTATTTACAGAAGAAAAAGAAATTTGTCAAAGGAGACCTTATGATATTCGCACATGCAGAATCCTGCACACAGACACCCGATACTGATTCCAGACATTTATCTGCTTCCCATAAAAAGAAACCCTTCCGAAAAGTCCTGACCTTTGCGCTGGCTGCAGTGATGGCAGCCTCCGTTGCCGGATCCATCGCACAGCCGGCACAGGCAGCTTCCCGTTCCAAGACCGCGCGGGCCAGAACTGCCTGGAACTTCCTGCGTTCCCAGGGCTTCTCCAAGAAAGCCACCGCGGGCATTCTCGGAAATATGGACCAGGAATCCGGCATTTCCGCCACTTCCCGCAGCGGAAGCTGTTACGGACTGATCCAGTGGACCGGCTCCCGCAAAAGCGCCCTGAGGCGGTATGCCCGCAAACAGGGGACCGGTACCGGCAACCTGAAGACCCAGCTGAAATTCATGGTCTACAAAGACTGCTCCGGACTGAAAAGACGTATGGCGAGAAATGACAGCTCGGTCGCCCAGGCAACCAGATATTTTGAAGTGACCTATGAACGGGCCGGTATTCCGGCCATGTCCCGCAGAATCTCCAAGGCGAACTACTGGTATAAGAAATTCGCCTGATTCCCGGGAAGCGATCATATAAGCCCGAAACCGGAAGACGCCGGATTCAGCAGATGACTGAATCCGGCGTCTTCCGGTTTTTTCCACAGTTACGGATTCCTGCTCCTACTCCTGCAGTTCGTGATGAAATTCCGGAAAGGGATCCGCGTCCGCTCCCACAAACCGCCTGCCGATCCTGTGGTACATCCGGCCGGAATAAGCATCGTGGGGATCCTTCAGAAACCGGATGTCCGGCCCTGTGACACGCTGATATACAGGATCCGCAATCACGACTTCCGCCTCGGAAATCCAGTCCGCCACAGATGCTTCATCGCTCAGGCGGGCATCTGTCTCCCGCAGGACTCCGCCGTCCCGTTCCAGCGGGCACAGAATCGATACGTCCCGGCAGCCATAGGTCCATTCCAGATAACAGCGCAGGGAGGCACAGTGAAAGGCTTCCCCTATGATCCGGATTTTCCGGCCGCACTCCCGGAAATCCCTCTGTGGCAGCGGTGTCCGCCGGAGGGCAAACAGGCTCTGATTCCTGCCGGTGTCAAAGGCCCTGCGGATCAGTATTTCCAGCTGCTTTGTCACTTCCCGTCCCACCGGAATGCCCAGTACATAGGGAACCCCATAGGTTTCATACAGATACTCCGCCGCCGGCAGCCCGGTCACGGATACCACCAGACTCACATCTGCCGCCGGCGCCTGCTGCAGATCCTCCAGGGTGCTGCCCATGGCCCAGTTGCTGAGAATCTCAAATCCGGCATGTTCCATGGTTTCCGTCAGTGCTTCCACATTGCCGCAGACAGAAAAGTCCAGGGGAGTGACTCCCATCAGATTCAGGCGGATCCTGTCTGCTGCGCAGGCAGAAGCATCCGAACGGCCGGCGCCGTCGGTATCCTGCAGGTGATTTTCCGGCTGCGCCTTCGGAAGAAACCGCTCCGCAATGGCGCGAAAGGCGGCACCGGCCCCCAGCACATAACTGTCCATTCCGTTTGTGGGAAACCCGAAGGTCGGGATTCCGGTCCGTTTTTCAATCACCCGGGCAATTCCCTTCAGATCCGTACCCATATAAGTCGGAAGCACCGACCGGGTGAGTCCGATAAATTTTGGATGTTCTTTCTCTGCCACTGCGCAGACATCGTCAATCAGGCGCTGGTCATTGCCCAGAATGGCATCTTTTTCATTCAGTCCCGATACGTATACCATGCTTTCCATGGTGTACCAGCGGGGTTCATCGTGCGTATTGTAGGTGGAATTGCAGCCGGAGGCGTCATGCATGACCAAAAGTCCTCCCAGCTCATACAGTGCGGAATTCACACCGAACAAATCTGCCGAATATGTACACAGATTGTGATATACCTGTTTCATTCCTGCTTCCTTCTTATGCATGGCAGCCCCATGCCTTGACCGAAATAATCTCCGGTACATTGCTTTCCTGCTCATAGGCTTCCATCATCAGTTCCATCAGCCGGACAATCCCGTGAAAGCCCCAGAGCCCGTTATATTCCAGCATATTTACAAAATGGGCGGTTCCCGTAAAATAAGCCGCCTTCTGGCCAATCGCCAGTATCTTTCTTTCCGGCTCCGGCCGTTTGATATTTTCCTCCATGCGGCAGGCATAGCCGGATGTGGCGTGGAATACAAGCTCCGGCACGTGTTCCTTCAGCCAGTCCAGGTCTTCCTGCTCCTCCGGCAGGACATAATCGGAATAAAGATCCGTGACATGGAAACCCAGCTCCGTCAGCATCCGGGCCATGGAACAGAAGCGAGGAATCACCTCGTAGTCCAGGGCAATGGGGGTGTCGCCCAGCAGTTTCCGCGCTTTGGCGGCCGCTGCTTCCGCTTCCGCCTGCATGGCGTCCAGATCCGGCAGCGGAATCTGAAGGGTATCCGCCAGATCCGTCAGCGCCTGTCGGATTTCCGAAAAGGTGCAGACTGACGGCAGATACAGATCCTGCTGGTTCAGCCGTTTTTCCAGCTTCCGGGCAGAAAACCGGGCAACCGGCGCTGTATAGAGATTGGCCGCGCTTCTGGCCATATCTTTGTATTCCTGATAGGTTTCCATTGCGGGCAGATTCCGCAGGCGGTAGCCTGCTGCCAGAAGCATCCTGCAGTAGTCATCTGCCGGATCCGCCGGGTAATTGCATCCGATGAGATTGACGCTCCGGTCCTTTTCCAGCCCCTCTTCCAGGGCATCGTACAGATTGACCTGCATCAGTTCCTCCGGGGTAATATGCCCTTTGCGGATGGTGGGTATCATAAAGCATTCCACAAAATCGATATCCGGATATCGGCTGCGCAGAACCTCATAAATATATGTGGTATCGCAGGCCAGGAAATGGTGGATACAGCTGGTAAAGGGCATGACAATCGGCGGATGCTCCTTAAGTCCGTCAATGATTTCACAGATTCCGTCGATCATCACCTGCTCCAGATTGCCTTCATAGATATCCTCATCCTTCAGGATTATCATAGAGAACCGGTCCATGCCCTCATATTCCAGCACAGACAGCACCACCCCCCGCATACAGGCGGAAGCGCACAGATAGATCATATAACTTCCGGGAATCAGCATGGGAGTATGGGCGATGGTCCAGTGTCCCCGGGCCGGCGCGCAGTATTCCAGCCCCTGCGGAAAGGGCGGTGTACCGACGCAGACCTCCCCGATGGGACGTTCCGTAAGATCCACCGGAGTGTCTGTCTGTTTGTGTAAATCGATCATATCTTTTCCTCTCAGCAGATACGGGGCAGCAGCTCTCCGCCCGGCTGCGGCAGTACGGTCTGCGCTCCGATCTCAGTCGTCATGATTACTTTGCCGGCGTTATCTTCTGTCACTTCTCCGATAATCGCAGCATTGGCCGAATATTTCTGTCCGCGCAGCGCCTCTACCACTGCCTGTGCCTCTTCTTTCGGAACAAATACCACCAGACGGCCCTCGCAGGCCAGATACAGCGGTTCCAAGCCCAGCATGCCGCAGACGCCGGATACCGCGCCGTCTACCGGAATTGCCTGGGCGTCCAGACGGATGCCCACATTGCTCTGTTCCGCGATTTCATACAGTACGGTGCCCACGCCGCCTCTTGTGGCATCCCGCACCGCGTGGATATCTTTTGTCACGTCAAACATGGAGCGGACCACATCCCAGAGGGGCGCGCAGTCGCTGGTTACATCCGCGTCTATGCCGTATTCGTCTCTGGCAAGAAGGATGGTGCAGCCGTGGCGTCCCACATCACCGGTGACAATCACCGCGTCCCCCGGCCGCGCCAGGGCGCCGGAAGTCTGCACGCCGTCCATGATCTGTCCGATTCCGGTGGTTGTGATAAACACATGGTCCACCTGACCCTTGCCGGCCACCTTGGTATCACCGGCCACAATCCGCACACCGGCTTCCTTTGCTGTCTTCTCCATGGCGGCAGCAATTTCCTCCAGTTTTTCCATGGGAAATCCCTCTTCAATGACGAAGGCGCAGGACAGGTACAGCGGTTTTGCCCCCATGCAGGACAGATCGTTGACCGTGCCGCAGATACTCAGTTTTCCCACATTTCCTCCCGGAAATTCATAGGGAGACACGATAAATCCGTCTGTGGTAAACGCCAGGCGCTCTGCGCCGATCCGCAGAACCGCCGCGTCATCTGAAGTAAACTCCGGATTGGAAAAATGTGCCTGGAATACCCGTTCAATTAACTCTGCTGTCTGTCTGCCCCCTGCACCGTGTGCAAGTGTCACTTTATCACTGCTCATCTCTTTCTCCTCGCCGGCGGCAGTTCTGCCGCCTGTATGCAAAATCTTCTGTTTGATCTGTTACTCCATGCCGTACGCGTAATACGCCGAGCAGGCGCCTTCGTTGGACACCATGCAGGCGCCCACCGGATGCTGCGGCGTACATCCCCTGCCGAAAACCGGACAGTCACAGGGCCTGCATTTGCCCTGCAGCACCTCGCCGCAGCGGCAGGCCGGGTTCGCTTTTCCCTGAATCCGCGGAAGTCCGTATTTTCTGCGGGCATCATAGGCCGCGTATTCTTCCCGCAGTTTCAGTCCGGACATGGGGATTACGCCAAGCCCCCGCCATTCCGAATCACAGGGTTCCATCACCGTCTCCATCATCTGTTTGCCGGCAATGCTGCCTTCCCGGGTCACCACCCGCGGATAGCAGTTTTTGAAAAACGGCTTTCCTTCCTGTACTTTGACAATGGTATATGCCAGCGCGGTCAGCAGTTCTTTGGCCGTAAATCCGGCCACTACGCCGGAAATGCCCTCCTGCACCAGTTCTTCGCAGATTTCTGTTCCCGTAATGGCGTTGACATGGCCCGGATACAGGAACGCGTCCGCGCTTCCCTTCAGAGCCCGGTAAGCGTTGCCCATGGTTTTATTCGCCGTCAGGATGGAAAAATTGTCCAGTCCGTCGTTCTGCGCCCTGGTCACTGCCAGACACGCGGAGGGCGTCGTGGTCTCAAATCCCACTGCCAGAAACACCACCTGCTCATCCCTGTGGTTTTTCGCGTATTCATAGGCGTCTGTCGGCGTGTAGACGGTCTGGATTTTCGCGCCTTCCGCCCGCGCACCGGCCAGACTCATCTCAGATCCCGGCACCCGGATCAGATCGCCGAAGGTACAGATGGTACAGTGGTGCTGAAGCGCCAGCATCACCGCCTCATCGATATATCCCACCGGCGTCACGCAGACCGGACAGCCGGGGCCGGAGATCAGCTCGATGCTTTCCGGCAGAATTCTGCGGATTCCCAGACGGAAAATCTCATGGGTATGGGTTCCGCAGACCTCCATAATCCGTATTTTCGGCCCATGGTACTCTGTGATAATCTCCCGGGCAGTTTTTTTCCCTTCGCTCATGTCCCTACCCCTTCCTACAGAAGCTCATCCATCAGCGCATCTGTCTCGTCTTCATCGTCATCGGTGATTTTCGCGATCGCCACCCCTGCGTGCACCATCACATAATCTCCCGGATCCAGCTCATCCAGCAGCTCCGCGGAGACTTCTCTCTTCGCGCCGGAAGCATCTACCAGAGCGGTTCCGTCTTTTACTTTTACAACTCTTGCCGGTAATCCTACACACATATCAATTCTCCTTTTCTGATTTTTTTCTCTGATTCAGCTGTTCCATGGCATATACCGCCTGTCCCAGCGCGATTCCGCCGTCGTTCGCCGGCACCATGCTGTGCAGCAGCACCCGAAATCCATGGGCGGAAAGCAGTTCCTCCGTCATCCGCAGCAGCAGACGGTTCTGAAACACCCCGCCGCTTAACGCCACGGTATGCAGTCCGGTCACCCGTTCCGCCTCCCTGCAGCCGGCCAGTATGGCTTCCGCCAGATCCCTGTGAAATTTCCATGCCAGAAGCTCTGGATCCCTGCCGGAAAGCCGGGAAGCCGCAAGGGAAAGAAACAGTTCTCTGGTGGGCAGCAGGAAACGGCCGTCTTCCGCCCTGCCCAGCTGCCGGCTGTCTGCTTTCCTCTGTCCTGCCGGATGGCTCTCTTCCCAGGATTCCGCCGCAAATTCCAGCGCCATAGAGGCCTCCCCTTCAAAAGAGGACTGCCTGCAGATGCCAAGCACGGCACTGACCGCGTCAAAGAGACGGCCTGCGCTGGTGGAAGAGACACTGTTGATCCTGCGGTCCGCCATCATTTCCTGGACTTTCATGGTCTTTTCATCACAAAGTTCCAGGCGCCGGACCAGATCTTCCGCTTTTTCCCGTGTTTCGGCGCCTTCCAGCAGCATGGAAACCGCGATCCGCCAGCCTTCTCTGGAAGAAGCGTCGCCGCCGATCTGAAGGAAGGGATCTATGCTGCCCAGGCGGGTAAATCCCCGTACGGATGCCCGCAGGAACTCGCCGCCCCATATCGTATGGTCCGTGCCGTATCCGGTGCCGTCAAAGGACACGCCGATGACTTCCTCTTCCCACTCATTTTCCGCCATACAGGAAAGGATATGGGCATAGTGATGCTGCACCTGCACCACCGGCAGCCCGAGGCTTTCCGCCACTTCCACCGTATGATACTTAGGATGCATGTCACAGGCCACCAGCTCCGGCCGCGCCTCCAGCAGATCCTCCATTCTGGCAATGGATTCCCGCAGCGCCTGTATGGTGCGGATATCCGCCATATCCCCCACATAAGGCGAGGGGTAAAACAGATGATGCCGACCGATGCAGAAAGTGTTTTTCAGCTCGCCGCCAATGGCAAGCACCGTGCCGCTGCATTCCGCTTCCCGCAGAAACGGAAGGGGGGCATATCCCCGGGAACGCCGGATCATATAGGGCCTGCCCTTGTAAAAATCCATCACCGAATCATCCGCCCGAAGCCGGATCCGCCGGTTGTGGGACAGGATCAGGTCACACATCTGTGACAGTTCCGTCCGGGCAGATTCGTCGTCCCGGCAGATCGGCGCGCCGGAAATGTTGCCGCTGGTCATCACCAGACAATCCGGCATTTTCACGGAATCCGTGTAAGTAAACAGAAGCATCTGAACCGGCGCGTAAGGCAGCATCACGCCTACGGTGGGGTTGCCCGGCGCCACGGAGGGCGCCAGCCGGCAGTCCGGCTGTTTCTTCTTTTTCAGCAGGATAATCGGCTTCTGGTGTCCGTCCAGCACTTCTGCCTGTTCCGGCGGCAGTTCGCACTCCCGTTTTACGGTATCCAGATCCCGCATCATCACGGCAAAGGGTTTCACCGGCCGGCGTTTCCGGCTGCGCAGAAGGGCTACGGCCGCTTCGCTGGTGGCGTCGCAGCACAGGTGAAATCCCCCGATTCCTTTGATTGCCACGATCCCCCCTTCCGCAATCGTCCTCCGGGCGGCTGTAATGGCTGCCGCGTCTGTCTGATCCGGCGGCAGGGTATCCACGGATACCGGCAGCGGCGCCGTTTTGTCTGTCGGCAGCAGATAGACCCTGGGGCCGCAGTCATTGCAGCACACGGGCTGGGCATCGTAACGCCTGGTTTCCGCATGGGTATACTCGTATTCGCAGGACGGACACATGGGAAATTCCTTCATGCTGGTCCGTTCCCTGTCATAGGGCATTCCGTCCAGAATGGTGACCCGGGGACCGCAGGACGTGCAGTTGATAAACGGATGCAGATATCTGCGGTTGGACGGATCAAAAAGTTCTTTTCTGCAGGTCGGACAGGTGGCGATGTCCGGCGATACAAAGATTTCCCCTTCTTCCTTCGCGCTTTCAATGATGGAAAACCTGTCTTCTGCCACATTTCCCGCCGGCAGGTCCTCCACATCAATCTTCAGGATGACTGCCCGCTCCGGCGGACGGTGCTCCAGATCAGACAGAAACGCCTCCATCTGATCCCGGTTCCCTCCTGCCGCAATCTCCACATACGGTCCTTTGTTGCAGACACTGCCCGCGATCTGGTGCTGATCCGCGATCCGGCTGACAAAAGGACGGAATCCGACGCCCTGCACGATTCCATAGACCCGAATCACTGCCTCCCGTCTCTCTTCTGACATACCGTCCCTCCTTTCCCTGCCGTTTCGGCAGACTGCTTCTGTGCTTTCTTACGCTTCCGGGACTCCTGACACCGCAAAATGGGGCAGATCCACCCACACGCCCTGAAATCCGCGGGCTGCCCGGCGGAAAGAGGGGTCTGCGAAAACCACATCATAGGTTCCCCCTGCCATCAGTTCCCGGAACTGATCCTCTTCCCGCAGGCGGAAATCTCCCGGCTGCTTTCCTTCCGGTTTCAGCAGAAACCAGGAAGCCACATCCACGGAGGCGCTGCTTACCGCGCGGAGGTATTCCCGCAGGGCATTGGCCCGGATCTGCTGGTGAACAATCAGCACCCGTTTTCCGTTCAGCGCCGCCGGTTCCGGCATGGAAACCGTCTCCGGAATCGGATAGCCGCAGGTATAAGGCGTGCCGAACTGTCTCTGCAGATAACGGGCCGCTTTCAGGCCGGAAGGCGCCACCACCAGATTTTTTTCCATGCGGCCGGCCCGGCGCACATCGGAAATCGAAGCTCCGGCTCCGTAACAGACCACGGTTTCGGCTCCCTGCTCCCGCAGCGCCTGTTTCAGCCGCTCCAGGGCAGCTGTCCCGCCCAGGTCCAGCGGCGTCGCGCCTATGACGCCGACAGAGTGCGGAATGATGTCCTGTGCTCCCGATGCATGCCCTTTTCCGGTATCCGGATCCGCCGCAAAGGTCCGGAACAGTTCCAGATAAGCCCGTTCCGCCCCTTCATCATACCAGCGGATGCCGTTTGTGGGCACTGTGATCACCGGCAGGCCGATCTTTTTTTCGGCCAGCCGCTTAATTCCCTGGTAATCAGTGGCAATGGTGGCCGGCACCGGCGTCCCGATGACGGCGGCAAACTCCAGATCCAGTTTTTCTGCCACATCCTCCATTTTGCGGATCATCAGATCATCCCGGCCCAAAATGGCGTCCATATCCCTGAGTCCCGCGGAAAATACCGCGCTCTTTGTCTGAAACCAGCGGGGTTCGTCAAATCCGCAGATATTTCCGGCACAGCCGCCGGCATCGCAGATGACAATCATGCCGCCCAGATCGTAAAAGACAGAAACCGCCCCGGACTGATCCGGCGCAAATGGAAAAATAATCTTGTGCAAACCTTTCATGTATTCATCCTTTACTCTTTTTTCAGAATCTCCGCGATGTCCGCAAAGGGCTCCAGGCTCCGTTCCAGAATCCCGTGCATATACGCAATGCTGACTCCGTAGTTGGTAATGGGCACCTTCTGATCCTCCGCGCACTGAATCCGGTATTTTACTTCCCGCTCATTCAGCATGCAGCCGCCGCAGTGGATAATCAGTCTGTACGGGCTCAGATCGTCCGGAAATCCTGTGCCGCTGCTGAAGGTGTATTCCGGTTTGACTCCGGTATAGGCCTCGATCCAGCCCGGCAGTTTCACCGTACCGATGTCATTGCACTGCCGATGATGGGTGCAGCCCTCTGAAATCAGCACCGGATCTCCGTCTTTTAACTGATCCAGCCGGGTCACGCCCCGCACCAGTGTCTTCAGGTTTCCCTTATACCGGGCAAACAGAATGGAAAAGGAGGTCAGCGGAATCTCCCGGGGGGTAATGCGGGATACGATTCCGAAGGCCTGGCTGTCGGTAACCACCAGCGCCGGCGGTTTCCCCAGGGAAGCCAGTGTTTTCTCCAGCTCTGTCTCCCGGGTGACTACCGATACCGCTCCGGTATCCAGCAGATCCCGTATGGTCTGCTGTTCCGGAAGTATCAGACGCCCTTTCGGCGCGGCCTTGTCAATGGGAATGACAATGACCACCAGATCTTCCGGTGCCACCAGGTCTCCCACAATATGCCGGCTGGTGTCCTCCTCCGGCGCCTGGGCGGCAATCATTTCCTTCAGCGCATGGATGCCGGTCCCCTCTTCCGCGCTGACAAAGATCAGATTCTTCTCCTGCTCCAGCTGACGGCGGATTTCTTCCTCCCGGCCGGCTGCCATCTGATCCGCCTTATTGATCACAATCACATAGGGAATCTTTTTCTCCAGGATCCGCCGGCGCAGCGCCTCTTCTTCCGGCCCGAAGCCTTCCGTGCCGTCTGCCACAATCACGGCAATATCCGTTTTATTCAGCACCTGATAGCTTTTTTTCACACGCAGGGCGCCAAGTTCTCCGCTGTCATCCAGGCCGGGGGTGTCGATCATGACCACCGGCCCCAGCGGGAGCAGCTCCATCGCTTTGCTCACCGGATCGGTCGTGGTGCCCCGCACCTCGGAAACAATGGCCAGGCTCTGTCCTGTCACTGCGTTGATGATACTTGATTTTCCTGCGTTTCTCTTACCGAAGATACCGATGTGTACCCGTTCGGCAGATGGTGTTGCATTCAGTCCCATGTTTCTTCCTTTCTGCACGCTGCCGGATCCCGCGGCTGTCTGTGCGCATTCCTGTCACTTTCCGTCAGACTCCCTGTCTGTGCAGAGGACGGCCCCTTTCCGCCCTGCGCCATGTGCCCGTTTATGCCGGCCGCCGGACATCCCCCCGGTCCACGACTACCGTATAGCCGATGGAATCCATCCTGCGCTGCAGACAGCCTCTGCATTCCGCGGCTTCTTCCCCGGTGCAGATCTTGTTGTCGTACAGTTCATATTTCTTCCGGACTGCCCGGGGGGAAAGATTCGGCATAATGACATTGGCCCCGGCCTGTACGCCCTTCTCCCGGCCCAGGGGATCAATCGTCCCCAGGGCGGTAGTCGCCGGCAGCAGCACATCCGGAATCATCAGCCGGATCAGGCCCAGCAGATACAGCGTCAGTTCCACGGTACCCGCAGGCTCGTCCGCAAAAGGCGTGTCATGATGGGGGATAAACGGTCCGATTCCCACCATTTCCGGATTCAGTTCTTTTAAAAACAGCATATCCTCCGCCAGATGCTCCGCCGTCTGCCCCGGGGAACCCACCATGAAGCCGGTGCCCACCTGGTAGCCGATGTCCTTGAGCTCTCTCAGGCAGTTCTGCCTGTGGGCAGCCGAAAGCTCCGGCGGATGCAGCATGGCATAATGGGCAAAATCAGCGGTTTCATGCCGCAGAAGATACCGGTCTGCCCCGGCTTCGTGCCAGAGTTCATAATCCCGGCGTTCCCGTTCGCCCAGGGAAAGCGTCACCGCGCAGTCCGGATGCGCTTTCTTCAGCTCGGCTACCAGATCCGCGATATCCTGCGCGGAATAATAGGGATCTTCCCCGCCCTGCAGCACAAAGGTGCGGAATCCCAGGCGGTACCCTTCCTGCGCGCAGTCCAGGATCTCCTCCCTGCTTAACCGGTAGCGCTGGGCGCTGCGGTTGCTGCGCCGCAGGCCGCAGTAGATACAGTCATTTTTGCAGTAGCTGGTCATCTCAATCAGACCCCGGACAAAGATCTCGTGCCCGTAGTATTTCTGCTGATAGCTTCTGGCCCTGGAAAAAATATCCTCTGCCAGCTCGGAGGTCCGGCCGGCAATCAGCGCCGTCCATTCTCCTTTGTCCAGCCGGTGCTCTCTGTCCAGTTTTTCAATCAGATGATAGATTTCCTTCATAATATCACTCAGTCTTTCTGCGCCAGGGCCGCGTCCATCTGTTCAAACAGTTTTCGGACACCGGCGAATCCGTACGGCTGACGGTCTTCATTCCAGGCCACATTCGGGCTGTCCGGATGATAATACGCCGCGTCTTTTCCAATGGTCAGATCCGCGGTTCCTTCACTGCAGTCATAATACAGCATGGTGGGCGACAGATTGGTGTATACGTTCGTATCCGGACTGATGTCTGCCAGATGGCGGATGTATACATAATCCTCCGGGCTGATATTGCAGTAAATTTCCGATACCCGCAGTCCCTGTTTCGTCAGAGCAAGGGCCAGCTCAAAGGGTTTGGCATTCATCATTTCCCCGATGGCCACTGTTACGGTCCCATGTCTGTCAAGGAACTGCTGCGCGGCCTGCCGGGCCGATTCCATGGCTTTCTGGTCATCCACTTCCACCCCCAGGGTACGCCCAAGGATCTGATATTGCTTATGGATCTTATCCATCTGATACAGGCGGGGCAGTTCGATGTAAGGGATCTTTAAGCGCTGTTCCAGGTCATCTGCCGCGGTACGGGCCTCCGCGTCCAGCACCAGGTTGAAATTGGCCTGCGCCAGCTTTTTATATTCTTCAAAGGTTTCGCAGCGGGAAATCTCCTGGATTCTGCGAATTCCCATCTGTCCCAGGATGTCATACAGCTCCGCGTCATCCTGCAGCGGGGCGAAATATCCCAGCAGGTTCACGGTACGGGAGTTCTTTTTTGCCGGCTCCAGCAGGGAATATACGGACTTCCGGACCAGTACCATCGGCGGTTTTCTTCCTTCCCGGGTCAGCGCGTACATATAGGCCGGCCGCACCGGAATTCCCGCTTCCCGCTGCGCTTTCCGGCAGACCCGCTCCCAGTCGGTTCCCAGCAGGGCGTCCACGCAGGTACTGCAGATCATGACGCAGGAGGGCCGTTTGGGCAGTTCTTCCAGGATTTCCCGGATGGCCTGCGGTATCTTTTCCAGATGGCTCCCGTTGACAATATCCGATTCCTCCATCAGAAGGAAGAAAAACCGATCCTCATATCCCGGCACTTCAGCCAGAAGCTTGGTATTTCTGCCGCAGCATCCCGGTGCCACCAGAAGCATCACTGATTCCGGAATCGCCAGGCCGGCGCGTTTGACGCCGAATCCTGTGGCCCCGGGGGAATTATAAGCCAGTGTGGCCGGTGAGCTGTAGATCAGCTGCCGGCTGGAAATCAGTTCTTCCGGAATCCTGTCCCTGCCCAGGGCATTCAGTTCAGCAATTGTAATATGGTACGGCTCTCGTTCCGGCATGCTTCCGGTTCCGCAAGTCTGTGTCCTGTTCATTCTGTCTCCTCACGCGCATTCTCATCCAGCAGCCGCCGGGCCAGATCCAGAAACCGCCGGCTGATGGGCAGGTCCGGATCCCCTTCGATCACCGTCTTGCCCTGTTCTTCATACCGATTGATCTCGTCATTCCGCGGAATATCCCCCACGATCTCCAGGTGCCGTTCTTTGGCGAAGGCAGTTACTTTCTGCTCCTCGTCCGGAATATTTCTGCGGTTGAAAATAATGCCGCCGACACTCGCGTATCCCCGGTCCTCAAAGTTCTGCACCGCCCGATAGATATTGTCAGCCGCATACAGCGCCATCTTTTCCCCGGAGGTGACAATCAGGACCTTGCCGGCATAGCCCTCCCGGATCGGCGCCGCGAATCCTCCGCAGACCACATCGCCCAGCACGTCATACAGCACCACATCCGGCTGGCAGGTCTCAAAAAGCTCCAGTTCCTCCAGCAGGTTAAAGGTGGCGATGATTCCCCGCCCCGCGCAGCCGAGTCCCGGGGTGGGGCCGCCGGTCTCAATGCAGAGGATATCTCCGAATCCCCTGCGGGAAATCTGTTCAATGGAATCCGGCTCCTCTTCATGTTCTCTCAGATAATCCATGACCGGCAGCAGCGGTTCCCCTTCCAGCAGATTGATTGTGGAATCCGCCTTCGGGTCGCAGCCGATCTGGATGACTTTTTTTCCAAGAACCGCAAAGGCCGCAGCCAGGTTGGATGTCATGGTGGACTTGCCGATTCCGCCTTTTCCGTAAATTGCCAGTTTTAACATAGGCAGCTTCTCCTTCAGATCATTCATAAAAAAACCCCTCTCCCAGAACTCCGGGAGAAGGGCACAAAGACACAAAAGATAAAAATACGATTGTCTGTCATCTGTATACGCTTCTTCCTGCGCGGGATCTTCCCTTGCCGTCAGAGTCATATCTTTTCTCTGCTTCATCCGGCGCGGGACGAGCCCTAACCGTCTGAACTGTAATTTTTATTATAAATCACTTTTGTATTTGTTTCAAGACAATTTGTTTGTTTTCAGCGGTTTTTCTGCTCGCCGGAATCCGCTTCCCCTTCCCTGGCAATCAGCACAGAAAAGTATCCGGACCGGTCCGGCACTTCCGCCAGATCCCGGTAAACGCGCTCCCCGGGCATGCCGCAGTTTTCCACCATGGACACCCGGCGCCCGCTGCTGCGGAGAACTTCCCTGGCATCTGCCATGCGCCGGCCGGATTTCATCAGCACATAGGTGCCGTTTTCCTTAAGCTTCAGTTCCTTCATATGGACAGCCGGCAGAATATGCAGCGGTTCCTGCCATTCCACCAGGGGCTGATTCAGACAGGCCGCGGCGGCGCAGAAGGAAGTCACCCCGCTGACCAGGCCTGTCTCATATCCGTCCGCCTCCACAATATGCTGCAGATAGGAAAATGTGGAATATACCGTCGGATCTCCCAGGGTAAGGAACACCACGTTTTCCCCCCGGGCCAGATACTCCTCCATACGGCGGGCCGTCCCGGCATGGATTTCCTTCAGTTTCTCCCGGTCTCTGATCATCGGCAGATCCGCGAAAATCAGTTCTTTTTCCGCAAGCTCCGGCACTGCCTGCACCGCAATCTGATAGGCCGTTGACGACCGGGGATCCGTCCCCGGAACGGCAATGACAGGGTTTTCCCGAATCATTCGGACAGCTTTTAAGGTCATCAGTTCCGGATCTCCCGGACCCACTCCCACGCCATACAGAATTCCAGTCATACGCTTCTCCTCTGTTTTCCTCACACTTCAGCCGCCGGCACAGAACGCCGGCAGATACGAATCTTCTGGGTTTCCAGTCAATTATACCCGCAGACCGGACAAAAAGAAACTGCATTTTCCGGGAATCCCCGGACAGCGATTCTGCGAAAAACACCGGAGATATCCTCCATGTTCAAAAACCCTCAGCCGCCCAGCGCCTGGAGAAACTGTTCCCCGAACAGCGCGGAGTTTCTGGCTCCGACTCCGTGAATCTGCAACAGCTCCTCCATATCTTTCGGCTGCGCGGTACACATCTCATACAGCGTCTCATTGGAAAAAATCACATAGGGCGGCAGCCCCCGTTCCCTGGCAATCCCCGCCCGCAGCTGACGCAGGCGTCCAAAAAGCTCCTGTCCTTCCGCATCCAGCATCGACGCGTATTCATCCGCCCGCTTCATGCTCTTTTTCAGCATGCCCGCCTTGCGCATGGCATTGCGCATCGTCCGGGCCACGGTCCCCCAGCCGGCATCCAGATACGTAACGTACAGCACCTCCAGATAAAAAGCAAGGGAAGAAAGGCAGCCCTCTCCCATCAGCTCCAGATCAAACTCCACCGGACAGGCGTCCAGCCCCGCGAACTCCTCTTTTACCTGCAGCGCTGCCCGGGACAGTTCACAGCAGTCTTTCAGCGCGCCGGCCGCCAGCTCTTCCGCCGTCTCCAGAAATTCTCCCGGCTGATCCGTCTGCACGTCGAATTCCGCGTCTTCCACGCAGTTGCTCCGGATCCAGTGCTCCGTTTTCTTCACAAATTCATGATACTCCATTGGCCCTCCTTCCGAACAGGACGGCACATGTACAGGCTTCCCCCGCCGGCCTGCTCTAAAAATAAAATGAAAATGAAACAGAAATAAAATAAGGTGAATCTCCGCAGCAGAACACTGCGGTGGTCAGCAGAACGCTTACCGGGTTTATCATAAAGCCTGCCGAAGGACTTTGTAAATAGGCTTTCTTCACAAAAAAAGAGGAAAAAAAGGGCCGCTGCGGCAGGCAGCGGCCCGGAATCCGGCATTTCTGCCGGGATCAGATTCTGTATTACATTTTTCCGTCCGAACCAAGTACGGTTACGATCTTGTGGGCAACAATGTCCTTGACGTTCTGGCGGGCTACTTTCAGGTATTCCCGCGGATCAAAGATGGACGGGTCTTTCCGCATGGTCTCGCGGATGCCTGCGGTAAATCCGAGTCTTAAATCGGAATCGATGTTGATCTTGCAGACTGCGGAAGCAGCGGCCTGACGCAGCATCTCTTCCGGTACGCCGATCGCGTCTTTTAACGCGCCGCCGTTTTCGTTGATGATTTTGACATATTCCTGCGGTACGGAGGAAGAGCCGTGCAGTACGATCGGGAATTCCGGAAGGCGTTTTACGACTTCATCCAGAATGTCAAACCGAAGCTGCGGCTTTGTACCTGCTTTGAATTTGTATGCGCCGTGGCTGGTTCCGATGGCAATGGCCAGGGAGTCTACGCCGGTTCTGCCTACGAATTCTTCCACATCGTCCGGATTGGTGTAGGAGGAATCTGCCGCGTTTACCTTCACATCATCTTCCACGCCGGCCAGTGTGCCCAGCTCTGCTTCCACGACTACGCCATGCGCATGCGCGTATTCTACCACTTTTCTTGTGATTTCCACATTTTCATCAAACGGCTTGCCGGAAGCGTCGATCATAACCGAGGTGAAGCCGTTGTCGATGCAGGCTTTGCAGGTCTCAAAATCTGCGCCGTGGTCCAGATGCATGGCAATCGGGATCTCCGGGCACTCTTCCACAGCTGCTTCCACCAGTTTCTTCAGATATGCAGGATGGGCATACTTGCGGGCTCCCGCAGACGCCTGCAGAATCACCGGGGATCTCAGCTCGCCTGCTGCTTCTACGATTCCCTGTACAATCTCCATGTTGTTCACATTGAACGCACCGATGGCATATCCGCCGCTGTACGCTTTTTTAAACATTTCTGTCGTTGTAACTAATGGCATAATATTTCCTCCTTCGTGAGCCGGATAGCTGTCTGTAAGAAGACAGCCCGTCTTCTTCCTGTTGGCTACCCCTATCATATTATTTTTTTAAATTAAAGTCCACCCATGAATTGCTGCTTTCCATATTCTAACACATTGTTAATCATTTAACAATAACTTCTGGTTCTTATTTCCTGCTATTTTTTCATTGGACGAATTCTCCGCCGCAGGCTATGATAAGTGAGCACTGAACAAGTGCACCGATTACCAGCCGAACACTTTTACCATTTGCCTGCATTTTCGCGCAATCCATCGATTCCCTCCTGAATCGGTACGTGGAGCAGGCACAACCCTTCACACATGGATCTGCAGTATTTTATCTGACATCCCTTTCTGCAGACCCGATGTCGGACATTTCCCTTAGTCCGAGAATAAAAGCACCCGTTTCCGTGATATGCTTCACGGAAACGGGTGCTTTTGGTATGGGGATCCCTGTCGCGAGCCCTCTGACAAGAGCGCTTACGCGTTTTCCAGAAATGGAAGAATCCGCGGAATGGACGGATTACCGCTGTCCGGCAGATACGCCGCAATCAGCATGATCCGATCCGCGGGCCCGCCGAAGGGAATTTCCACCAGACCGTTCTGCCGGTCATCCGCCACATGGAGATATTCCGGCAGGATGGTCAGTCCCATATTCGCCGCCAGCATAAAACGGATGGTCTCTATGTCTTCGTTTTTATCTACCACCTGCACCTGAATGCCTTTCTGGATGAACGGATCCAGGATCCGGCTGTCTTCTCCCAGTTCGCTCTCTTTCGTGCAGACCAAGATCAGCGGCTCATTTTCCAGGTCTTCCCGGTCAATATGACGGCGGGACGCCAGGGGATGGCTCTTGGGCATGGCCACCTGCATCCCGTATTCCCTGATGCGGACATAGGAAAGGCCTTCGTAATATTTGTGGTCGAAGAGGGGAATCAGCGCCAGATCGATCTGTCTGCTTTTCAGTTCCTGAAGCAGGCGGCTGGGGGTTCCGTTGACAAAGGACATCTCGATGTTCGGATATTTTTCCTTAAATCCGCGTATCCCGCTGCTCACAACCGTGGAGCCCATCCCCGTGGCGAATCCCACGGACAGCGTCCCGTACATGCCTTCTGCCGCCAGGCGGGTGCGTTTCACCACATCCTGATAATGAACCATCAGGTACTGCGCTTCCCGCTGAAACACGATTCCCGCGTGGGTCAGCTCCACATGCTGTCTGCTGCGTGTAAAAAGCTTTACCCCCAGCTGTTCCTCCAGGTTTCTGATCTGTTTGGACACGGCTGTCTGGGAAACATACAGCCGCTCTGCCGCTTTTGTGAAATTCAGTTCACCGGCCACCGCCAGGAAGTATTCGATCTGCCTGCTGTTCATCTGTCTTTATTCTGCAGCCGCAGGCGCGGTATAAGTTCTGGCAGCCAGCTCGCTGTTCAGCATATACAGAGAACGTTTATCGTCTCCATACAGTTCCATCTTGCCGATGAGATCGCTGGCGTTTTTCTCTTCTTCGCCCTGTTCCGTCACAAAATAATCCAGGAATTTCATGGTGCGGAAATCATTCACTGCATTGGCTGCCGCGTAGATGCCGTTGATCAGGGAAGTGACATACTGCTCATGGCGATAGGATTCCTGCAGGGGTTCAATGAAAGCGCTGTAGGTTTTGTCCGGTTTTGCGATCGCTTCCAGCACAACTTTTTCATTGTTGTCCAGAAGATAATTGTAGAACATGATGGCATGATCCTGCTCTTCCTTTGCCTGAACGGTAAACCAGTTGGCGAATCCGTCCAGCCCCTGCGCCGTATAGTAATTTGCCATATCCAGATACAGATAGGCGGAATAAAACTCCTTGTTTACCTGATCATTTAATAATTCATACACTTTTGCGTCCATAGCAACTGCTCCTTTCTTTTAAAGAAAACTGCTTTATCGATTGCATTATACACGAAACCAGCCGCAAAAAACAGGGGAAACCCGAGAAAGCTCGTTGACTCTCTCCTGGAATCCGTGTAGTATTACACATGTTATTAAATACTTAAAGAATGTGAACTATCAGGAGGACCTCTATGGGAAAACTGGGACTGATTATTGAAGGCGGCGGCATGAAATGTGCCTACAGCGCCGGAATTCTCGATAAATTTCTTGACTACGGAATCACCTTTGACTATATCATCGGCGTCTCTGCCGGCTCTGCCAACGCCTGCTCCTTTGCCGCCGGACAGCGGGACCGGTGCCGCAGATTTTATACGGAACACCTGAAAGACCCCATGTATTTCGGGCTGAAGCCCTTCTTAAAGACCGGCAATCTTTTCAATCTGTCCTATATCTATGGCACACTTTCCAATTCGGACGGGAAAGATCCCCTGGACTACGAGGCAATTATGAACAACCCTGCCGAGCTTACCATTGTGGCCACCAATGCGCGCACCGGAAAGCCCCACTATTTTACAAAAGATCAGTTGCAGAAGGACAATTACCGGGAAGTCATGGCTTCCTCCGCCATTCCGGCGGTCTGCCGGCCGGTGAAGGTAAACGGCGTAAAATATTTTGACGGCGGCATTTCCGACTCCATCCCTGTCCAGAAAGCGCTGGATGACGGATGCGACCGGGTGGTGATCCTTATGAGCAAAACCAGGGATTTCGTTAAAACCCCGGAAAAAATGCGCGCCCTGTATACCCTGCTCTGCTGGCGGTATCCGAATACCATCAGGGACATGAACCGCCGGCACATCATGTACCGCAGCTGCCAGGCCCAGTCCTACCGCATGGAAAAGGAGGGTACTGCCTTTATCTTCGCGGCCAGCCGACAGCTGAACATGAGCACCTACACCATGGACCCCGCCGTGGAACAGGAACTCTATGACTTGGGCATTGCGGATTTCGAGACAGAGAAAGAAGGACTGTTCCGCTTTATCGGAGACAGTCATATCACACGCCCTTCCGGGAGACCGGCGGAATGATTTGTGATTTTTTTCACCATGTATGATGGAAAGTACAGAAATCCCGCTTCTGGTTCTGGTTTAGAACAATCTGCGCGGGCGGAGTCCCTTGCTTTTCATTTTTTCTCATGTTATAATACTCTCAAATTCACTTAGATACTTATTGGTAACTGGTGAAGCCTTTATAAAACATTTTATCTCTCTTGTGAAAGCGTCTAGACACGTTTCATGAATCCTCTGCGAAGGCAGGGGAAAACAGACCGGAGGCCGTCCAATGGACGGCCTCCGGTCTGTTTATAAGCAAGCGCTGTTTTTTGCAAAAGCGCCGACGGCGCCGGATTGGCGGCACCGCCTCTCCTGCTGTCTGCTATTCGCCGGAAGCTGTCTTTCTGACCTCCGAAGCAGGAACCGGAAGGGTGCAGATCTTCTGCAGGGCCTCCCGGTATCTGGCATTGTCTGCCAGATATCCGGTGCCGTGTTCCGCGCCCTCCGTAATAACCATAAGCGTATCCCCTTCCGAAAGCTCCGCTGCCTTAAGCGTCATTTCCAGCGGTACCCGGCTGTCTGCTGTCCCGTGGGCAAAGAGAATGGTTCTCCGACTGCCCCGCACAGCTTCCAGTGTGGACATTTCATCCAGCGCGTATCCCGCGCGCCTCCTGGACCAAAAATCAATGGCTGCCGTGATCCACCGGCCGCTGATGTGATAGCTTTGATGAATCTGATTGCGGATAATGTCCCGGGGAGAGGAAAAGGCACTGTCCGCCACCAGTCCCACCACATTGTCCGGAAGGTCCACGCTTAAGGCCATCAGCACCGTGGAGGCGCCCATGGACAGACCGCTTAATATGATCCGGCGGTCCGGCCCGAACCGCCGGCTGACATAGCGGGCCCAGCTGCCGGCATCGTACCGTTCCAGCACACCGAATCCGATATAACGCCCTTCACTGCGGCCGCAGGCCCGCTGATCCACCAGCAGGATGTGATTGCCGCATTCATAATATACATGGGCTGCCGCGCTGAAATCCACATCCCCATTGGTCCGGTAGCCGTGAAACATGATTACCGTTCCCTCCGCCTGCGGATTTTTGATCAGTCTGCCGTGCAGTTTCAGGCCGTCCCGGGAGGTCAGCCAGATATCTTCCGCTTCCTGGGCATGGATCCACTGGATTCCCTCCATAATCTCATCGTAATACTTATCCCAGGAAGTTCCCCGCACAGATGCCCGGTCATAGATATTCAGTTCCCTTCCCCGGAGAATTGCCGTCCGGAACCCCAGATACCCCAGGCCAAACCAGCCTGCCGCGATCAGGATGCCGGCGGCTGCCAAAAAAATCAACCAGAACATTCCACTGTCTTCTTTCTTTTTTTATTTTTCCACTCCGGCCTGCCCCGGTCCCTTCTGCCGCATGGCCGTGCAAATTCCCTGTTATTCATACCGCAGCGCTTCGATGGGGTTCATCTTTGCCGCCTTGTTGGCCGGATAATATCCGAAAAACACGCCCACTGCCATGGAGAATCCCAGGGACAGCAGGATGGAAAACAGGGACGGGAATGTCGTGTAATGCAGGTAGGAGGTCATGGACACGCCCAACGCCATTCCCAGAAGGATGCCGATGCCGCCGCCCACCAGGCAGATGATGATGGCTTCCACGATAAACTGCATGCGGATGGAGCCGTTGGTGGCTCCCAGTGCCTTGCGGGTGCCGATTTCACGGGTGCGTTCGGTGATGGATACCAGCATAATATTCATCACACCGATCCCCCCCACCACCAGGGCAATGGCCGCAATGGCCGTAATCGCCAGCGTCACGGTGGACATCACGCTGCTCATCTGGTCAATGATGGACGCCATGCTGAAGCAGGAAGGCTCGAAGTTCGGATTGGTTCTGTAATAACTGCTCAGGAAGCGTTCTGCCGTGCCGGCAAAGGCCTCGGAGTCCACTCCATTCCTGGTCACGATGGAAAATGTGCTGTATTTTTCCGTATGTGTGTAGCTTTTGGCCAGTTTCAGGGGGATATAGACTTCAGTAGCCGTATCTTCGCTGTCCATCATGGATGCAGCCATGGTGTCCGTTTTATAGTGGTACACGCCTACAATGCTTACCGGGACATTCTGGCTGCCCACGGAAAGATCCACCGTCTTTCCCAGGGCATTTTCCCCGCTGCCGTAAAGCTTTTTCGCGAACCGGTCCGATACCATCGCGGAATTGCCGCCGTCCTCCAGCTCCGCAGCCGACAGATAGGAACCGTTTACCACGTCTAGTTTGTTGGCGATAAAGTAGCCTGCGCTGACTCCCGTCAGGGAAATATTGGCGGAATTGCCCTCCACGGATCCGGATCCGCTGCCAACCGGTTCGCTGGCCGAAATGGTGCGGATCTGATCCGGATATTTCTCACACAGGCTGCGGATCATATCCAGGGTGAACTGATCCTCTTCCCGCACACTGGCTGCCCGCGGTTCCTGTCCGAAGACCGCGCCTTTGCCGGATATGTCTTTGTTCTCTTTTTTCTGGACCAGGGAAACAGTAATCGTATTGCCCCCTAGTCCGGACATGGCATCTTCCACGCTTCTGGTCATGGCATCGCCTACTGTCATTATGCTGATGACCGATCCGATTCCGATGATAATGCCCAGCATCGTCAGAAAAGAGCGCAGTTTGTTCACTCTGAGGCTTTCCAGCGCCAGAAGGATATTTTCAAATAACATGGTGTCTGCCTCCTCCCCTGCGTTCCCCGGTAATGGATCCGTCTCGAATGGTAAGGATCCGGTCCGTCTCCTCGGACAGTTCTGTCGAATGGGTGATCAGTACGATGGTTTTGCCGTGCTGTTCATGCAGTTCGTGGAACAGATCCATGACCATGCGCCCGGTTTTGGAATCCAGGGCGCCGGTGGGTTCGTCCGCCAGAATAATGGACGGATCATTGGCCATGGCCCTGGCTATGGCCACACGCTGTTTCTGTCCGCCGGACAGCTCCTCCGGGCGATGCTTCATACGGTCTTCCATGCCTACCATCTTCAGGAGCTCTTTTGCCCTGGCATTCCTGTCCCTCCGGGAGATTCCCGCATACATCATGGGCACTTCCACATTGCGGACAGCGGTAATCTTCGGCACCAGATTATAGGTCTGAAACACAAAGCCGATTTCGTTGCAGCGGATGGCGGACAGCTCCAGGTCCGCGGCATGAATGACATCCGTGCCGTTGAGGGTATAACTCCCCTCGGTCGGGCGGTCCAGCAGGCCGATCATATTCATCAGCGTCGATTTGCCGGAACCGGATTCTCCTACAATGGCTACAAATTCTCCCTGTTCCACCTGGAGATCAATGCCGTTTAAAATCTGCAGTTCGTTTTCCCGGCCTTCGTAAAACCGTTTGACGATTCCATGCATGTCAATCACTGTGCTCATCTTACATTCCTCCGGTAGAATCCATACCGTTAAATGCCTCTTCCACAGTGGTCTTGTGTCCGCTGTCCGGTATCCGGATTTCCATTCCTTCTTTGATCCCGCTGCCGGAAATTTCGGTATAATATCCGCTCTCCAGCCCGGTAGTCACAGGGATCTCCTTCATGCCGGAAAGGTCTCCGTCTTTTCCGGTCACCGCGGAAGCATCCGTAATCTGATAAATTACCTTTTTGCCTTTTTTATTGGTATAAACCGCGTCATACGGGACACACAATACGTCTTTTTTCTCCTGTTTCACCAGGCTCAGGCGGGCCGTCATATCCAGGCGCAGACGGGAATCCTTCTTTTTCAGAGCGATTTCCACCGGATAGGACACACTGCTGCCGGATACCGTTCCGGAAGAAGCGGAACCGGAAAGCATGGAGGAAAAATCCGAAGATCCCATGGATGCCGACGAGGAAGAGGAGGACGAAGCGCCGGAAGTGCCCCCGGAGGCTGTCGGGGAAATTCTCCGGACGGTTCCCTCCAGTTCTTTGTCTCCGGTGGCGTCTGTCTTGATCAGTACCCGCATCCCCTTCTTGACATTGGAAATATCATATTCATCCACCGATGTGGAAATGTACAGTTTTGAGGTGTCCTGGATGACAGCCGCTGCTCCGCCGGCATACGTGCCGCCTTTTTCCACCTGCACGGCTGTAACCGTTCCGCTGACCGGCGCGGTCAGTTCCCTGCTGTCGATAATGTCCTGATAGCTCTTCATGACGCTGTCCGAACCTTGGCCACTCATACCGGAGGCATAACCGGACAGATCCGCGGCAGAGGAAGCGGCACTTGTCGTATCCCCTGTCAGTCCTCCCGCGCTGTATGCGGAAAGGTCTCCGGCAATGCCTGCGGCACCCGCCAGGTATTCATAGGCGCTCTCCGCGATCTCCAGGGCGGATTTTGCCTGGGAAAGGGCGCTTTTGCGGGCACTGAAGGCCTGCTGGTAGCTCTGATAGCTCTGGCGTGCCTGCTGCAGCGCAGCCCGGGCGGCAGCTTCCTGCTCCGTGCCGGCTGCCTTGGCAGCGGCTTCTTTCGCTTTCTCATAGGCATCTTTCAGCTGTTCCTGTTTTTTCCGGGCAGCCGCATATTGTTTCTGTGCGTTCTGGTAAGATTTTTTCGCGGAATCCAGGGCTTTTTTCGCGGCTTTCTGCCGAGATGCCTGCTGTCTGGCCGCGCTCTGTGCCTGTTTTTTCGCTGCGGACGCCGATGCTTCCGCGCTTTTTCTGGCGCTTTCTTTTGCCTGCTCCTCCGCCTCTTCCTGCTTTTTCTGGGCATTTTTCGCGTCTTTGAGGCTCTGCTCCGCATCCGATACATCAAAGGTGCAGATCACATCGCCTTTTTTCACTTTGTCACCCGGCTTTACCCGGACGCTCTTCACCTTCAGTCCGGCAGCGCCGGAGACCTTGCCGTATACATTGGTCACCGAATCACTGGTTACTGTGCCTGTCGCGCTGATACTGGACTGCAGAGTTCTGCGAACCACCTTGTCTGTGGCTGTCGGCTGTTTGGAAGCTTCTGCCGCCCGCTTTGCCGCCAGACTTCCTGTCACGGCCACCACGGCTGCCAGAATCAGAAGGATCAGAAGAACTTTGTATTTCTTTTTCATTTTTCTCTTTTTCGTCATGGTAGGTTTCTCCATTTCCAGCTGTGTCACTTCGGATCAAATCCAAATGTAATCATACTAAAAAAAGAGAGCTGTCACAACAAACAACTCTCTTTTTATTAAAAAGTAAGATTTGTCCGATCTTACGCGGTACCGTATTTTTCTTCCCTCTTGCGCTTGATCTCTTCAATATCTTTCTGATGCTCGTTCCACATTTTCTCCGCAGTAGGTGCCCACTGCTCCGCATAAGGCTTGGTCTTGGCGATCAGATCATCTACCGGCTCTTCCGCCTGCATATCGGTGGAATGGGCGCCGGAAGCCTCTACCATCTTCTTGATCATCTCCGGATTCTCCAGCATCGGGCAGGGCTGCAGCATGTTGTCGTTAAACGGCATGGTATTGTGATACTGCATAAACAGCGGCTGCTGCAGGGCCTCTAACAGGGAATGGTCCTTGATGTTCACATTGGAATAATGAATGAATACACAGGGCTCCACGTCGCCGTTCGGGTTGATGTGCAGGTAGTTCTTGCCGCCGGCAATGCACCCGCCTACAAATTCCGCGTCATTCTGGAAATCCATGGTAAAGAGCGGGATGTCACAGTCTCTGGTACGGATGTAACGGACGCGTTTTACCATATATTCTCTCTGTTCCGGTGTAAGAAGCAGATCAGTGGAAGCATCCTTTCCTACCGGCATGTAGTGGAAATACCATGCAATCAACACGCCTTTGTCCACCAGCATATTCAGGAATTCATCGGTGGTAACTGCCTTATAGTTCTTACTGGTATAGCATACGGATACGCCGTAGAGCAGACCATATTTATGCAGAAGATCGAAGGCATCCATAACGGACTGGTATACACCGGTTCCCCGGCGGTCATCTGTGGTTGCTTCGGATCCTTCGATGGAAATCGCGAAGGAAATATTGCCTGCTTCCTGCACTTCCTTGCAGAATTCTTCATCAATCAGTGTCCCGTTGGTGAAGATATGGAAGGCACAGTCATTATGCTTCTTTGCCAGCATAATAATGTCTTTTTTGCGTACCAAGGGCTCGCCGCCGGTCATAACGAAGAAATGAATGCCCAGTTCCTTCGCTTCGGTAATGATACGATCCAACAGTTCATTGCTCAGAGACAGCTGATGCCCGTATTCTGCGGCCCAGCATCCAGTACATTTTAAGTTGCAGGCAGAGGTGGGATCCATCAGGATGACCCACGGTACATTGCATCCGTATTTTTCACGGTTTTCCTTAACCTTCTTGAATCCGGTCAGGCCGGCTTCATAACCCAGGTTCAGGACATGCTGCTTTACCACGTTCGGGTGCAGATTGTCCAGGGCCTGATCCACAACTTTTCTCCACTTGTGGTTCGGGTCTTTGAACTCTTCCACTGCGTTGTCCCAGAAATACTGCGGATAGGTATTGCCTGTGATTTTATGCGCCAGATTAAACAGTTTGATGTAGTGTGAATCACGGTCTTTATTCAGGTATTTGTAAATCTGATTAAAGCCTACTTCAAAGGCTTTTCTTCCTGCTGAATGTTTAACTCCCATTGTAGTGATTACCTCCAGATATTATGCTCTCTGATTTCTCTCTAAAAATCCTTCCAGATTTTCCGGTTTGTAGTTGATGTAACCCTGTTTTACATGCGGATGTGCTTTCCACAGCTTATTTGCTTCCGGAGTCCATGCATCTGCGTAATCTTCACACTTCGCACACAGATGCTCTGCGGTCTCAGGAGACTGAAGGTCTGTGGATACGGCGCCGGACTCTTTGACGATTCTCTGCAGAATCTCCGGATTCTCCAGCATCGGACACGGACGCAGCATATTGTCATTAAACGGCTGGTTGTCTCTGTAAGCCATAAACAGCGGCTGTTTCAGACACTCTAACAGTGTGTTCTTGCGGATATTCGCTCCGGAATAGTGGATGAATACGCAGGGCTCCGCATCTCCGTTGGCATTAATATGGAAGTAGTTCCGTCCGCCAGCGATACAGCCGCCTACAAATTCTCCGTCGTTCTGGAAATCCATCAGCATGATGGGTTTGCCGCCTTCGAAGGCACGAACTTCACGCAGTCTGTGATAAATGTAGACACGCTGTTCCGGTGTCAGCATCAGTTCGGTATCCGCGTCGTTTCCTACCGGCATATAATGGAAGTACCATGCGTACCGGCATCCGTGCTCGATTAACAGATCGAAGAACTCATCGGAAGTAACTGCTTCGAAGTTCTTTCTGGTGTAGCATACGGATGTGCCGAAGAACAGGCCGTACCGTTTCATCAGATCCATCGCGCCCAGTACCTTGCGGAAGATACCCTCGCCGCGGCGGCCGTCATTTGCTTCCTCAAATCCCTCCAGGCTCAGAGAGAAGGACAGGTTGCCGACTTTCTGCACTTCCTTGCAGAAGTCCTCGTCAATCAGCGTACCGTTGGTAAAGCTGTGGAATGCCACGTCTCTGTGCTTTCTGCAGAGCTTTAAGATGTCATCCTTGCGCACCAGAGGTTCGCCGCCGGTAAACATATAGAAATAAACGCCCAGCTCTTTGCCCTGTGTCACGATGCTGTCCATCTCCTCAAATGTGAGGTTCAGCTTGTAGCCGTATTCTGCCGCCCAGCATCCGGTGCATCTTAAGTTGCAGGCAGAGGTGGGATCCATCAGGATCAGCCACGGGATATTGCACTGATGTACTTCACGCATCTTGCGGATGGTCTTTGTGCCGTAGAAAGCTGCCTCAAATCCCAGGTTCAGGGCAGTCATCTTCGCCACATTCGGGTCTAATTCGTCTAACAGTTTGTTGACGAATTTGTTCCATTTGTGATCCGGATTCTGGATAATCGCCTTTGCTCCTTCGTAGGCATTTTCCTTAAAATTATCTCCCATGAAACGCTTTGCCAGATCAACGATCTGAAGCAGTCCCTTTTCCCGGTCTTTGTTCAGTCTTCTTAACGCTACATCAATTGCCGCGCTAAAAGCTTTTCTCTGCATTGTATGTGATAAACTTGCCACTTCAATGTCCCCTTTCAACTTTATTTGTGTGAGGCGCTGTTATCCAATTGTGTGGAAAAAAAACAACACCTGTTGAAATTCTAACTGCAGTATATTATAATCTCTTTATCTCCAGAATCAACCGTCAATCTTCCAACTTCCTGTGAAATATCAAACATACTTTCAACAGAGTGTTGGATAACCGACATGTTTTGTCTTTCTTTTTCTGCGTGCCGGAATCGGTTTTCTGCAGCAGGGCATGTTGTTTTTTTACAGGAGGTTTCTCTTATGGCAGGCGACCGCCGCACAAAATATACCAAATCCGTCATCCGGGACGCGCTCTTTGAGCTGCTGGCCGAGAAGCCGCTGGCCAAAGTCACCGTCACCGACATCTGCAAACTGGCAGATATCAACCGCAGCACCTTTTATTCCTATTACGAAGATGTCACTGCATTGATGAATTCCATCCAGAATGAAGTCTTTGAAAATGTAGTGCTCCAGATGTCCACCGACGACTGGTTCGACGGCCTGCTGCATCTGGTGGACGAAAACAAGGACCTGTTTACCGTACTGATCGGTCCCCACGGAGATTCCCAGTTTATCCGGCAGCTGATCTACCTGGGATATGACAACAGTCTCCGCTTCTGGAAGAAATCCTATCCGGAAGCCACATCCACCGAAATGGACTATGCCTATGCCTATATCTCCTATGGTGTCATCGGCATTCTGGAAAACTGGGTCTGTGACGGTTACCGGGAGAGCATCGAATCCGTAGGCAAAATCGTCTACGGCTGCACCGTACACGGGCTGGACTATCTGGGCCGTGACCGCAGCAAAGATACCGAATAAATCTGCCGCTTCAAAAGCCGCGGACACAGCCGGGCCGGAGGCGCATCCATGGATGCGTCTCCGGCCCGTTTTTTATACCGGTGTGCTGTTATTTCCACACGGCAGTGTTTTCCGTATCAATAAATTATGTATATATAATATGGAAGAAACCCGTTTTCCGAAACTGTCATCCGGCAGTAAAGCACGCCCGGATCGTAGCGCCGCCTGCCACGTTTTCCCCGTCATAAAAGACTGCCGCCTGGCCCGGCGCGATTCCCCGCTGGGGCTTCTCCAGCTCGACCCGTACCCGGTTTCCGCCCACAGGAATCACAGTCGCCGGCTGCGGTTTCTGGTGGTAACGGATGCTCACATGCAGAGGAACCGCCGCATCCAGCTGTTCCAGAGAAATCAGGTTTAAGTCATCTGCCTCAAACGCCGCTGTCATCAGTTCATCTTCCTCGCCCAGAATGACCCGGTTGTTTTCCACATCTTTGCGCAGGACGTAGAGCCTGTGTTCCGCAGGAATTCCCAGTCCCCGCCGCTGTCCGATGGTATAGTGAATGATTCCCTTATGGCGTCCCAGCACATTTCCCCTGGTATCCACAAAATCCCCTTCCGGGTACTCTTTCCCGGTATGTCTGGTCAGAAATTCCGTATAATCCCCGTCCGGGACAAAACAGATGTCCTGGCTGTCGTGCTTGCGGGCATTGATAAATCCCTGCTCTTCCGCAATGCGTCGCACTTCTTCTTTTTTCATGGAGCCTAAAGGAAGCAGAGTATGCGCCAGCTGTTCCTGGGTCATGGCATACAGCACATAACTCTGATCTTTCTTCGGATCCGGTCCTTTTTTCAGAAGATAACGCCCGGTCTCCGGATCCTGACAGATCTGCGCGTAATGTCCGGTTGCGATGTAGTCACATCCCAGCTCCCTGGCGCGACGGTACAAATGCTCAAATTTCATAAAACGATTGCAGTCAATGCAGGGATTCGGCGTCAGTCCTGTTTCATAGGCCTGCACAAACCGCTGGATGACTTCCTGTTCAAAGGCTTCTTTGAAATTAAATACATAATAGGGAATTCCGATCCGGTACGCCACGCTTCTGGCGTCTTCCACATCATCCAGACTGCAGCAGGTATGCCCGCTGCATCTGCCCACTGTCTCATTTTCGTAGAGCTGCATGGTCACGCCGATGCAGTCATATCCCTGCTGTTTCAGCAGCCAGGCGCAGACACTGGAGTCCACGCCGCCGCTCATTGCTACTAATACCTTTGCCATAATCTTTCCTGTGTTTCTCCCTGTTTCTATCCGGTTTTTCTGTGTTTTCGGCGCTCTTCCTGCGTCTCCGGCAATCTGACCGTTTTTCCGGCGCTCGTTTGCGCCGCCGGGGCCGTCCGTATTTCCGGCATTCTTACGCGTTTCCGGCAGTCCGGCCGTTTTTCCGGCACGCTTACGCGTCTCCGGCAGTCCGGGCCGGAAAATCAGGCCGGATACAGCCCAAAGACCAGATCTTTTTCCTTCAGTCCGCTGTCCCGCGCCGCGGTCCGCACCGCCTCCCGGTCTGTCCGCTGACTGTTGACCACAGCCCCATATCTGGCCGCGATCCGGCAAATACGCTCCAGTGTTTCCCCGGATGCTTCGCCTGCATTGACCAGCGCTTTTCCATTGTAAATCCGTATGCCGGCCTCCACGGCCGCCGGATCTGTGGAGTCTATGGCAAAAGGCATGGTGTTGATGTTCTGCAGTTCCATCACTGCTTCCTTCATGCAGGCTGCCTCATCCACACCTTCTGCCGCCAGACGAATGCTGAGCACATCTGCTTCGTCGTCCAGCGCTTCATCCGCAAGATCCAGCACCGTGTCAATCGCGCCGTCCTGCAGATCTTCCAGCAGTTCGGAATCTTTGGCCGGATCAATCGCCGTGCTGATCTGCAGGCCGCTGTCCCCCAGGTTTACGCAGGACTGGTACGAGGAAATCAGCGCCACCGGCTTGTCCGCGGCCGGAAGCATCCTCTGTTCTCCGGCGGCTTCGCAGGTCTGGCGGATATGCTCCGCCGTAGTGCCGCAGCACCCGCCCACCAGCTGCACGCCGGGGATTTCCATGATTTTTCGCATCTGCGCGGCAAAGGCTTTCGGTGTTACATCAAAATAAGTTTCGCCGTTTTCCACCCGGGGAAGTCCGGCGTTCGGTTTCGCGATCAGCGGCAGGGATGCGTATTCCGACATGATCCGCAGCGCTTTTTCCGCGGCCTCCGGCCCCACGCCACAGTTCAGTCCCACTGCGCTGCAGCCCAGCCCTTCCAAAAGCGCGACTGCGGATTCCGGAGAAGTCCCCGTCAGCATATGGGCAGTTTCATCAAATACTGCCGTGGCAAATACCGGAAGGTCACAGTTTTCCCTGGCTGCCAGTACTGCCGCCTTCAGTTCATAGACATCATTCATGGTTTCGATCTGTACCAGATCCGCGCCGGCGTCTGCGCCGATTCGCACGATTTCTCCAAAGATCTCCACCGCCTCTTCAAAAGGCAGCATTCCCATGGGGGGAAGCAGATGGCCGGTAGACCCGATGTCCAGCGCAACCCAGGCTTCTTTTCCGCTTTGGGCCACCGCTTCTTTTGCGCAGCGGATGCCTGCCCGGATCACCTGCTCCAGCTCTTCCTGTGTATAATGGAACCGGTTTGCCCCGAAGGTGTTGGCCAGAATAATATCCGCGCCGGCCCTGAGGAACTCCAGATGGACGGCAGTCACTTCCTCCGGATGGTCGATATTCCACCGTTCGGAACGTTCTCCTGACTGTAAGCCCCGGCGGATCAGCGCTGTTCCCATGCCGCCGTCATAACACAGGAATCCCTGTTTCATACGTTCTCTGATATCCATGTTTCTCTATCCTCCTGCTCCGTTCTGTCTGCAGCCCTCTGCCGCAGGATCCGTTCTGCGTTTTCTGAAAAAAGCCGGCCCTCTGCAGGGCCGACTCCATCATAACTTATTTCCGGATGTATTGCCATAAAAACAGCGGATCTTTCACCTTCCGCCCTTCGGCTCCCTTCCTGCTATATCAGAAGCCGTATTTTCAGAAACTCGTACGCACGCAGGATTTCCTTCTGACAGGTGTCATGTTTGCGGAAAAGGTAATACAGGTTCCAGGAAAAGCTGCGTTTCTTAATCGGGATGCTCTTCACCCGGTAGCCGGATTTGTCATAATTCATCAGATTGCGCTCCGTCAGGATCAGGATTCCGTCGCCGGCCTCCGCCATGCGCATTCCTTCCTCCCGGTCCTCTACGGAAATCACGTCTTCCGGTGTCACATTCTGCTCTTTAAAGGCCCGCAGAAGGCTGCTTTTCATATAGATCCAGTTCGAAGGGAGAATGACGCGCTTTCCCCTGAAGTCCCGGATGGACAGCTCTTTTTTGTTGATTTTTTTGTCGGTATCCGCGAAAACCGCGCACAGCGGAACATGCAGCAGCGGATACGCCAGCAGGTCGTCTCTCTGCACCGCCGCAGGAAGAATCAGCGCGTCACAGTTTCCTTCCTCCAGTGCCTGTTCATCTACTCCGTCTTTCTGTACCTGACAGTCAATAAACTGTGTGTCCGTCAGCGCTGCCTCACTGGACGCGCCAATGGTGCGGATCTCCTGCATCACGGCTTCCGGCAGCATGATTCTGGTGCGAAGGGGGCAGTTTGCCCCGATCTCCCGCAGCTGATCTTCCGTATCGCGGATATAATCCAGGATTACCTTGCAGCGTTCTTTCAGGTATTCTCCCTGCGGCGTCAGGCTGACGCCGGACTTCTCCCGGATAAAAAGCACCACTGCCAGCTCATCTTCCAGCTGTTTCATGGACTTGCCTACTGCCTGCTGTGTCATATAAAGGCTGGAGCCCGCAGCGGAAAAACTGCCTGTCTCACACACTTCATAAAACTGACGTAACTGTCTCAGCTCCATATTTAGTGTCTCCTTACCAAATTCAAAATATCAGTCAATTATAGCACAAAACGCGGCAACTGAAAATTGTGCCATTGTACTAACGGGCATACAATTCTGTCAGGTGACGGATCCGGGCGCTTCTTTCCTCCGTCAGATCTTCTTTCTTCATCCGCCATTTCCAGTTGTTTCCGCCTAGGGTGGACGGATAATTCATGCGCCCTTCCGCGCCGATCTGCAGATAATCCTGCATGGGAATGATGCAGGTATCCGCCACGGAAGCAAATGCCATGCGTATCACGCCTTCACACAGCGCGCTGTCGTCCCCGTCCGCAAGACCGGTATATTCCCGGATTCTGTTTTTTTCCTGTTCGCCCGCGGCTTCGATGTGCTGCAGCAGGGTTTCGTTGTCATGGGTGCCGGTGTATACCACACAGTTCCGTTCATACCAGAAGGGCAGATATTCATTCCGCGCGTCGGATCCGAAGGCAAACTGCAGGACTTTCATATTCGGATAGCCGCTGTCCCGGACCAGCTGACGGACCGAATCCGTCATAAATCCCAGATCCTCCGCGATAATTGCCAGCTCCGGAATCTCTTTTTTCACAAAATGGAACAGCTCCATGCCCGGTCCCGGCTCCCAGCTGCCGTTTCTGGCAGTCTCATCCCCGTATGGAATGGAATAATAGGAATCAAATCCCCGGAAGTGATCAATTCTTACCACATCGTACAGTTTCGCGCAGTGGCGGATCCGATCCAGCCACCACCGGTAGGATTCCTTCCTGTGGGCCTCCCAGTCATACAGCGGATTGCCCCACAGCTGTCCGTCCGCTGAAAAAGCATCCGGCGGACACCCTGCCACAGCCTTCGGACGCCGGTTTTCATCCAGCTGAAACAGCTCCGGCCTGGTCCAGACATCCGCACTGTCCATGGAAACATAGATCGGGATGTCCCCGATAACGCGGATCCCGTTTTCATTGGCATAGCGGCGCACCTGGCTCCACTGCTGATCAAACAGGTACTGGAGATAACAGTAAAACTCCACCCGGTCTTCCAGACGCGCCCGCGCTTTCCGCAGCGCTTCCGGACGCCGCAGACGCAGATCTTCGCTCCACTCCGTAAAGGCCTTCCAGCCATTCTCCTCTTTCAGGGCCATAAACAGCGCGTAGTCTTCCAGCCAGCTTCTGCTGTCCCGGCAGAAGGCCTGGTACCGTTCCTCCTGCTGGCATCCGCTGCGTACATACGCCTGATACAGCAGCTGATACCTGCGGCGGAACTGACAGCCGTAATCCACATATCCACTGCCGTCATCCAGTTCTGCCGCCTCACACTCTTCCCTGCTCAGCAGCCCTTCTACCACCAGCCCCTCCAGGGAAATATACAGCGGGTTTCCCGCAAAGGTTGAAAATGACTGATACGGGGAATCCCCGTAACTGACCGGGCCAAGCGGAAGAATCTGCCAGTACTTCTGTCCGCTTTTTTTCAGAAAATCTATCCACTCCAGCGCTTCTCTGGAAAAACAGCCGATGCCGTACGGGGACGGAAGGCTGCTGACCGGAAGCAATATGCCGCTTGCTCGCATCTCTCTCACTCCTGCTCCAATTCTTTTCATTCCATCCGGGATTCTCAGCAAATCCCGCCGGTTTATGCTGACCCCATTATAGCCACCTTCCCGCAGATTGGCAATCCGCGGTATGACAAAAAAATCACAAATCTTGTACTTGCCTTTTCTTGACCTCCATAGTATAATATTCGAAACATTCCCGGCACACCATTGTCTGTGCCGTATTACAGACAGAAAGGAGACTTGTTATGAGCAATCCAGATTATGCACCGGAAAACTGTACACACAACTGCGGTACCTGCGGCTCCGGATGCGGTTCGGAGCAGAACGGCCCCAGCTTTTTCGATAAAATGGAATCTATTTCTGAAACCCTTGACGAAGTGGGAGAAGAAAACATTCTTCGCATTCTGAATGAAACCATTGAGGAATGGCAGGCAGAAGACGCGGAATAACCGCACATTGTGTATCAGATCTGATCACTGGGCAGACCGGAAGAAATTCCGATCTGCCCTTTTTCTATGTGCATATTCTATACTTCCCGGCTTCGGCTGCCGGTTTCTTTTGCATCCTGCAGATCGAATCCTCTTGACAGACATTCTTCCCCATGCTAGTATAAGTGTACTAGTAAACATGGTACACTTAATACACACCATACACACAGGGACCGGCACAGCACAGGATACCGAATGACAGCACTGTGCCGGCTGGCTGCATCTTTGCGGCTCGCTGCCTGACGAGGCAGTGCCTGTGCGGACCCTGACAACGCAGAAGAAAAAAGGAGTGAAACGGCGTGATTCAAATTGATTTCCGGGATTCCCGGCCAATCTACGAACAGATCAAAGACGGCATGCTCCGCCTGATTATGACCCAGGCACTGAAGCCCAATGACCGGATTCCTTCTGTTCGGGAACTGGCTGCACAGCTTGCCATCAATCCCAATACGATTCAGCGCGCCTACCGTGAACTGGAGCATGAAGGATACATCTACAAAGTCACGGGACGCGGTTCCTTCGTCGCAGAGGTTGACTTAAGCGAGTCTCCGCGCAAGAAGGAGCTTCTGGCCGTTTTTGACAAAACGGTCAGCGAACTGCTCTACCTGCAGACAACGGTAAACGAACTCACAGAAAGAATCAAAGCACTGTCCGAAAGGGGGGAACCAGTATGATTCAGGTATCTCATCTGTCAAAGAAATTTGGCGATTTTCAGGCACTTTCCGATGTAACTATGAAGATTCCCACCGGCAGCGTCTATGGACTGGTGGGACCAAACGGCGCAGGCAAATCCACCATCATCCGGCACTTAACCGGTATCTACCGGCCGGATCAGGGCACCATTTCCGTAGACGGCCAGCCGGTGTATGAGAATCCGGCCGTCAAGGCCCGCATCGCCTACGTGCCGGACGATCTATTCTACTTTTTCCAGTCCAATACACTGGATATGAAGAATTATTACAAGGGGATCTACCCCCACTTTGACCTTGCACTGTTTGAGCGGCTGAAGGAGGCTTTTCCGGCCATCGATGTCAAACAAAGCATCCGCCGCCTGTCCAAAGGCATGCGGAAACAGGTGATTTTCTGGCTCAGCATCTGCTGTAAACCGGATATCATGATTCTGGACGAACCGGTAGACGGACTGGATCCTGTTATGCGGCGCCAGATCTGGAGCATCCTGCTGTCAGAGGTGGCCGAACGCCATATGACGGTACTGGTTTCCTCCCACAACCTGCGGGAACTGGAGGATGTATGTGATACCGTCGGAATCATGTTCCAGGGACAGGTTCACATGGAGCGGCCGCTGGAAGAGCTGCAGTCCAATATTTCCAAGATTCAGCTTGTCTTCCCGGAGGAAATGCCGCCTCTCCCGGATGGTCTGCAGGTACTGCACCAGACATCCACCGGGCATGCCCACACACTGATCGTACGCGGGGATCCGGCGCAGATCCAGGAGATCCTCGGCCGTATGCATCCGCTGGTACTCGATGTCCTTCCGCTGACGCTGGAAGAAATCTTTATCTATGAAATGGGAGGTATGAATTATGAATTCAAAGACATCCTTCTTTAATCGGACGGTGTTTTCCAAAAATATCCGGAGATTCGGTGTCATATGGATCCTGTATACCGTGTGCCTGTTTTTTCTCTGCCCGTTTATCGCCTACCTCACGGTTCCCCATATTATCACGGGAAACCAGGATGTTTCCGAACTGGCCAAGGCACTGTCCACGTTCCAGTCCCCGGTCCACATCATTATTTTCGCGATTCTGGCTGCATCCGCGGTATTTTCCTACCTCTGCAGCGCCAGAAGCTGCAATATGACCCATGCGCTGCCATTCAGCCGCAGGGAACTTTATATCACCAATTACATCAGCGGACTCCTGTTTCTGATTGTGCCCCAGACCATTAACTTCTTCATTGCCCTGCCGGCCTTTCTCCGGGGCGGTCTGAAACCGGGAAGCCAGATTTTTCCGGCCCTGGGCTATGTGGTTCTTGTGGATTTTATCCTGTATTCCATAGCGGTATTCTGCTGCATGCTTTCCGCCCATTACATCGGAGGCGCCATCTACTATGCCATTGTAAATCTTCTGTATGCTGTACTGCGGACGCTGTTTTCCATGCTCACCAACATGTTTACGTTCGGAGTCCCCGGTACAGTATCCGCAAATCCGCTGCTGGAAGCAGGGAATTATCTCTCACCGGCAGTATATATCACGACCAGAACCGGAATGGATGTCATATCCAACACACCGGAAGGTGTCACGCAGACCGCCCTTCATTATTATGGCTGGGCCAGCCTGCTGGGATACTGCATCGTGGCCGCCGCCCTTGTGATCTGCGGCATGTTTCTGTATCGGCGCCGTCAGCTGGAGTGCGCCGGCGATGTCAGCGCCTTTCCTTGCCTGCATCCGATCAGCCGCTGGATCATCGGGTTCACCGGAGGAATTGGATTCGCGTATTTTTTCAGCATGGTCATCGCCGGTTCCGATACGCCCGGCAGAGCCACCATGGTCAGATTTCTGATCCTCTATGTAGTCTTCTGCCTGATTTGGTTCTTCATTACCGAAATGGTGCTGAAAAAAACAGTCCGGGTATTTGTCCGCCGGATGATTCTGGAATGGGTGGTATTCACGGCAGCCACTACCGTGCTGCTGGCCGGTATGATCCTGGGATACTGCCGGAAACTGGAAAATACCATCCCGGACACTTCCGAAGTCACTGCGGCCGTCCTTTCGACCGATTACCCGGTTCTGGCGGAAAACGCTTCGCAGATTGATCAGATCCGAGATCTGCAGCAGACGATTCTGGATCATCGAAACAGCTATTTGAATCCAGACAGCGATACCGCCAGCGACAGTGACACTGTTACCGGCATAACCATCGGCTATCAGCTGAAAAACGGGAATACCTTAATCCGGTACTATTCCGTGCCGCTGCGCGCTGCCGACCGGCGGGATATCACTTCTGTCACCCATAAGCTGGAAACCATTCAGAGTGACTATACGCAGGCCCTGAACTATCTGTTCTGCACGAACTACAATCACGCAGTCATCACCAATGCCACGGCAGGCGACAAAAAAACCGTCTACAACAAAGGCGCCCAGGAGATTTTCAACGCTGTGATCCGGGATTATCACGCCCATCACATTGCGTACACGGCTGCGGACTGTCTGGAAGGAGGCATCGGCAGCAGCGAATATTCCCTTACTCTGGAATTAAAGGGAACTGTCTCCGGCGCTCCCCAGAGTGTCCGCACCAGGCTCCGGGCCATCGGCGGAAAAGCCCTGGCAGACGCTTTTCCGGATCTGCTGCAGAATGACGGTACCACTGCCAAACGGAACGCCAACGGTACCTACAGCACCTCGCTGGATACTACCATCACACTGACGCCGAAATGCAAGTATACCATTGCTGCGTTAAAGAAAAACGGCGTTGCACTGACCAAAAAAGACTTTTCCAACACCGGCGCCGACGATACTGAAAATCAACCCTGACGCCTGGGTATTGAAAATTAACCCTTCCGCCGGGAAATCCGCGGGATAAGTACCCGTTTCAAAAGCGCCGAGCCCGGCAATCCACCGGGTTCGGCGCTTTACTTAAAAAAAGCAGCCCCTGCCGGTATGCCGTCTTCAGACAGAACACCGACAGGGGCTGCTTTTTTCAGGGATTATGATTTTTCCGCCTGGGTTCTATTCCAGGGATTCGTCGTAGAAACGGTCTACTCTTTCATATTCTTCATCATCTTCAATATCGGCGATCTGCGGGGTTCCGTCCTCGTCTTCCCAGTAGTGCACAAAGATGATCTCCATTCCGCCGTCTTCATCCGCATGGGACATCACGCCGTACTGCCTGCCGTCTACTTCCATGACACGCATCAGCTCCAGTGAATCCGGCTCTCCGGCTTCATTTACAAAGTTAAAGGTAAGGGTCATCTCCGCGTCATCGCTCTGGGCTTCTTCAAAGGCTGCTTTTACTGCTTCCATTTCCTCGCCGTCTTCCAGGACTGTAAAATCCAGACTTCCGTCCGCCTGTTCATCACAGCGGGCAAAGAGGATCTCCATGGTGTCTTCGGCCTCATGGCCCAGTACCAGGTATGCCTGTTCCTCCAGCTCCAGCAGGGCCAGCAGGGAAAAGTCCGTGCTTTCTCCCTCTTCGTCTTCCATGGTCAGCCCGAATTCCGCTTCCTCATCGGACAGAATCGCCTGTATGTCCGCCATGGTCAGCCGCTCATCACCAGTCTCTGCTTCTTCATGGCGTTTGGCCACTGCCTGTTCAAAGGGTGTGCTGCTCTGCCCGAAACGCAGGTTCAGTTTGTTGCGGGCCGCAAATTCTCCCAGAATATCTCCATATGCGTTGGGATCTGTATCTTTTCCGCTGCCGTCGTTATCTCTGAATGTTGGCATAGTCTCTGTCTCCTTAAATTAAATCAGAATCTTTGTCATTTCCTGTCACAGTTGCTGCCGCCAGGCAGTTTTGTTCATTCTATCACAGATTTTCAGGAAAAAACAGAGATCCCGCAGGAAAAACACATTCCCGGGGGATCTCCATCTTTTCACAGAATCAAACGTCCCGTTTTCGGCACGGATCCATTCCTGCCGCTCCGCCGGGATTACCGGCGGCGGCTTATTCCTTCTGGCCGCCGAAGTTCCCGGCGGCGGATCATTTTCTCTAACCCGCCGGGATTACGAACGGCGAAACAACCCTTTTTTCTTTTCACAGCAGGCGGTCTCGGATGACAGGTAGTGATAGCCGGAAGCCTCGATCACTGCCTGGATGTCCGACGGATCCACCGGTTCCTCCGTATAAAACACGCTGGTTTTTTTCCTGCGGGAGGAACTGACTTTCTTTGCCGCGGGAAATGCCCGCCGGATCGCGTCATTGATATGGGATTCGCACATGCCGCATGCCATTCCCTCGATGTTTACTGTTGTCTGATACATAACTGTGTCACTTCTTTCTGTCTCGTAATATTAGATTGCCTTCTGCATGGAATCACCGGTATTTTCTGTCAGAATCTGTCGCAGCGATGCCAGGGAACTGGTATGGGACCGTACGACCATGGTGTCCGGGTGCGCCACATCCAGCGCGCATTTCACCATTTTATGGGAAACGGTATGGGTAAAGAGAATCAGAAGATCCGGGCTGCCGATCCGGCTTTCCAGACTGCCTCTGCACTTGCAGAAGACTTTTGCCCGACAGCCGTAGTCTCTGCACATATTCTTGTACTCGCGTTCCATTCGTTCATTTCCGCCGATGATTACCACACTCATTGTCTTCTCCTCTCAGTTAGTATAGTTTAACTCATAGTCAGAAAAAAAGTCATCCGCGATTCCGTCTGCATAGTGTTCTCCCTGCAGGCCTGCAGGGAATCCAACTGACCCGGTACGCATTCGCCGGATGCCTGATTTTCAAAAACGCACTTGTGTCTGCTCTGTTCTCCTCTATAGTTTAATACGACTAACTGTTATTGTCAACAACTAATTTGCGGCCTGCCACCTGTTTCACCGGTGTTACCGGTCCTGCTTTACTGCTCTTCGGTTTCCTGAAACACCCGGCAGATCACATCGACGCAGGTCTCAATTCCCAGGCGGCTGGAATTCAGGCACAGGTCGTAATTGGATACGTTTCCCCATTCCCTGCCGGTATGATAGTTGTAATTTGCCCGGCGTCTGGTGTCTTTTTCCTGAATTCTCTTCATGATGGGTGTCCTGGTCTCTCCATACTGCTCCAGGATCCGGGCGGCTCTCCAGTCTTTATCCGCATGAATAAAGACGGTCAGCACATCCTCCCGGTCTCCCAGCAGATAATCCGAGCAGCGTCCCACGATCAGGCTCGGCTGGCCGGAGGCGATTTCCCGGATGGCTTTACATTCCGCCTGGAACAGATAATCATTCACAGACTGTCCGCGGCTGTCCCTGCCGGCAAGATAATAAGACAGACGATTTCGCCCCGGCGAATACGTGTCATCCATCTGACGGACGAATTCCACCTCATAAGAGGCATAATCCGCGATTTTATGCAGCAGTTCCTCGTCGTAGTATTTCAGGCCCAGACGCTGTGCCACCGCTTTTCCGATGGTTCTCCCGCCGCTGCCGAACTCTCTGCCCATGGCAATATACTTTTTTTTCATCTCTGCCTCCCTGTCTGTCCGCCGGCTGCTTCTGCGCCTGCGGTATCCGCCGTGCCGGCTTTTTCACAGGCTTTCTGCTGCAGGCATTCCGCGAATTTCAGCCCCTGGGCCACGAAATATTCGCCGTATTCCCTGCGGAACCGCCAGGCGTAGCGGTTGTCCGCGTTTTCGAATTTGCTCTTCTGGAATGCCAGGATTTCCCGGATGTGGCCATCGGACTCCGCGTAAAATGCCTGCATCTCCTCCAGCAGTGCCAGTCCTGCACTTGCCACAGACCGCAGTCTGCCATCCATCCAGGTGATTTTTACTGTTTTCAGATCATAATGGGCCGCGTTTTTGAAATTCTGCGCGGCTTCCACCTGTTCCCGCATATTCAGCGGAATCCTCTCTTTCGCTGCCAGCCAGATCAGAAACAGCTGGGCAAATTCCACATCCCGGCAGTCGACGCCGCCGTATACAAAGGGATTCAGGTCAAACATCCGCAGTTCGATATGGTCTACGCCTTTTTCCTGCAGCCCTTCCAGGCTGTACTTACCCGGCGGTTTCAGGCGGATCGGATAATACAGTTCACGGGCTGCCGCCAGCAGGCCGCTGTTTACAAACTGGCGGATACTGCCGGTATACGCTTCCAGACTGTCATAACAGAAATAGGGTGTAAAGGAATTCCAATATCCCAGCTCGCTGCACCGTACCGAGGCCATGCCCACAAACTGGTCCACGCCGAAACGCCCCCGCTCAAAATAGGAGCTGTCCATGATCGGGCTGGCAGCCGTAAGCGCCACCAGAAGCCAGCCGAAGGCGGCGGCCTTTTCCGCCAGCTCCAGGTAGAACTGATTCACATAGTCCTGAAAGGAATGAACCGCTGCCGGCAGCTGCCCCTTCTTTCCGGCGATCTCATAGCTGACCTGCAGAAGTTCCCGGGAAAAGGAGTAGTTCACATGGATCCCGGAGAATGTCATCTTATACTTGCCGTAACGCTCGGCCAGGTATTCCCGGTATTTTGTGCCTTCTCCATCCCCGCCGCGGAAAATCGCGATGGGGATATCCGAATCCCGCCGGATATAAGGCGGATTGGAAAAGGGCCAGAGCAGCTCCCGCTCCGGCATGCCGCGCAGCTTCTGCTGAATCCGCTCATAATTGCTGTTGAGCAGATGCACTGCCTCCTGCGCGCTGTCCGCCACCGGAGTGTTGATCTCTGTCTGATTCTCGCTGAAATCCTTGACAATATACGGGTCATCCGGAAACGGATGCTCCGTCTGGGCCATATAGCCTTCTGTTGTGACCCGGAGACTTTCTTCCTCCAACCCGAAACGGCCCTGAAAAAGCAGATTCCGGACTGCCTGTTCTTCAATGTGCAGCATTCTGCCACCTCCTATCCGGTGTTAAAGCTCTGCGTAGGGCAGGAACAGATAACGGGTGTTTTCTTCCGTATCCTGGTATACATGTCCGTGGGACTTGCCTTCGTATACTTTGTTCCCCTCCCGGTAAACCAGAAGCCGGGTAAAAGGCACTTCTTCCCAGGGCTCCTTCGTCAGCGGGAGGGTGGAAAAATAAAGCCCTTCCCGCCGTCTGAGGCAGTGCAGCGTATGGGGATAATTGCAGTGGGCATAGTAATAGGTGCCGTCACTGAACATGAGGTTGATCTTGTTTCCCTCTGCCAGATCCCCGATCCACTGATCCAGCGACGCGAAGCGCTCTTCCGGCTTCGGCTCCCGGCCCATGGTTTCCCCGAGATGGTTGATTCTGTCGACCATGCCCAGAAGGATCCGCTCACTGTCGGCGCTTCCCCGCTGTACATAGAAGTAGCGGTCCAGGTCCGGATAGTCAAAAACCGTCCCGTTGTGCACCAGGGTCCAGGTATTGCCCCAGGCGTCTTTTTCAGAAAACGGATGACAGTTGGAATATTCCACATGGCCGACAGTGGCGTAACGGATATGGGCAAAGGCGCTTTTCACCACCAGGGACTCCTGCAGCCGGTAGTGCAGATAATCGCTTTTCAGCGCGTTTTCCGGTTCTTTTTCTATATTGACTTCGCTGCCGTTCATCACCGCCAGTCCCCATCCGTTCGGATGTTCATTGGCATGACGGTAGAACAGCTTCAGATAGCGGTTGATCTCTGCCTGATCCTTCAGGCAGACGCCGAATATTTCACACATAACTGTTTCTTTCCCTGCTGTTTCTTCTTATCATACTGCACTTATCATTGGTTTGTCTACGGTCTGTTTCAGCGGACTGCCGCCGGATCTCCCTGCAGGTAATCCATGGCTGCCGTGGCTGCGTTGGCTCCATCTGCCGCAGCGGTAACCACCTGGCGCAGACGTTTCCTTCGGATGTCTCCGGCCACAAACAGACCGGGCACTTCTGTGGCTCCGGACTCTCCGGCAGTCACATAGCCTTCTTCCACCGAAAGCGGCAGACCGGCCAGATAATCCGTCACCGGGAGGGTTCCCACTGCCACAAATACTGCCTGGACCGGAAGATCTTCCGTGGTGCCGTCCCTGCGCTTCACCCGGATTCCTTCCACCAAGGAATCTCCCAGAATGGCTTCCGGCGTCTGGTTTAACCGAAGGGTAATCTTTTCCTCCGCCCGCAGCGCGTCAGTGCGTTTTCCGGGAGCGCGGAACCCTTCCCTGCGGTGAATCAGTGTGACGCTGCGGCAGAATCCCGCCAGAAACAGGGCATCTTCCACCGCAGTGTCGCCGCCGCCGATAACTGCCACATCCTGGTCCGCGAAGAACGCGCCGTCACACACCGCGCAGTAGGACACCCCTCTGCCCAGCAGTTCCCCTTCCCCGGGGATTCCAAGCTTCCGGGGCACCGCGCCGGTCGCGGCAATCACCGTCTTTGCCTGCAGCGAATCCCCTTTGTGCAGAAGGACCTCAAAATGGTCCTCCTGTCTCCGTATGGACTCCACGATTCCCATCTGAATCTTCGCGCCCAGTTCTTCTGCCTGGGTTTTAAACTGTTCGCCCAGATCCCCGCCCGCAATCCGTCCGGTACCCGGGTAATTTTCCACCTCATTGGCGGAAGTAATCTGTCCGCCGCCCCAGCCGTCCTGCTCCAGCACCAGGAAATCCAGTCCGCCCCGTGCGGCATATATCGCAGCTGAGAGGCCGGCTGCGCCGGCTCCGATAATGATCAGGTCTAACATATGCAATCCTCTTTTCTACTCTGCTTCCTTCTGAAAGGGAACCGCGGCTTCTGCGTCTGTTCCGGTGATTACCAGTTCTTCCGCCGTCACCGCATCTCGGTTTTCGATGTGAAAGGATCGAAGCACCGGTTCCTTGTCTTTTAATGATAGTATCATATAACTGGCCCTGCTGTCATATGCAAGTCGCCGGTCTTCCGCGCTGGGGCGGGACGGCGTATCCGGATGGCTGTGCCAGTTGCCCAGCAGGGTCCATCCCTGTGCCCGCATGTCTTTGACCGCCGCCAGCTGCTCCTTGGGATCCAGGGTAAAATGAATCCGGCTGTGCTCCGTATTGGTCAGCAGGTACACCTGTTCCACCCGTTTATTTCCTTCGCTGTCGATCCGGCCGCCCAGAAGCCCGCAGGCTTCTTCCGGATAACAGGCCGCGGCCCGTTTCAGCAGTTTTCTGTATTCTCCATATGGCAACAGTATTTTCATATGCTCCTCTTTCTGTACGGAAAAAGCGCCGGAGCCGATGCTCTGACGCTTGTTTCGTGTCTGTTTCTGTATCGCCGGACCCTTAAATTCCATCGCATTCCGTCTGCTCGTAGTCAATCAGCTCTGTAATGGTGGGATGATCGCTGCAGATCCCGCAGTCAGGGTCTTTCGGCAGACGGATGGTACGGATGTTATTGGTCAGCGCATCATAAGTCAGCAGTTTGCCGGTCAGCAGTTCTCCCGCTCCGGTCAGATATTTGATGGCTTCCATCGCCTGCAGGCATCCGATGACGCCGGCCATGGCGCCGATGACGCCGGCCTGTTTGCAGGTGGGCACCGCATCTGCCGGCGGCGGATTCTTGAATACGCAGCGGTAGCAGGGGCCTTCGCCCGGCACATACGTCATCAGCTGACCTTTAAAACGAATGATTCCCGCATGGCAGAAGGGTTTTCCAGCCATGACGCAGGCATCGTTGATCAGGAATTTCGCCGGGAAGTTATCGGTACCGTCCAGGATGAAGTCATAATCTTTGATGATCTCCATGATATTGTCGGAAGCGATGAAATCATGGTAGGTCACCACTTCCACATCCGGATTGATGGCCTGCATGGTTTCTTTGGCGGATTCCACTTTCGGTTTGCCGATATCCGCGGTGGTATGAATGACCTGACGCTGAAGATTGGACAGATCCACCTCATCCGCATCCGCGATACCGATTTTGCCCACACCGGCAGCTGCCAGATAAAGAGCGGCAGGAGCGCCCAGTCCGCCGGCGCCGATGATCAGCACCGACCCGTTTAAGAGTTTCTTCTGGCCTTTGACGCCTACCTCCTGCAGAATAATATGTCTGGAATAGCGTTCCAGCTGTTCATTTGTAAATCCCATCAGCGGCCGCCTCCCATGAAATACAGGAATTCCACTTCATCGCCGTCCTTCAGCTTAAAGCTGTCAAATTCCTCGCTTTTTACAAATTCATCATTTACCGTCACGGATACGTACAGCGGATTGTCCACATCCTCTGCCTCGATCAGTCCCCGTACGGTCAGTCCCTCGTCATAGTCCTTCTTGCTGCCTGCTACGATCAGTTTCATCTTGTTCTCCTTCTATATATCCGGCAGAGCCTCTGCCTGTCTGTGTTTTCGGGCTACTGTGCCAGCAGCTGATCCAGTTCCTCTTCGGTGATCACGCCTCTGTGCCGGCCTTTCTCCTCTCCTTCCGAAAAGAGAATCAGTGTCGGTGCCGCCTGGATCCCGTATTTTTTTGCCAGGCCCGTATTCTGTCCCAGATTCACACGGGCAAATACCGTATCCTCTCCATGGACTTCCTCTGCCCGGCTGATCAGGGGCGCAACCCGCCGGCAGGGCACGCAGCCGTCCTTGTAGAAATCAACCAGTACCTGTTTTTCCTGTTTCTGAAGGAACGCGTCAAATTCTTCCTCTGTGAGCCGTACTGCCATCGCTACTCACCCACTTTCTCAACAATCAGATCATAGGTACCGTCTTCGTTGTTTGTTAATTTCAGGATCCTGTGTCCCTCTTCCTTGATGCTGCGGGGTACATTCTGCACCGGCTCGCCGTCATTCATATGGATGGAAAGGATCTGTCCCTCATCCAGCTCTTCCAGGGCAACCTTTGCCTTCACAAAGGTCACGGGACAAACCACATCCGTGATATCCACCGTATCGTCTATTTTATAATCAGCCATGATATGCCTCCTTGATTTTCTCCTGAAAGGAATCCCATCCGACCCGCTCCAGGCATTTGGCGAACCGTTCGCTGGGTTTTGCATTCTGCGCGAAGAATTCAATCGCTGTGTCTGTAATGCGGAACAGGGTGTCTTCCCCATGTACAATCGGCAGAAGCTCCCTGCCCTTTTTGATACTATTGCCGAAGGTGCCGCCGAAAGACAGGATATACCCGCCTTCTCCCTTCCACGCATCTGTGGGACAGGACCGGACGCAGCGGCCGCAGTGGTTGCATTTGGATTCGTCCAGAAGGACTTCGGTCTCTGTTACCCGGATGGCTCCTTCCCGGCATGCCTTTTCACAGACGCCGCAGAAAATGCAGCTGTCCTTTTCCCAGGTAACGGTCTCTCCGCCTTTGATTCCCACGTCATTTTCCTCTGCCTTCAGGCAGTTGTTCTGACAGCCGGTAATGCCGAATTTGAATTTGTGGGGCAGTTCCCGACCGAAATACCGGGCGTCAATCTTTTTCGCCAGTTCATAGGTGTCAAAGCATCCGCTGGCACAGCACTTCCCCCCCTGACAGGCTGTAACGGTACGCACCCGGGGACCGCATACGCTGGTGGGTACGCCGCCCGCTTCCAGGTCTTTTTTGATGTCTTCAATATCTTCTAATTTTACAAAAGGGATCTCAATGCCCTGTCGCGCGGTCAGGTGCACATATCCATCGGCGTACTTGTTGGCGGCTGCCACAATTGCCTCCAGCTGCTCAGTGGTCACGGTACCGCCCACGACTTTCAGACGCATGGAAAATGTGTCTTTCTGTTTCTGGCGCATAAAGCCGCCTGCTTTCAGCGCTCCATAATCTACTGCCATAGATCTGTTCTCCTTTTACTCTTCTGCAGATAATGCCTGATCGAAATCCGCGATCAGATCCCGGATATCTTCAATTCCCACACTGATGCGAATCTGGTCATCATACACACCTGCTGCCTGTTTTTCCTCTTCACTGGAATGAGCAAAAATCGTTGACGACGGATGCACCACCAGTGTTTTCGTATCTCCTATATTAGAAACATTCCATGCATAATTCAAATGATTTATGACGGAAAACGCTTTTTTCTTGCTGCCTACACGGATCGTAAGGATGCCGCCGGCCATGCCATCCGCGAACTGTTTCCGGACCAGCTTGTAATCCGGATGGCTGCGCAGTCCCGGATAGACCACCGCGGATACGTGCGCGCAGGCGTCCAGATACACGGCCAGCTGTTCCGCGTTCTCACAGATCCGCTTCATCCGGAGGCTCAGGGTCTCCAGTCCCGCGATATTGGCATAGGCCGTCACCGGGGACAGGCAGGCGCCGATGTCCCGCCAGATCACATTCCGCAGGCGGGCGGTAAAGGCGCCTTTTCCGTATTTCTGATAATCGCCCAGCACCCGGAATTTTTCACTGCGGAAATCAAAGGACGCGCCGTCCACGATTACGCCGCTGATGGCGCTGCCGTTGCCGTTGATGTACTTCGATGAGGAATGGACCACAATGTCCGCGCCCAGTTCCAGCGGCCGGACCAGTGCGGGTGTGGCCACCGTATTGTCCACAATCAGCGGGATTCCGAAGGCATGCACCGTATCTGCCAGTCCGCGGATGTCAATGATGTTCAGCTTCGGATTGCCGATGGTCTCCACCAGCACGGCCTTTGTGCTGTCACTGACCAGCTGTTCCATGGCTGCCCGGGAAAAATCGGAGGTATACACCGTGCGAATGCCAAAGGCTTCCAGGTCTCGGAACAGATCTATGGTTCCGCCGTACAGCCCCGTGGACGCGATGATCTCGTCCCCGCTTTTCAGCAGCGTCAGAAGGGTCATGGCAATGGCTGCGGACCCCGAGGAACAGGCGGTGGCAAACATGCCGTGCTCTGCCTTGATCATACGGTTTTCAAAATTATTGACGGTTGGATTGCCGATTCTGGAATAGGCGAATCCGCCGGCTTTGTTGGCGAAGATCCGTTCCAGCTCCTCTGCCGTCTGATGGGCAAAGGCGCTGGTCTGAAAGATGGGCGGCATGGTGGAGCCCAGGAAGTTCGACGGATCGTAGGCGCCATGCAGCATCAGACTGTCCAGTTCCGGTTTGTTCTGCTTCTCTTCCATAATTACAGTACCCAGTTATTGCTGTTGAAGATGACACGCCGATAGGTTTCAAAACGCATCCATTTCTCCATGAATTTCTGCTGATCCATTCCGCGGAAATCAGCCAGGAATTCCTTCAGGTCATCCGCGGATTCGATCCGGATGGAAAATCCGTTTTCATTCACAGTCGGCAGTCCGATAAACTGATACTCCGACAGGGGAATGACATCGAACACCCTGCCGTCCCGGATCTGTACCACATGCTCGGTGGGAAGGGCCAGGATATCAAAGTAAGGCGGATACTGATAGCTTTCGCCGGACAGGGGGAAGGTGTCTCCCACCTGATAAATCTGCTTCTGCGCCTGAATATTGTCGACGCCGCTGTGTTTTTCATTGTAGAAATATTCGTCAAAGAGGGAGATCCTTGCGGAATGCTCTCCTTTTTCCACACGGGTGCTGTCGTCTTCTTCATCGGTGAGCTCTTCCACTACACCGCAGGCAGAAGTCATATTGGAAATCCGGTCAATCAGGATCAGTTCTCCCAGTGTCCTGTGTTTCCGGAACAGATCCACCGGAATCTCCTCATCCAGCACAATGCTGCACAGGGCGATCTCATTTTTCACCAGGCTCATAACCTTGACTTTATCCCCGGTATTGATATCGGTCTTGTAAATGATCTCCTTGACACGGCCGGCAATCTTGCGGGTGCCCAGGCGCACGAAGAAATCTCTGCCCTCTTCCAGCACGGTATCATCCATCCAGAGGATTGTCGCCAGGAAGGAACGGGCGGTACCGATATCCGCTCCCCGTGTCAGGACACTGCCCCGGGACACATCCACTTCCCGATCCAAAGTCACGGTCACCGGCTGGTCCGTCACTGCCTGGTCGGCAGATCTGTCGCCCACCAGGATTTCTTTGATGTGAGCCTTTTCTCTGCTTGGCAGAACCGTCACTTCCTCGCCTGTTCTGATTTCACCGGATTCCACCTGTCCCTGGAATCCGCGGAAGGTGTGATCCGGACGGCAGACCCGCTGAATCGGCAGGTAAAAGCCCTTTTCCTCGTGTTCCGTCACGTCTACATTTTCCAGATATTCCAGGATCGGTTCTCCCTCATACCAGGGCATGTTTTCGGAAGATTTGGTGATATTGTCGCCTTCCCGGGCGGACACCGGAATGATTTTCACATTTTTTAACTGCAGTTCCTCTGCCAGTTCCCGGATCTGCTCCGCAATTCCGCGGAAGGTGTCCTCCCGGTAATCGGCCAGATCCATTTTGTTGATGGCAAAGACAAAGTAATTGATTCCCATCAGCGCGCAGATTCTGGCGTGACGCCGGGTCTGCACCAGCACACCCTTGGTGGCATCCAGCAGGATGACGGCCAGATCCGCGAAGGAGGCGCCGACCGCCATATTTCTGGTGTATTCTTCGTGACCCGGGGTATCTGCCACGATAAAGGAGCGGTGGTCGGTGGTAAAATAACGATAGGCCACGTCAATAGTAATGCCCTGTTCCCGCTCTGCCATCAGGCCGTCCAGCAGCAGGGAATAATCAATGGCGCCGCCGGAAGATCCCACTTTGGAATCCAGCATCAGTGCCTTTTCCTGATCGGCAAACAGCAGCTTCGCGTCATATAAGATATGGCCGATCAGTGTGGACTTTCCGTCATCCACACTGCCGCATGTAATGAATTTCAGTAAATCGTTCATGTCTAGAAGTACCCCTCTCTTTTGCGTTTTTCCATACTTGCCGCTCCGCCGTCCCGGTCGATGACACGGCTGGTACGCTCGGATTCCACTGCGGACAATGTCTCTTCGATGACTTCGTCAATGGTTGTGGCCTGAGACTCAATGCCGCCGGACAGCGGATAACAGCCCAGGGTACGGAACCGCACCATTTTCATTTCCGGCTTTTCTCCCGGTTTTAAGCGCATCCGGTCATCATCCACCATGATCAGCTGGCCGTCCCGCTCCACCACCGGTCGCTCCGCCGCGAAATACAGCGGTACGATGGGGATGTTTTCCCGTTTGATGTACTGCCAGATATCCGTTTCCGTCCAGTTGGAAATCGGGAAGACACGGATGGACTCGCCTTTGTTGATCTCTGTGTTGTACAGCTTCCACATCTCCGGACGCTGGTTTTTCGGGTCCCAGGCCTGTTCCGCGTTCCGGAAGGAGAAAATCCGTTCCTTGGCACGGCTCTTCTCCTCGTCCCGGCGTCCGCCGCCGAAGGCCGCGGTGAATCCGTATTTTTTCAGGGCCTGCTTCAGGGCCTGGGTTTTCATGATGTCCGTATAGGCCGCCCCGTGGTCAAAGGGGTTGATCCCCTGTTTTACCCCTTCTTCGTTGATGTATTCCAGCATTTCGATGCCCAGCTCTTTCGCGGTTTTGTCCCGGAATTCGATCATTTCCTTAAATTTCCATGTGGTATTTACATGCAGGAAGGGAAACGGCGGTTTCGCCGGATAAAAAGCCTTCATCGCCAGATGCAGCATCACCGATGAATCCTTGCCGATGGAATACAGCATCACCGGCTTCTCACACTCCGCCGCCACTTCGCGGATGATGTAGATGGCTTCTGCCTCCAGTTCGTCCAGATGCGATAATCTGCTCATAATGTGTTACTCCTCTCTATGCCGTCAGCGGCATGTGCGGGATCTCCCGCTGTCTAGTATTTATTGGAACTGGTCCGGTCGATCTCTATGGTTTTGAACAAACCGTCCGGATGATAGAATTTCCAGTCAAGATACTGTCCTCTGCGTTCTGCTTTCATATAGGTGTCTCCGCCGCCCATATCTTTCCCCAGGAAAAACTCAATGGCCCCCGCGGGACACTCTTTCAGGCAGGAGGCGCATCCCCAGCAGTCCGCCGGATAGAGGATTTCCGCCTTTTCCCTGTTCATGGCAATCAGACTGCCGGGACAGACTTTTTCGCAGCGGCCGCATCCGACACACTGATTTCTGTCGATTCGAATACTCATACCTGCGCCTCCTCTGCTTTGAGATCATACACGCCCCGGCGGGCTGCCAGCGGTCTGGCAATGATATGGATCTCGCCGTCTTTCCAGACGGAATTGATATACTTCCGGTAATGGGCGTCATCCTGGGCAGGATGGCTCTCATTCTCCGCAAAACAGTGCCAGCGGGTCTCTTTTCTTGCCTTCAGATGGGCGATGACCACCCGGGCCACAGTCAGCCGTTCCCGCACTTCCTGAAATCTGGTGAACTCCTGCATGCCGCGGCATTTCACCCGGTCCAGCTGATCCGTCAGTTCGCGGATCTTTTCGTCTGCCGTCTCCAGGGATTCCTCCGTAAAGCCGTAGTCTGTACGGATTCCTCCGGCATACCGGTCCATCACATCCTGCATGGCCGCTTCCAGCTGATCCGGTGTCAAAACCTCGCTTTCCGGTGTGTCCTCCGGCATCCGATGGGCTTCCACCGCTTGTATCAACTTCTGCTCCAGATCTCCGGGCAGTGCCGCTTCCGGAAGCTCCGGAAGGTCCGAAAGGACGGACAGAGCTGCCAGTTTTCCCTCTGCCAGCGCGCCGGTGACATACTTCTGGGGACATCCGCCTGCCACATCGCCGGCCGCGTAAAGTCCCGGAAGCGTGGTCCTCCGTCCGTTATCGATCCAGTAGCCGCTGGCGGTATGGCCGCCGACGATGTAGGGCTCGGTTCCCTCGATTTCTACATTTTCCTGACTGGCATCCTTTCCGGAGGCTTCCCATTTCAAAGTCTGGGAAGGAGCCATATTTAAGTACGCCCGTTCCAGGTCTTCCGCCTGTTCCCGGGAAATCCCCCTGGTCCGCAGGTAACATGGCCCCCGCCCGGCCCGGTTCTCCGCCACGGTTCCCCAGACACGCTGAGAAGTGGTCAGACCGTACCGGTCCTCGTAAACCTCTCCCAGCCTGTTGACCTGCTTTGCACCGACTCCCTGGGCGATGGTTCCCGTCGGTGCAATGGTATCTTTGCAGCGCAGGGCAATGAAGCGCATCTCAAAAGTAGTCATTTCCGCGCCGGCACGAATGCCCATCGCATAGCCCGCGCCGGTATTAAAGGGACTGTACCACATTTTATGTCTGGAAAATCCCGGATGGTTTGGTTTATAGATGCCGGAAGCGCCTCCGGTGGCCACCAGTGTGGCCCGGGCGCTGATCAGATAGAGCACTTTCTGCCGCACATCATTGCCGCAGGCGCCGGTCACCCTGCCATCCGTCAGAATCAGGTCTGTGATATTCACCCGATTGTAAACGGTGACATTTTTCAGCTGACGCACCGCCTTTGCCAGCAGCGGTTTGAAATTCTCCCCGTTGATCTTCAGGTTTCTGGTGCCGCGGCTGACATATTTGCCGTTTTCATCTTTCAGGATCACCAGACCCAGCCGTTCCATCTGCTCCGTTACTTCGTTCAGATTCTCGCTCATGGATAAAAGCAGGTCCTCCCGGGCAATCCCGTGGGCGTCTTTCACCGCATAATCCACGTAGTAGTCCGGCGTATGTCCCTCTGTGATATAGGCGTTCAGCGCGTTTACGCCTGCTGCCAGACAGCCGCTGCGCTCGATGTCTGCCTTCTCCGCAATGACCACCCGCAGGTCCGGACGCTTCTGTGCAATTGTCAGTGCCGCGTAGCATCCCGCGGTACCTCCGCCGATAATCAGGAAATCGGCTGTAATCTTCTCTGTCTTCATGGTTTTCCTCGGATCTTCTGCATCCTCTGTACGGATTGTGTTTTTGTTTGCCTACTAAGTTAGTGTATTTAATAGGCTTTAATTGTCTTTCATTATACCTGACCGCCTGCAAATGTCAACTGATTTTTCCGATCTCTCTGATTTTTCTCACGCCCTGTGCGGCAGAATATTTTTCTCCAGTAAAAAAGCTGCCCCGGAGGGAACGGTTGTTCCTCCCCGGGGCAGCTGCCCGAATCTGTTTTATTATGACAAAATTTCAGTTTCTTCTTTCTCCTGCCGGCGGGTCGACTGATGCACCCGCACGTCAATGCCGAGTTTTACGGATTTTGACAGGGCCTGGCCTTTGTGCTTCATCAGATCCTGCAGCATGCACCCGGCTTCGTAGCCCTGCTCCTCATAATAGTAATGCACGGTGGTCAGTTCCGGTATGGCAGCTTTGGCAAAATTGCTGTCTCCGAAGCCCGCGATCTGAATCTGTGCCGGAATCTCCGCATGGATCTCATGCAGATAGCGCAGGGCGCCGCAGGCAATGGTATCCGTGGCGCAGATCAGGGTATCAATATCCCTATGGGCCTCCAGCAGGGCTCTGGCTTTCTAATACCCGGACTGCAGGTCGAAGCCGGAAGTGATCTCGTACCCTTCCGGTATCCGGATCCCTGCTTCCGCAAGGGCATCCAGCACCCCCTGCCGGCGGTTGACGCCCACCGCCTGGTCCTGTTCGTTGACCCGGATCATGCCAAAGACCGTCCCGGTATCCCGGACATGGGCGCCCAGCTCATACCCCGCCAGATAATCGTCGGAATAAACGCAGGGGTAACCGGGGATATTCTGGGCCAGGATCACCAGCGGCACACTGCAGTCCTCCAGTTCTCTGCGGTGTTCTGCCGTAAATACCGTCCCCATGAGAATCAGTCCGTCCACCTTGTCTTCCTTGAACACGCGGAGGCTTTTCACCTCTTCTTCCTCATGATTGTCGGTACAGGCCAGCAGCATGTGATAGCCGGTCCCCGCCAGGCTTCTGTGAATGCCGCTGACCATCTGGGCAATGGAATCGGAATTGATCTTCGGTATGACCACGCCGATGTAGTTGGTCCGCTTGCTCCGCAGTGTCTGGGCCGGCGCCGACGGCACATACCCCGTTTCCTCAATAATCTGTCCGATTTTCTCCCGATTGGCCGCACTGACATAACCGTGATTCAGATACCTGGATACCGTTGCCCTGGATACGCCGGCCATCTTTGCGATCTCATTGATTGTCATGCTGTCTCTCCCTGCCTTTCAGCAATATTACTAAATTAAAAGTTGTATTTTCGTAACAACTATCAATTTACCAAAACTCGGATTATCGCTATAATTTGTATTATCATATATGGGAACGATTTCACACAAGTTTCTTTTTTATTTTGCACCTTTTAGCAACGATTACATCTGTTATTTGTGTAATCAGTTTCATATTCTTCAGGGAGGAACGTTATGAATTACAGAACATCTGCCGCGGATGTGCTCAAGGCGGTCGGCGGCAAGGAAAACGTGGTGTCCGCTGCCCACTGCGCCACCCGGCTGCGCCTTGTCATCGCGGACAACAGCAAGCTGAACAAAGACGCCGTGGAGGCGGCCGAGGGAGTCAAAGGCTGCTTTGAGGCCTCCGGGCAGATCCAGGTGATCTACGGAACCGGAATTGTCAATCATGTCTTTGATGAATTTATCGCCCTGGCAGGGATCGAAGGCGGTTCCAAGGACGATGTCAAGGCTGCCGCTGCCCAGAAGCAGAATATTTTCCTGCGGGGCATCAAGACCCTGGGCGATATCTTTGTGCCGATCATCCCGGCCATCGTAGCCAGCGGTCTTCTGAACGGTATCCTGGGCGGTCTGGCCGCAGCCATTCCTTCCATTACCGACAGCAGCCTGTACAGCATCATCAATCTGTTTGCCGGCGCCGCGCTGGCCATGCTGCCGATTCTGATCGCCATCAGCGCCGCCAAAAAATTCGGCGGCAACCAGTTCCTGGCGGCTGTTATCGGCTTTATCATGATTCACCCGAATCTGATCAACTCCTGGAGTGTATCCGCCCTGAAAGAAGCGGGCAAGACCATTCCCACCTGGAGTGTCTGGTTCGGGCTCTTCCATGTGGACCAGGTCGGTTACCAGGGACATGTGATCCCTGTGATTATCGCCATTTTCCTGATGTGCGTCCTTGAGAAAAAACTGCACAAAATCGTCCCGGCCATGCTGGACCTGTTTGTCACCCCTCTGGTAACTGTCCTGGTGACCGGCTATCTCACCATGACCATCATCGGCCCCGTATTCTCCACTGTGGAAGGATGGGTACTGGACGGCGCCCAGGCGCTGATCGGCCTGCCCTTTGGCATCGGCGGCATCATCATCGGCGGCGTCTACGCGATTACCGTAGTCGCAGGCCTGCACCATATGTACAATATGATTGAAGCAGAGATGTGCTCGATGGCCACTCCTATGAATACCTGGATGCCCATTGCCACTGCCGCAAATGTGGGGCAGGGCGCAGCTGCCCTTGCCGTAGGCATCAAGTCCAAAGACCAGAAAATCAAATCCATGGCTATGCCGGCTTCCCTCTCCGCTTTTCTGGGAATTACCGAGCCTGCCATCTTCGGTGTCAATATCCGGTTCATGCGTCCGTTTGTCGCCGGCTGTATCGGCGGCGCTGCCGGCGGTTTTGTGGCCGCAGTCAGCGGAATCTACGCCAATGCCTATGGAATCACCGGTCTGTTTGGTTTCCTGATTACTACCAAATTCGCTACCACCTACGCGCTGGTGATGGCCGTTTCCTTTGTGGTGGCCTTCCTCATCTCTTTCATCCTGTACCGGGATCCGGCAAAAGACGGCAGTGCCGCAGCAGCCGATCCCACAGCAGCAGAAAACACAGCCGATGACACGGAAGCTTCCCTTTCCGACCCTTCTGCTTCTGACGCGTCACTTTCCGGCGAATCCGCCGGCCGTCCGTCTGAAGATGCCGCCTCCGCTCCTGCCGCATCTGTCTATGCTTCCTATGAAGAAGGCCTCCTGCTGACGCCCATCAAAGGGGAGGTCATCCCCCTGTCCGAAGTCCCGGACGAAACCTTCTCCCAGGGCTTCTTAGGCGCCGGCGTCGCCATTCTACCGGAGGAAGGCGCTGTATACGCGCCGGCAGACGGCACCCTGTCCATGCTGTTTGACACGAAGCACGCGGTGGGCATTACCACCACAGACGGCATCGAACTGCTGATTCATATCGGCATTGACACCGTACAGCTGGAAGGCAGGTATTTCACTGCCCACAAAAAACAGGGCGATCCGGTCAAAGCCGGCGACCTGCTGATTTCCTTTGATATTCCGAAAATCACAGAAGCCGGATACCCGCTGGCCACTCCGGTACTGGTGGCAAATCCCGACGATTTCGCTTCTGTCACACCGGAACCCCTGGGACACAGAAATGCCATGGAGCCGATTCTCCGGGTGGAGAAAAAAGCGCCCGCCGCGTCCTGAGGAGGTCTGCCATGATTACACCCCGTTATCGTCATCATTTTCATCTGCTTCCGCCCGCAGGGTGGCTGAATGACCCCAACGGAAGCTGCTGGTGGGGGGACCGCTGCCACATCTTTTTTCAGTACGCGCCGGATTCCCCCCACGGCAGCGGCAGCAAATGCTGGGGACACTACACATCCCGGGATCTGATCCGGTGGGACTACGAAGGCATTGCCGTGGCGCCGGATTCTCCCTACGACTGCAGCGGCGCCTACTCCGGCACCGCTTACACCGGATCCGGCAGTCTGGAGCTGTTTTACACGGGAAATGTCAAGCACCCCGGAAACTACGACTATATCAACGAAGGCCGCGGCCATAATGTCCTGTATCTGAAAAGCGCGGACGGCCTGTCCTTTTCCCCAAAAGAAGTTCTGCTGACCAACGAAGACTATCCGGCTGCCATGAGCTGTCATGTGCGGGATCCAAAAGTCTGGCAGGCGGACGGCTGCTGTTATCTGCTGCTTGGAGCCCGTACCAGAGACTCCCAGGCCGCGCTCCTGCTCTACCGGTCGTCCGACCGGAAACACTGGACCCTGGCCCGGGATATCCGGCCGGAAGCCCCCTTTGGCTATATGCTGGAATGTCCGGATTACTTTTCCTGCGGCGAATCGGAAGTTCTGGCCTTCTGCCCCCAGGGAATTCCCCAGGGCACGGAAAAATTTCAGAACATCTATTCCTCCGGTTATCTGATCCTTCCGGAAGGGGCCCTGACCGATGCCCCATCGGACACGTTAAACAAGTGTCTCCTTCCGGACCGTTTTCAGGAATGGGATCAGGGATTTGACTTTTACGCGCCCCAGACCTTTTCCCTTCCCGACGGGAGACGGGTTCTGATCGGCTGGGCCGGTGTGCCGGATGCGCCCTATGACAATCTGCCGGCAGTCGCGGAAGGCTGGCAGCATTCCCTGACACTGCTCCGGGAGCTTACCGTCACCCCGGACCGTATTCTTCAGTACCCGATCCGGGAGCTGGAGGCCCTGCGGCAGGCGCCGGTTTCCTGTCCTCTGGAAAAACAAACGGTGCTGACTCCCGGCTTTTCCTTCGATCTGGAACTGGAGCGCCGGACGGCGCTGGCACAGCAGGCCTTTACCCTGCGGTTTTCCTCGGACCTGGTCCTGACCTTCGCGGAGGGAATGCTTTCCCTGCGTTTTCTGAACAACACCGGCCGCGGACGCACCATCCGCCATGGGGTCTGCCCGCAGGTGCGGGAACTGCGGATCCTCATGGATGCCTCCCTCCTGGAAATCTATGTCAACCGCGGAGCCCTTGTCTTTACCACCCGCTGGTATCCAGAGAATGCGCGGGGCGTCCTCCTGGCTTCTGACGGCGGTTTCACGGGAACCCTCTGGCCCATGGCGGACAGTATCCGCTGCGATGCGCCTCTCCCGCACAACGGATGAAAACGTTGTCACCCCTGGTTTTCCTGCCTTTCCGGAATATATGTACAAAAAATCCCGTGCGTTCGGGGCTGTGATTTCCGAACACACGGGCAAATGTAAAAATTTTTCTTTGATTTTGCTGCAGCTTTTCTCAGTTCTCCAGAGTGCGAATCGCTTCCACCGTACGCTCCAGATCCTCATCCGTATGGGCGCAGGACACAAACATGGCTTCAAACTGACTGGGTGCCACATAAATTCCATGGGACAGCATATGCGAGAAATACCGGGCGAATGCCTCCGTATCGCAGGTCTGTGCCGTACGGTAATCCGTCACCGGTCCCTCCGAGAAAAACACCGAACACAGGGAGCCCACGCGGTTTACCTGCTTTCCGGCCGCGCGAAAAGCGGCTTCCAGCCGCGCCCCTTTTTCATCCAGCTCCCGGTAAATCTCCGGATTTTCCTTTAAAATCTTCAGTGTTTCCAGTCCTGCGGTTACCGCCACCGGGTTGCCGGACAGGGTACCGGCCTGATACACAGATCCTGCCGGCGCAACCACCTGCATGATCTCTTTTTTTCCACAGTAAGCCGCCAGAGGCATTCCGCCCCCTACGATCTTTCCAAGGGTCACCAGGTCAGGCGTTACCCCGAAACAGGCACCAGCACCGCCGTAAGCCAGACGGAATCCGGTGATGACTTCATCAAAAATCAGAAGCGCGCCGTACCGCTTCGTAATCTCCCGCAGAAATGCCAGAAATCCTTCTTCCGGCGGAACCACGCCCATATTAGCGGCCACCGGCTCCACCAGCACCGCAGCGATTTCCCCGCCCTGTTCCGCAAAGAGACGCTCCACAGAATCCCGGTCATTGTATTCCGCCTGCAGCGTGTACTGCACATAGCCTTCCGGCACACCGCTGCTGTCCGGAACCGCCTCGGTCAGCAGGCCGCTGCCGGCTTTTACCAGGAGTCCGTCGCTGTGGCCGTGATAATTGCCGGCAAATTTCACGATTTTATTCCGTCCGGTATAACCCCGGGCGGCCCGCACCGCGCTCATCACCGCTTCCGTCCCGCTGGAAACCAGCCGTACCTGTTCAGCCGCCGGCACTGCATCCACAATCATCTCCGCCAGCTCTGTCTCCAGTACGGTCGGCGCCCCGAAGGTCAGCCCCTGCTCGCAGACCCGCTGTACCTCATGAATCACCCAGGGATGGGCGTGGCCCAGAATATTCGGGCCCCAGGAGCATACATAGTCAATATATTCATTTCCGTCCATATCATAGATATGGGAGCCTTCTGCCCGGCTGATAAACAGCGGATCCTGTCCCACGGCGCGAAAGGCCCGCACGGGACTGTTGACTCCCCCCGGGATCACCTGCTGTGCCCGGATAAATTCCTTCTTGGAACAATCTGTCTTCAAATTCTCCACCTCTCTTCCCGGCGCACGCCAAGTGCACGCGTTCCGGGATTCTCTCTCTCTGCGTTCCGCTTAGTTTTCTTCCTGCAGCCAGCGGGCTACATCCAGCGCGTGATAGGTGATAATCCGGTCGGCGCCGGCCCGTTTCATGGCTGTCATATTCTCCAGCACAATCCGCCGTTCATCGATCCAGCCGTTTTGGGCCGCTGCCTTGACCATGGCATATTCGCCGGAGACATTATAAGTTACAATTGGTACAGAAACCTGCTCTCTGGCTTCTCTCAGAATGTCCAGGTATGCCAGCGCCGGCTTTACGATAATCATATCCGCCCCTTCTTCCAGGTCATCCTGAATCTCCCGCATGGCTTCCCTTCCGTTGGCCGGATCCATCTGATAGGATTTCCGGTCGCCGAAATGGGGGGCGGATCCCGCCGCGTCACGGAACGGGCCGTAATAGCCGGAGGCATATTTCGCGCTGTAGCTTAAGATCGGTACCTGCGACAGATCCGCCGCGTCTAACGCTTCGCGAATCGCCGCCACGCGGCCGTCCATCATATCCGAAGGCGCCACGATATCCGCGCCGGCCTGTGCGGCAGTCACAGCCATACGGGCCAGCAGGGGCAGGGTCGCGTCATTTAAAATGGTTTCTCCCTGCACCAGACCGCAGTGTCCGTGGGACGTATATTCACACAGGCAGATATCCGCGATAATCAGCAGCTGCGGATAATTTTTCCGGATATAGCGGATCGCTTCCTGAACCACCCCATGGGGATCGTAAGCGCTGCTTCCTTCCGGGTCTTTATGCGCCGGAATGCCAAACAGCAGCACTGCAGGAATTTTTAATTCGGTCAGCTCATCCAGAATCTCATGCACCCGGTCCAGCGAATACTGATACACCTGCGGCATGGAAGGAACCGGGTTTTTGATATTTTCTCCCTCTTCAATAAACAGCGGATAGATCAAATCCTGCGCTGTTACCCGGTTTTCCCGGACAAACTCTCTCATTTTTTCTGACTGTCTCAGTCTGCGAAAACGTCTCATGGTGTCTGTTTCCTCCTGTCTGCTTCCATATCCCTCTGTATTACTTCCACCAGCCCCTCTGCCGTATGCACCCGCGGCACCAGACACCTGCCGGTATTATACGGCAGAAGTGCCTTTCTGGTGCTTTCTCCGATGCACACCGGACAGGCAGTGCCGATAGATCCATAGTTTTCAAAATAAGCCCGCACCCCGGAGGCGCTGGCAAATACGATATAATCCCGGTCTGCCCTGCTTCCTTTCAGAATCCGCGGCTCCCTGCAGGTCCGGTATATCGGAATATCCGCGTAAGCAGTGCCGGCCCGGTCCAGTCCGGTATTCAGATCCGGCGAGCCGTGCGCTGCCCGCAGAATCAGTACCCGTTCCCCGGCAGCCAGCACCTCCGGCAGCTCCCGGCCGAGGCATTCCGCCGTGTACGCGGAAGGCACAAAATCCGCCAGGATGCCGTTTTTCCGCAGGCTTCCGGCTGTCCCGCTGCCGATGCAGGCAAATTTGACCGCGGAAAGCCTGCGGATATCTGTATTTCGCCGGCGCAGCTGATCAAAGAAAATCTCCACCCCGCTGCTGCTGGTGAATACAATCCATTGATAAGCGGTCAGATCCTCCGGCACGCGTTCCCCCGCCGGAAGGATCCGCAGGCAGGGCAGCAGCTCGGTATCTGCTCCAAGCTCCGCAAGCCTGGCTTCCAGTTTTCCGGCAAACGCCGCAGTCCCTGTTACCGTGACCCCGACTCCCTGCAGCGGCCGCCGGACCGTTCCTTCCATGTGAAATCCTGCCGTATCCCCGATCACAAGCACCGCCGGTGTCCGGGCACCGGACGCCTTTTCCGCAATGGTGCCCAGGGTGGCGGTATAGCGGCGTTCCCCTGCTTCAAATCCCTGAGAAATCACCGCAGCCGGCGTATCCGCCGGTTTCCCCTGACGCATCAGTTCCCCGGTGATCTGCGGCAGGCGTCCCAGTCCCATCAGAAACACCAGCGTACCGTCCAGCTGCGCCAGGGCGCTGTAATTTTCTTCCCGGTCCGAGGCGGAATGCCCGGTTATCACGGTAAAGGACTGCGCCGTCTGACGATGGGTCACCGGAATCCCCCCATGCTCCGGCACCGCCACAGAAGATGTGATGCCCGGTATCACTTCATAGGGAATCCCCGCTTCCTGCAGGGCCAGGATTTCTTCGCCGCCCCGGCCGAAGACAAAGCTGTCTCCTCCTTTGAGCCGGACCACCCGGTATCCCTTCCCGGCTTCCTCCACCAGCAGCTGATTGATCTCTGCCTGTTTCCAGCTGTGTCTGCCGCTCCGTTTGCCCACATAGATCCACCGGCAGTCCGCAGGGGTCTCCATCAGAAGCCCCCCGTCCGCCAGATCATCATAGACCGCCACTTCTGCCTGGCGGAGGGCACGCAGGCCTTTTACGGTGATCAGGTCCCTGCCGCAGCCGGCGCCCACCAGACAGACCGAGCCGGTCTGCCGCAGCAGTTCATCCGCCACTTCCCTGCAAAGACGCGGATACTCCGCGTACCGTCCGGTCCGCACCGCACGGCGTCCGCCGAAAAATCCCTGCAGGGTCAGCTGTTCCTGTCCGGCATCTGACGCTTCCCCGGCTTCCATCCTTTCCCCGGATTTCATACTTTCCCAGGCGTTCCCCTTTTCCGAAGATCCCGCGGCGGCAGACACCTCGGCCCGCACGCCCACAGGCATGGAACAATCCGCCTGCAGCATCTGAAACAGACAGCGCTCCGCGGTAAAGCGCTTCCAGCTCCGCGGATCCGACAGTTTCCGCAGCGCTGCGCAAAGCGCTTCATCCTCTGCCCGGCATTCCACTGCCAGGATTCCCTGGCAGGGCGCCGGCAGCATTTCCGACGGTTCCAGCACCCGGCAGTCATAGGCCGACAGATCCGCTTTCAGCCGGTTCAGTCCCGCCCGGGCCAGAATCACCGCATCATAGCTTCCTTCAGACAGTTTCCTGAGCCTGGTGTCCACGTTGCCCCGAATCTCCGCAAATTCAGCCCCTGGGAAAAGCGCCCGTCCCTGGGCCACACGCCGCGGGCTCCCGGTGCCGATCCGCGGATGTTCCGGCAGTTCTTCGCCCTTTCTGGAAACCAGGCAGTCTCTGCCGTCTTCGGCAGCCGGCACGCCGCCGATCACCATCCCTTCCATCAGCCGGTAAGGCAGGTCTTTGCCGGAATGCACCGCCAGGTCCGCCTCCCCGCGCAGGAGCATCTGCTCAATCTCCGAAACGAAGAGTCCGCTGCCGCCGATCTGTGTCAGCGGACTCTTCCGGTCCCGGTCTCCGTGTGTGGTGACGGTCTTAAGCTCCACCGTGTATCCAAGCTGTTCCAGGGCATGTCTGACCTCTTCTGCCTGCGCCAGGGCCAGACGGCTGCTTCTGGTGGCCAATCGAATCCTTCTCATAAAATCTCTGCTCTCCTGCTCTTGTTCTTCCTGTCCCTTATTCTTTCCGGTCCTCTGCCGGGCTGCCTTCCCAAAGGTCCGCGTAACGCCGGATCACCGCCAGGACCTCTGATTCCTCCGCCTGTCCGCCGGTCTGCAGCAGCAGGGAAAAAATTTCCCGATAGGCTTTCTTCCGTTCGGGCTGTCTGGAAATATACCGGGGCAGCACCGCGCGCAGCGCACCCATGCGTTCCACAATTTCTTCCATATTTTCCGGGATTGCTTCTTCCAGACGTCTCCGCACATAGGAAGAGACCGCGGGGCTTTTGCCGTTGGTCGTAATTCCGACAGTAAGGTCGCCCCGCTTCACGAGTGCCGGAAATACAAAGGTACACAGTTCCCTGTCATCCGCGATATTCACCGGGATACCGCGGCTGCGGCAGTCCCGGGCTATCTTCCGGTTTACCTCCCGGTCACTGGCCGTGCCGATGACATAATCCCCCAGGACCAGATCTGCTTCTTCATAGCATTTTTCAATCACACAGATCCGGTCCTTTTCCGCAGCTTCCCGGTACACTTCCTCCCTGGCGCGTCCCGCCGCGGGGATCACCGGATAGGGCAGATGGCTGTGGCGCGTCACCACCGTGATCCGCTCCGTAAACTGACGGAGACGGCCGATTTTCTCTTCCGCCACGCTTCCGCCGCCGATGATCAGAAACCGTTTCTTCTCAATATCCTGATAAAACGGAAATAAAACCATATCCTGCTCCTTCTGCTGCAACTCCCGTTTGCTCCGTTCCGGTCCGCCTTCTGCCGCACTGCCCCGGCATTTCCGAAGCGATTCCGTTCCGTTATTCCCGGGATTCCAGCCGTTCCAGCACCCGGATAAAGCTGTCAAACTCCTCCGCGGTAGCCGCCTTGCGGTACTGGAAGACCAGACGGGCAAACTCCCCGCCCCGCTCCTGCCGCATTTTCTGAAACCGGGGGAAAAACCGGTGAAATTCCAGTTCCTTTTCCAGCTCATCCAGCTGCTCCCGGAGAATCTCCTCCGCGGACTGCACCGCGGATTCCTTCCGGGCATTGTTTTCCCGGGCAATCTGCTGAAAATCATCGATCCGGATCAGCTCCGCCCCGGGCAGCCGGCGCACCTCGTCGTCAATGTCCCGGGGAACCGCCAGATCCACAAAAAGCCGCTGCTTCTCCGGCAGGCCGGCCTGTTTCAGTTCCTTATATACCAGCGTATAGTGAGGGCTGGCGGTTGCGCTGATCACAATATCCGCGCCGCGGACTGCCGCGATCCGGTCTTCATACGGAAGCATGGACACCCCCTGCTGCCGGAACCTTCTCCGCCGGTAGGTGGCCTGGATCTCACAGTCCCCGTAAGACAGCAGGTTCAGCATGGTCTTGCCCCCGATATCCCCGCCGGCGCCGATCATCAGCACCCGTTTTTTTCCTTCTTTCCATTCATGGCATTTCGCTGCCGCCAGCGTAGCCACACTGACGGAACTTTTCGAAAGCAGCGTATCTGTCTTCACTTTTTTTGCTCCGGCCAGCGCTGCCTGAAAAATTGTATTCAGCTCATAGGCCGCGGCGCCCCGGTCCTTCGCGTACAGATACGCCTGACGCATCTGCCCCAGGATCTCATCCTCGCCGACCACCATGGAATCCATCCCGCTTATGACCCGGAAAAGATGGACCATGGCCCGTCGTCCTTCATAAACCAGCACCTGCTCCTTCATCTCCGACGGATCCGTTCCGCAGACTTCCGCCAGGACCTGCAGGGCTTCGTAAAACCTGCCGATGCCATAGAGTTCACACCGGTTGCAGGTAAACAGATAGACGGCCTGGCAGATGCCCCGTTCTTTCAGTCCGGCATACAGCCGCTCTTTTTCCGCCTCCTGCAGCGAAAATTTCTGCCGTTCTTCCGCTCCCGCGATCCGGTAATTTATTGATAATACAAACATATATTGATCAGTTCCCTTACTGTGTCCCGTTATTCCAGTGATCCGCAAAACATAGCAGATCACTGGATGATTGTACACTTCTTACGCCTTTTCTGTAAAGTGCCTGATTCCCCGCCTTTCCGATTCCTGTTTCGCGTTTTCAGACATTTCCAAGAAAACTTCTTATTTTTCCAAAAAAATCGCCTATTGCTTCCGCCTGTCCTTGCATAAAATCTAAGTATCTGCAAATCGTATCCGATTCTCTGCTTCCGTACATCTGCGGAGAATCGGAGAAAAAAAAGGAGGATAAGAAAGCGAAATGAAAAACAAGAAAGTGAAACTTTTCCTGGTCATGTCTATGATCGGGGCTCTCTCTGCCAGTCAGGCACTTCCCGTACTGGCGGCGGACAGCACCTCGGAAGATGACAGCTCGGTCACGTCCACGGTCAAAATCGATGACACGTATGTGCACACGTCCGGCGTCATACGCACTGCTGCTGCCGCGAAGGGCAATGGCGTCCTGAAAATCGACGACTCTGTGATCTACGCGGAAGAAGGCGATGACACCGACGACGAGTACAATGCCCTCGTGGTTCCCATGATGAAACGTACGCCCTTCGCGCTGGGCATAGAGGGAACTGTCCGCGCCACCAACATTCTCGGCAGTGCCCAGGGACTCTACAGCGATTCCCTGATGGTATCCTCCGGCTGGGGCGTGCTTTCCACCGATTCCGGCACTTCTTATGAGAAAAACAACAGGAAGAACGCCATCGAAGCCACCAATGTAACCGCCGGCATCGGCAGCGTGGAAAAAGCAAAAGACGGCAAAGAATACACGGCCACCAAGACTGTCAACGGCACAAAGTACGGCTATACCATGGAAGGATCCGGCTACGTGGCCTACGCGGACTCCGGCGTGCATGACAAAATCGAAAAGTCCAAATTCTACAGTCCGGATTACGTGCAGATCATGGCTTCCAGCACTTCTTCCGCCTATTATACGGATTCTGAGCTGACCTCCGGACGGATCGCCGTCATGACCCAGCAAAACTCCGGCGGAACCATCAGCATCAAGGATTCCACCGTCAACGCGGAAGACACCGCCGTACAGATCAAATCCGGCTCCGCCAACAACGGATATACCAATGTGGTGCTGGATAACGCAAAAGTCAACCTGGACAATGTAAAGGAAAGCAGCAACAACTGGGGCGGCACCCTGGTGGAACTGATCGAATCCGATGATGCCGGCAATCCGGGCGTTACTACTTACAAAATCAATGACAACGGGGATCATGCCACCTATACCAAGTCCACCATCACTGCTTCCACCGCAGCCCTGAAGAATCAGACCTACACCGGAAATATCTGGAACAATATCTACAATTACAACCAGGCGCTGGATGTCACTCTGGACAAAGCTACCTTAAACGGAACCATTTCCTCATCCTACGGCTACCATGTCAATGACGACGGCACCCGTATGGAAAACGGTACGGAGCTGAACTGCTATTACGGCGGCGACTACCGGGGTCAGAAGAGCGACTACGCCAAAATCGGCGCCCTGTACAACGTAGCCAGCGCCCAGGTCAACAATCCGGTCAATGTGTCCTTAAGCAACGGCTCCACCTGGAACATTCAGCTGGCAGACAAGAGCAACGGGGAAGCCGATGCCTGCTACATCAATGACCTGACCGTAGGGGAAGGCTGCTCCATTGAGTCTGACAAACCGGTAACCCTGTATGTTTACGGCAAACAGGACATCAAAGGAACCTTAGGCGCCAACATCACCATGAAAGAAGCTGAAGTCGAAGGCAAAGATACCGCGGACAGCGGCAAATTAGGCACCTCCACCTTCATCGGCTCCGGCACGGAAATCCATGTCCTGGCCCAGGATTCTGAAGGCACACCGAATTCTTCCCTGGCATCTGTCAAACTAGAAAATGCTGTAGCTTCCGAATCCATTCAGATGGAAATCACACCGGCGGACGGCTATTCCGTCAGCAGCGTCACCTCGGAAAATGACGCCATCCAAGTTACGAAAAACTCAGACAACACCTACACCATCAAAGATCCGGGCAAAAAAATCACCGAAAATACCAACATTATTGTCAAACTGACTGCCTCCTCTTCCGGCGGCGGCCAGACGCCCGGCGGCGGTCCGATGCCCGGCGGCGGTGACGGCCCGATGCCCGGCGGAGACGGAGGCGATTCCCAGGATACTGACACCGTGGATACCACCGAGGCCCTGACACCGGTCACCAGCGGAAGAGTATACGGAGATGTCACCATTTCCTCCATTTCTTACGGAAAGAACTACACCGCTACCAAGGCCACTGCTGATGATACCATCAACAGCCCTTCTGCATCCACCAATGTGACTTCTGTCACTTTAAAGGACCGCGTCGGCAGAACACAAACGGTAAAAGCCTCCTCTGACAGCGGTGTTCTGACTCTGGCAGTCAACGGCACCGAAGAAAATCTGGTGAAGGCATATCAGAAGAAGACCACCCTGAAGGCCGGCACTTACGCGATTGCCGAGACCGCCGGCAGCCAGTCCTACAGCGAAATGGCAAAATTCGGAAACATGGGCGGAAACACGGCGCAGTACACCTACCGGGCAGCGCTGACTTTAAGCAACGGCGATATCCTGGATGGTGAAACCATTCCCCAGCTGCTGTCCTCTGCCACCTACAACCGCACCGGAATCAAAAACGGCACCCTGACCTCCAACGGCGCCTTCTTCAACGGCATCATCGCGGAAGCATCCTCCCAGGATACCACCTTCCAGATCAAAAACATGAAGATCGACTACAACGGAGACGGAGCCAACGACTTCCAGGGAGAAGGCGCTGCCATCCTGGCATGCACCGATGTCTACAAGGCAGACGTAACAGGCACCTTAAAGACCAAACTGGAAGAAAAAGCAAAGGAACTGGCCGACGCCAAAAACAATCTGGCAGAAGCAAAAGAATCCGCAGACGCGAACACGAAGAAAATCGCCGACCTGGAAGCGCAGCTGAATGCGGCCCAGAATGCCATTTCCAAAGCCAAGAAAGATCTGGCTGCCGCGCAGACAAGCGCCAAAAAAGCAAAAGCAGCGCAGAAATCCGCCGAAGCAGCGCTGAAAAAAGCGCAGAAGGCACTGAAAAAAGCGAAGAAAACCAAAGTAACCGTAGCCAAAGCGCAGATTTCCTCTGTAAAAGCAGGTAAGAAAAAAGCTGCCGTCACCGTTCGGAAAGTCAAAGGCGCATCCGGCTATCAGCTACAGTACACGTTGAAAAAGAGCTTCAAAAAATCTTCCGTAAAAACTGTACGTACCGCCAAAACCAAAGTGGTTCTGAAAAAGCTGAAATCCGAAAAGAAATACTATATCCGCGTGCGCGCTTACAAAAAATCCGGTTCCAAAACCGTATACGGCGCATACAGCAAGGTAAAAACAGTTAAGGTAAAATAGCACCGGTATCACGCGTTTCCACAACTAAAATTCATCCATAAACGGCCGCCCCGGAAACCGGATCGTTAACCCGATCAAGGTTTCCGGGGCGGCCGTTCTAACTGTATCGGCGCTCTGCCAATACACCGCTTCCTTCTGTCTGATGATTTATCCGCTTCTTTACCAGCTAGGCTGCCAGAGCTTTTCCCAGAGCGCCGCAAGCCTGTACGGCTTCTTCATCCGGCGCTTCATTGCAGATCACGCAGTCGCAGGCCAGATCCGCGCCGGCATCTCTGCAGTCTTCTTCCCAGCTGCGCATCCATTCGCCGTCTCCCCAGCCATAAGATCCGAACAAGGCGATCCTTTTCCCGCTGAGGCTCTGTTTCACGGCTTCAAACATCGGCTCGAATTCCGTTTCCTCCAGCTGTTCCGCTCCCATGGAAGGGCAGCCGAAGGCAATAGCATCATATTCCCCTGCCTTCGCAGCGTCAAATTCGCCCGGAGTCATCAGATCCGCCTGGGCGCCCGCTGTCCGGATTCCTTCTGCCACCGCCCGGGCCATTTCCTCTGTGTTGCCGGTTCCGCTCCAGTATACTACTGCTATTTTCCGCATATGTTCTGTGTCCTTTCTCTTCTGTCTGTGCAAAGCCGTTCTGACGCCAGCTGTTCCAATGACGCGCCGTTCTGCCACTGTCTCCGGCATCTGGCGGTACAGGAGCGGAACGCCTGAAAGGTACGCTTTGCTTTTTCCACATCGCCGTACACCTTCCAGGTGCCAATCATTTTGTAATTGTCCGCTTTCTGTTCGATAAATCCCCGCACATCTTCCGGCGGATATCCCAGAAACAGGCCAATTTCATGGGGAAACTGTTCCTGGCTCTCCAGGCGCCGGATCAGTTCCCGGATACAGCGGCTGGCGGAATCGCTTCCATAGCCCGCCTCTTCCAACATCCGGGCCGTATCCGCAGCGCTGATATCCCGCCGCAGGGCATCCGGCCGGTAGAGATACAGCAGCGCCTTTCCATTTCGGTACCGCATGGGTATGATACAGAGCTTCTTCCCTGCCAGGATCCGATTATATCTGCGGATCTCCGCATGCATTTCCTCCCTGGCAGAAAACGTGTAAGTAAACAGATTTCCTGTCTTCAGTCCCGCCAGGGTCGGTGCGCAGTACTGTATCAGAACTTCTTCCGACATCTATGGTTCTCCTTCATTCCTGTTTCTGACACGGCCGTTGTGCACATGTCTGGTTCCATTCAGCTTCTGTGGTTAAATGCATCTAACTCGTTTATAAATTAGCACTAACCTCATTGTCAACATGATTTTTCCGATCTTTTTCCGATTCTATCAAATTCGTCATGCTGTGCAGGCTGATCAGAACGGTCGAAAGATTATGCAGCGTCGCTGTTGCAGCCGGAGCAATGACTCCAAAAAAACCCAGAGCAATCAGCAGACTGTTGAACCCCATAATCACCCGGTAGTTTCTCCGGATCCGGCACATCAGCCCGTCGCTTATGCGGCGCAGGGTAAGCAGCTCATGCAGGCTGTCGGCGGAAATCGTAATATCCGCCACTTCCCTTGCGATCGCCGCGCCGGAAGCAATCGCAATTCCCGCATCCGCTTCCGACAGTGCCGGAGAATCGTTAATGCCGTCTCCGATCATTATGACTCTGCGTCCCCTGTCATGCTCCTCACGAATAAAACGCGCCTTATCTTCCGGCAGCAGTTCCGCGTAACATTCGTCAATTCCCAGCCGGGCTGCCGCTGTTTCCGCTGTCCGCCGGCTGTCCCCGGTCATCATCACCACCTTGTCAAATCCAAGCCGGCGAAGCTCTTTGATTATCCCGACGGCGTCCTCCCGAATGGGATCTTCGATGCAGAGCACCGCTGCCAGTTCTCCTCCGATCGCCAGATAAAGATGAGAATATTCTTCCGGCAGTGCTTCAAACTTATCCTGTTCGCCGTCCGGTATTCTGCAGTGTTCATCCTCCATCAGGAAATGCGGGCTGCCGATCAGCACTCTCTGCCCGTTTACGGTACTGGCGATTCCGTGTGCCACGATATATTCCACTTCCGAATGCATTTCCCTGTGTGCCAGGCCGCGGCGCTTTGCTTCCGCAACCACCGCGTTGGCAATTGAGTGCGGATAATGCTCTTCCAGACACGCCGCCAGACGCAGCATCTCCGATTCTTCATAATCTCCAAAAGTAATAATTTCGGCCACGGAAGGTCTTGCGTGGGTCAGGGTTCCGGTCTTGTCAAATATAATCGTCCGCGCGTCCGACACTGCTTCCAGGAATTTTCCACCCTTGACCGCAATCTGGTGTTCGCTGCACTCGCGCATGGCCGAAAGTACGGCAATCGGCATGGACAGTTTCAGCGCGCAGGAAAAATCCACCATCAGAACCGCCAGCGCCCGGTCGACATTTCCTGTCAGAAGCCAGGCCAGCGCTGTGCCGCCAAGACTATATGGAACCAGCGCGTCTGCCAGATGAGCCGCTCTGGTTTCAACCGCCGACTTCAGTTTTTCGGAATCTTCAATCATTGCTACAATACGGTCATAACGTCCGGAACCAAACTCCTTCTTCACCTCTATTTCGCAGATTCCTTCATCAATCACGGTTCCCCCGTAAACATAATTTCCTGCCGCTTTTCTCACAGGAAGGGATTCTCCTGTCATGGACGCCTCATTCACTGCAGGCTCACCGGATACAATAATGCCGTCCAGAGGGATCACATTGCCCGTCCGCACCACAATCCGATCACCAGGTTCCACTTCGTCTACGCTGACCAGCACTTCCGTATCTCCGCATTTCATCCAGACTTTTTCAACATTCAGATACATGCGCTGTGCCAGATCATCCACAGATTTTCTGTAGGTCCACTCCTCCAGCAGTTCTCCCAGTCTGAGAAGGAACATTACCGATCCTACTGTTGCAAAATCTGCCCGCAATACAGACACCGCAATCGTTACGGCATCCAGTACCGATACTTCCAGTTTTTTGTGTTTCAGGCTGCGGATTCCTTTCGTAATATAAGGTACTGCGCGGATCACGGTCAGCAGCGCAGACACCGGGGCAGGCAGAAGGAAACGTGTGATCAGCCTTCTTGCTATCAGAAAAAACAGCTTATCTTCGAATTCTCTGGCCAGGGCCCTGCCAGAGCTTTGAGGCACAGCAGCCTCAAAAGTCCGGCAGTCATATTCCGACAGTGCGCGGATTACGTTTTCCCTGGTACCGCAGTGCCAGATCATGGCATCACAGGTGCGCTCATTTACCTTCGCTTTGCTGACGCCTTCTACCGACCGCAAAAAATATTCCAGCTTGTCCGCCTGTTCCATACTCATCCCGGGCTGCATTGCCCGGACGCGGATTCTTCCGCGGGATTCATGTAATATCCTGCATCTCATATGATTCCGTACCTATGCTTCTTTCTGCTCCGTCTTGCTGATAACTTCTTTTGCATTCTCAATAATTTTCGCTTCCTGTTCCTGCGCGCGTTTCTCGTTGATTTCCTTTGCGTCTGCTGCAATATCACCGCAGTTTTCACCGATTACGGTCAAATCCTTCACAACCTGATCCTTCATCCGAAGAACTGCTGCAGTACAGTGTGTATAGGCTTTTTTTGCGTCTCTTCCGCTGAGTAATTTCACGCCATAGGTTCCAATCAGAAAACCGCCTGCGAGAATACCAAGTTTACTCCATCCTTTGAACATAATTTGCCTCCTGTTCTGTTTTTTCTGTATGGATTGTTTCTGATTCACATACTGTGAATCATAGTTAATTATAACTTACTATTGTGTGTTATTGCAATTATAAAATATTTTACGCTAACACACTGTGCACATGGCTAACTCATTATCCCGCATCTGACCATAAAAAAGACGAGGCTGCCGCATTTTTTCATGCAGCAGTCTCGTCACTTTCGTTCCGGAGTTTTCAGAATTCTACAAACTTATGCTTCCGGTTCAATCAAACCGTATCCTCCGTTTTTCCGTTTGTATACGACATTGGTTTCATCCGTCTCCGCGTTGATGAATACATAGAAGTTATGTCCCAGCAGTTCCATCTGTACGCATGCATCTTCGATGAACATCGGCTTCATTTCGAAATGTTTTACACGTTCGATCTGAACCTCGTCATCCTCGTCCTCGTACTCCTTTTCAATGTATTCCGGACGGAAATAATCATCCGCCTGATGTTTCCTGTTGATCAGCTTGTTTTTATATTTTTTGAGCTGGCGCTCAATGACTTCCTCAACCAGATCGATGGTCTGATACATATCTTCACTGACCTGCTCCGCACGGATAATTCTTCCCTTCAGCGGAATTGTCACTTCAATCTTATGTCTGCCTTTGTCGGCTTTCATCGTTACATGAATCGTAGTCTCCTGGGTAAAGTATTTTTCCAGTTTGGACAGTTTGTCCTCTACTACCGATCTCAGGCCTGCGGTTACGTCGATGTTTTTTCCAACAATGATAATATCCATTTATATTACCTCTCTTTCTGTTCGTCAGATTCCTGCCGGAATCTGCTGCCATTCTTCCAGATCAGTCAGATCCTCCTGCTGTGACTGTGGAATACCCTGGCCGGTGTCACAAGATTTTTGCTGATTTAATTATACCATTTCTGCATGGATGTGGATACCATTTTCTAAAATTTTCACAAAAAATTTGAATTCCCACACAGTTCTTTTGCACATTTTGCAATAATACCAGTAAACTGTGGATTGTTTTCCCTGCTACTTGCAGTTTTTTCTCTGTTGCGCTAAAGTAGAAGACAGTTCAGAATTATACGAGGAGGAATCGAAATGGAATTAAAACAACTGCAAAAAGATATGATGGCGGCCATGAAAGCAAAGGATAAAGTGCGCAAAGATGCCATCTCTTCCCTGGTGTCCGCGGTCAAGAAAGCCGCCATCGATCAGGGCTGCCGTGACGATGTGCCCGCAGATTTAACCGATACCGTCATTCTGAAAGAGATGAAAAGCGTCAAAGAGCAGATCGACACCTGTCCGGCAGAACGCGCCGACCTGAAGGCAGAGTACCAGGCCCGCTATGATATCATTGCGGAATATGCGCCGAAGCTGCTTTCCGAAGATGAGATCAAAGCGATCCTTCAGGATAAATTTGCCGCTGTCATCGCCACCAAAAACAAAGGCCAGATCATGAAGGCTGTTATGGGCGAACTGAAGGGAAAAGCAGACGGCAAAGTCATCAACCAGGTAGTCACCGAACTCTGCAAATAACCAGACACGCCGGCTTCTTCATATCCCGAATCCGGTATTTTGTGCAGAACATGCCCCATGTATCTGTTTTTATACCCATTGTATTTATTGACTTCATATTCCACGCGTACTAAAATATGCATGGCTCAAACTTGAACAGCGATCAGGACGGATCGCTCCCCCGCGATTCGTCTGCTGATCATGGCAAAACAGATGAAAATCTGTGACGCAAAGCTGCAGGGTCTTTGTCATGGCAGCCAGTTGCGCTTGATATCGGACGTGTTACATCTGAATGTAATGCTTTCTCATCCGTGCTGTCCGCAAAGTTTCTGCCGATTCGCAGGCAGTGAGGAGTCCCCCCTTCCCTCTGCCGTCCGGGACCCTGGTTCCTGATACGGTCGAATCGCAAAAAGCCGTACGAACTTCCATCGGTTCGTACGGCCTTTCTTTTTGCAGATCCGTTTTGTGTATCGGTTTCGTATATCTGTTTTCGCGCAGTTGTTTCGTGTACCTGCTTCGTATATCTGTCTGCTTTTTATCTGATCTTCGTATCCGCTTCCGTGCTCTAGCGGCTGATTTCTACCGTAGGGAACTTCAGTTCCCGGTATTTTTCCATCTTTGCCCGGGCTTCTTCCTGCCGCTTCATAAAGTCAATTCTCGTGGATACAATTTCTTCCAGATGTTTTTCCCGGCATTCATTCACGTTTCTGTCCCTGGAGAGTCCGTCCGGCGCAATGACAAATTTTACTTTTCCATTCTCATCTTTGACAATATCTCCGCCGGCGCCGCATACCACGCATTCGAAAGGCCACTGGATTCCGTCCCAGTGCCTATCGCCTCTCATAATCAGATCGCTGTGGCAGTTCGGGCACAGACCCTGATCCGGATCACCCAGCCAGCCGCGCTCTTCCACAGGTGTGCGGATCGCCTGGATGATATTTTCTCCCATCTTATGGGCACGGGCAATCTGATCCTCCTTCAGCAGCACATTGCCCGGCCGTCCGTTTCTTGTGGAGAGGAATTTGTCCACAACCATGGTAGACTGTGTGAACATGGTCGCGGACAGGCTATCCAGTGACAGTCCCTGCCAGTCTTTGCAGGAGCCGCCGACTGCAATCAGTCCGGCAACCTGATGGGGATCTTCTTTCACTTTTCCGATTTTCAGAAGGAAGGACAGCTCATAGGCCAGGAACCGATGAGTAAATCTGGTATATACTGTGCTGGGCATCAGATCATAGGTCGGTACCCCGATAATCAGTCCGTTGCAGGTCTGCATCTCTGTAACCAGCGCGTCCACATCATCCTTGTCCTTCAGGACACAGCCCTTGTAGTCGCCTTTTCCCATCGCCACATCCCCCATGCTCATGGTGCAGGCTTCGCAGCCGGTACAGGGAAGAATGTTGTAATCAAACAGATTCACCAGTTCCACTTCTGCCCCTGCTTCCTGACAGGCAAGCAGTGCTTCTTTTACCAGAATTTCGCTGTTTCCGTTGTGGCGCCCTGCCACGATACCCATAACTTTCATGTCATTTTCCTCCTTCTTTAAACCCCGTCAGTCTTACCATAGGCTGTGCGGAATCCGCAGTCTTTCCTGTTCTTCTTTCAGTGTATCACACTCTGTTTTTCCGCGGCGCACTGTATGCTTCTGGAAACAATCAATTCATTGATTGAACTATAACTTTTTGTTATAATCTTTTCCTAAACAGATTATAACAAGGCAGGAGGAAGGCAGCATGACATTTAACCAGATCAAATATTTTATCAAGCTTGCGGAATGCCTGAATTTTACAGAAGCGGCACGCTGTCTCTTCATCAGCCAGCCGGCCCTGAGCCGGCAGATCAGTGTGATGGAGGAGGAACTGGGCACGCCTTTATTTGTCAGGGATAAAAAGCGGCTGCAGCTGACTCCGGGCGGAATTCTGCTGTACAACCGCCTGCCCCAGGTCCTTCAGCTGTACCACGACGCAGTAGACGACGCCCATTCCGCGAATCAGGGCTATGAAGGGGCGCTCCACATCGGCATTCTGGATGTGTATGATATTTCGGATTTCTTCGCTAATCTGCTGAAAGACTTCCAGTCCGCCCATCCCGCGGTCCGTCTGGATCTCAAACGCTTTTCCCTGGTGGAACTGCCCCGGAAATTATATGACGGCGCGCTGGATCTCATTGTCACTTACAACTTTTCCCTCTTTGACAAACCGGACCTTCTGACCATACCGATTCAGAGCTATGACTCCTGCATCATGTTAAACCGCGAGCATCCGCTGGCCGGAAAGAAAGATCTGTCTTTAAGCGACTTAAAGGGCGAAACCTTTGTTCAGCTGGGTCCGGAAGCCAGCGAAGAAGGCTTTCGCTATGTGGAAAATCTCTGCGCCCGCTGCGGGTTCCACCCTGCCCTGCGCAAAGTGGAAAAAATGGAAGATGTGCTGCTGTGGGTGCAGACAGGCAACGGGGTCGCCATCACCAGCAGCCGTTCCGTGGAGGCCTACAACCCCCATGTGGTGATCCGCCCCATTGATCTGCCCGATGCCCGCAGCCACGAAATCTTCCTTGCCTGGCACAAAACAAATTACAATCCAGCCATTGCCCTGTTCAGCGAACTGGCAGAACAGAAAATTGCGGCGCAGCAGTACGGTTCCTGATCCGGCCGCAGCTGCGCGCCTGCGGATGCGGTTCAGGACTTTCTGCCAAAATACCGGTCGATTCCATCCGCGATCCCCCGGGCCGCCCGCTGCTGAAACCCTGCAGAAAGCAGCTTTTTCTCATCGGAGGGATTCGTCAGAAATCCCATCTCGATCAGCGCGGTGGGGATTTTGCACCAGTTTGTACCGGACAGATCGTCCCGGTACACAATTCCATGATTTTTCAGGCCGGTGGCTTTCTGATAGGATCTGCCTATTTTTGCGGACAAACGGGCGGATTCCCGGATATTTTTCTTCGTAAGGTATGGATTCTTTCCGGATGCGGCCTGCATGGAAAATCCCGTCTGCCCGGCAGAATCCGAAGCATCACAGTGCAGTCTGACAAAAACAGCTCCGCCCCGGTACCGGTTTGCGATTTTCGCCCTCTGTATATTCGAAATATTTACATTCTGTTTTTTGCGGACCATCACCACACGGTAGCCCCGGCTGCGCAGCTGCGCGGCAAGGCATTTCGCCTCCATAAGCGTCACCCTGGATTCCGGTACTCTGCTTCGCACCCCTGCGGTTCCGTAGGCCACCTTATATTTCCTGGCAGCACTTCCCGGCCCCACCGGTTCTTTGTTCAGATTTCCCTTTTTCTGATGTCCGGCATCAATGACCACGGTAAAAAAGTTCGCCTTCTTTGCCTTGCTCCATGGTGACCGGACCATACCGGCAGCAGTCTCCGCGCAGCTCTGCACCCGAAAGCTCCACGTCTGCTTCTTCGACAGTTTCCGAATCTTTAAGGACGTCTTGCTGCCGTCTTTCACCGTAAAATATTTTGTCTTTTTGCCCGCTCTGGCGCAGATCCGCCAGCTGTCCGCTGCCCGATCTCCTTTCCACTTCAGCAGAATGACGGTTCCTTTCCGGTTCTGCGCCTGCAAAAGCACCGGTCTGCGAAGCCCACGCCCGCTCGTTTTCGGCTGTAATGCACCGGCGGCATGCGCGCTCGTCCGCGGCTGTAATGCACCGGCGCCATGCGTGTCTGTCTGCGGCTGTAATGCACCGGCGGCATGTGCGTCGGTCTGCGGCTGTGATGCCCCGGCGGCATGATCTCCCGCCGGGGCTGCCAGCATCGCTGCAGACAGTCCGATCCCTGCCGCAGCCCGCAGGATTCTGCCGGTGCGTTTCCTGCTTTTTCCCTTCATTTTTCCCTTCACTTTTTCCTTTCCCCTGGTTTCTGATTTTCCTGTCCTGAACCAGAAAAAGACAGCCCCTGTTCAGGAACTGTCTTAATCTTACATTATTTTTCTTTCGTTCACCAGATCATACCCGGAAACGGATTCTGTTTTTTTCACCTGGTGGAGTCTTTTTCCTGTGGATTCTGTTTCCTGTGGAATCTATTTCTCTCCCGGCATCTTCCATGCGTGATGATCCGTATGGAGCAGATGGTGGGACTTCTCACTGAGGGGCTCTCCCAGATACTCACTGTATACCTTGGTAATCGAGGGATTCTCATGGGAGAACCGCAGATCGGTGATCTGGTCAAAGGCGTACAGGATCGGCGCGCGGGAAGCGGCCATCTCCTTGCCGTCATAGAAGGGCTGTCCGCCGCCGCCGACACATCCGCCCGGGCAGGCCATGACTTCCACAAAGTCGTACTGCACTTTTCCTTTGCGCAGCGCGGTCAGAAGTTTGTCCGCATTCGCCAGTCCGTTCACCACGGCTATCTTCAGTGTCATGCCGGCGATCTCGAATTCCGCCTCTTTCCATCCGTCCATACCGCGGACTGCGCGGAAGGCATCCGGATCCGGATTTTCACCGGTAACCAGGTAGTAGGCGGAACGGAGCGCTGCCTCCATCACGCCGCCGGTCGCGCCGAAGATATTGCCGGCGCCGGATCCGAATCCCATCGGATCATCCAGCGGTTCTTCCTCCAGAAGGCCCGGATTCACATGCTGGGAACGAAGCAGACGTACCAGTTCCCGGTTCGTCAGCACTGTATCCACGTCCGGATCCCCGCAGGCATCATTCATTACCGGAATCGCGCATTCATGCTTTTTGGCCAGGCAGGGCATCAGGGAAACGGAATATACATTCTTCGGATCGATTCCCTTGATCTGCGCCACATAGCTCTTGATAATAGCGCCAAACATCTGCTGGGGCGATTTGGCTGTGGACAGGTTGTCCACATATTCCGGATAATGGGCCTTTAAGAAACGCACCCAGCCCGGACAGCAGGAAGTGAACATCGGGAAGTCCCGCTTGCCGTCCTTCAGACGCTGAACAAATTCGGAGCCTTCTTCCATAATGGTTAAATCCGCGGAGAAATCCGTATCGAACACATAGTCAAAGCCCAGGAATTTCAGAGTGGCTGACAGCCGCTCCATGCTGGCCTCCTCCGGTGTCATGCCGAACATCTCGCCCCAGGCGGTACGAATGGATGGCGCGATCTGAACAACCGTCACTTTCTCCGGGTCATCCAGCGCGTGGATCACATCGGTGACATCATCCCGCTCTTTCAGCGCTCCCACCGGACAGTGGGTAATGCACTGGCCGCACAGCGCGCATTTGGAATCTTCCAGATCATATACTTCACGCACATCCACCTTGGCACGGGAACCGGTGCCGATGAGATCCCAGATATTGGATGCCTGGATCTTCTCACAGACCTGTACGCAGCGCAGGCACTGGATGCACTTCGTGTAATCCCGGATCAGCGGGAACTCCGGATTGCCTTTCTGCGCCGGGATATGCTTCTCAAACGGCACTTCCTGTATGTTTAGTTCTTTTGCCAGTTTCTGCAGGGAGCAGGCGCCGCTGCGGACACAGGTGGTGCAGTGGTCGTCATGCTCGGACAGAAGCAGCTGTACATTCGTTCTTCTGCCTTCCCGCGCCTTCTTGCTGGTGGTATGGATCACCATGCCCTCTTCCACCGTGTTGTTGCAGGCGGTAAAGAGTTTTTCATGGCCTTCCACTTCTACGACACAGACCCGGCAGGCGCCGATTTCGTTGATTTCCTTCAGGTAGCAGAGGGTCGGGATCAGAATGCCTACGCTGGCCGCCGCATCCAGAATTGTAGTTTTCTCCGGAACCTGGATTTTCTTTCCGTCAATGATTGCGTTTACCATACGTTTGCTTCCCCTCCCTTAAAAATACCATAGCCGAAATGATCACAGTGCAGACAGCGGCCGGATTCCTGATGGGCTTCTTCATCAGACATGGAGCATTCCATCAGACAGAAGTCATGGATCCGCTCGGCTGCCGGACGTTCGATCAGTTCCACACGTCCATGGGGTTCGTTGTCATTCAGATGTACCGGCGGCAGTTCGATTTCGTTCCGGATTTCATGCTCGAAGCCCAGATATTCGTCAATATTCACTGCTGCCACCTTGCCGCCCGCGATGGCCTGAATAACGGTAGCCGGTCCGGTGACACAGTCGCCGCCGGCGAAGATGCCTTCCGCGTCCTTGACATCCGCGGACTCCAGCGCGTCAATGGTTCCGCGGTGGAACGGAATGCCGAATTCCTGGAAGGCGCTGGAATCAATACCCTGGCCGATGGCAACCAGCACCCGGTCACAGGCCCAGCGCTCCTCCGGCTTGGCTGCCGCATCCGGCGCGGGACGGCCCTTGGAAATGGCGCCCACTTTCTGCGGCTGTACCCAGAGCGCGGCTACCCGTCCGTCCGCGTCCTTTTCGATGCGAATCGGCGCGTTCATGCCGCGGATCTCCACACCGTCCGCGATAGCTCCTTCGATTTCCTCTTCCAGCGCGGTCATATCGTTCTTTCTTCTCCGATATGCCACCCGGACAGACTTGGCGCCCAGGCGCACTGCTGAGCGGGCCACATCCATGGCCACATTGCCGCCGCCTACGACGACGATGTCCATTCCCGTGAAATCCATGGGGAAGCTGTCGCCGATGGAACGCAGCATCTCCACCGCGGAGATCACGCCTTCCGCGTCTTCCCCTTCAATGCCGATCTTTCGGTCCTGATGAGCGCCGATGGCAATATAGAGGGCATCATACTGCTCTTTTAACCGGGACAGGGAAATGTCCTTGCCGATACTTACGTTGGTCTTTGTCTGGAAACCGGACAGCTGCAGGGCGTCAATCTCCTTATCCAGAATCTCCCGGGGCAGCCGGTACGCCGGAATGCCGTAGCGCAGCATGCCGCCCAGCTGCTTCCGCTGCTCGTAGACCATGACTTCGTGTCCCATCAGGGACAGATAATAGGCTGCGGACAGACCTGCCGGGCCGCCGCCGATCACGGCGATCTTTTTGCCGGTCTGCTCTGCTTTGTCCGGAATGCGGATCTCGCCTTCGTGCTCCACTGCGTAGCGCTTCAGGCCGCGGATATTGATGGCGTCATCCACCAGCGAGCGCCGGCAGCGGGCTTCGCAGGGATGCTCGCAGATCAGTCCGCAGACTGCCGGAAGCGGATTGTCCTGACGAATCAGATTCACCGCGTCGGAATATCTTCCCTCGTGAATCAGCGCGATATATCCCGGCACATTGACATGGGCAGGACACAGAGACTGGCACGGCACCGGTTCTCTGGTCATCATCCGGCATCTGCCCTTCTGTACATGCTCCTCAAAGTCTTCCCGGAATCCGCGGATTCCCTTCAGGACCATCCGCGCGGCTTCATATCCGATGGCACAGTCCGAAGTGGTAAAAATCACTTCCGCGGTCTTCTCGATCTGTTTCAGCGTCCCCATATCCGCCTTGTGATCCAGAACCTGATTCACCAGCTCTTCCAGGCGTTCCAGGCCGACACGGCACGGCACGCACTTGCCGCAGGACTGCGCATGACTCATGTGCAGAAACGCGGAGGTCAGTTCCACCGGACAAAGCCCCGGCTGGCTGGCCACGATTCTCCGCTCAAGATCCTTGTACAGTTCTTCCACGGTTTCCTGAGCTTTGTTTTTCGTAACTATCGTTAGTCTGCTCATTTCTTCCCTTCTCCTTTTTCCAAAAAAACGGGCTTTTCCTTACATAAAGTTAGTATAGCAGATTATTTGTTATTTGTGTACTTATTTGAATACAACTTTTTGTTTTATCTGCTAAAAAAATGTTATGCCACAGGTTTCTGCAGCATAACATTCTGTCTGCTTTTTATCTGTATCCGCGGGCGCTTCTGCGTCTTACCGCATGGTTACCAGTTCGTACTTCCGGCTGCCGATGCCGATCTTCTCCGCATGCTCCAGGGTTTCCTTCCATGCGGTATTCGGATTGCTGTTCAGAAATACGTCATGATGATCATGGAACTGCGGACTGGCCATATTATCTCCCAGCTGGCTGTTGCGGATCGGCGCCGCCTGCTGACACAGATCCACACAGGCCTGGTCCAGGGCGACCGGATCAAAGGACGCCAGCATACCGATATCCGGCAGAATCGGCGCGTCATTTTCTCCATGGCAGTCACAGTTGGGGGATACATCCTGAATCAGGCTTACATGGAAGCAGGGACGTCCGCTGACCACAGCCGCGGTGTATTCCGCCATTTTCCGGCCTAACAGCTGGGGCGCGTCCATGTTGTTGTTCACAATTGCGTCAAAGGCGCAGGCCCCGAGACACCTTCCGCAGCCCACACAGCGCTCCGGATCAATCCAGGCTTTGTGGCTGCTGTAGGAAATGGCGTCGGATCCGCACTCCCGCGCGCAGCGTTCACAGCCGCGGCAGCTCTCTTCCTCCACATGGGGCTGGCCGCTGCTGTGCTGTGCCATCTTGCCGGCGCGGCTGCCGCAGCCCATCCCGATGTTTTTAATCGCTCCGCCGAATCCGGTCTGCTCATGGCCCTTGAAATGGGTCAGGGAAATCAGGATATCCGCGTCCATAACCGCATGGCCGATCCGGGCGGTTTTGCAGTATTCACCGTTTGGCACCGGTACCTCTACGTCATCCGTTCCCCGGAGCCCGTCCCCGATGATGATCTGGCATCCGGTGGAGATCGGATTGAATCCGTTTAAATTGGCGCAGTCCAGATGCTCCAGGGCATGTTTCCTGCTGCCGGGATACAGGGTGTTGCAGTCGGTCAGGAAGGGGATGCCCCCATTTTCCTTTACCAGATCTGCCACTGCTTTCGCGTAATTAGGACGCAGGAACGCCAGGTTGCCCAGTTCGCCGAAATGCATCTTGATGGCTGCAAACTTGCCTTCCATGTCGATGCGGTCAAACCCGGCCTGCCGCATCAGGCGCTGCAGCTTCTCTGTCAGGGAAACCCCCAGCCGGGTTCTGAAATCAGTAAAATATACTTTTGATGGTTCTTGCATAAAAATTCACTGCTCCTTTTCTATCTCCGGATTTTTGCTCCGGATCAGCTTTCTTTGGCCAGTCTGGCCGCTTTTCTGGCTTCCCGCCTGTTCTGCAGATTGCTGACCACCATGACGCAGGAGGCGTCTCCGGTGATGTTGACGGTGGTGCGTCCCATGTCAAAGACACGGTCGATGCCTGCCACCAGCGCGATTCCGTCTACCGGAAGTCCCACGGATGTCAGCACCATGGCCAGCATGACCATACCTGCCCCCGGAACTCCGGCGGTACCGACAGATGCCAGCGTAGCAGTCAGAACAATGGTCACCATCTGGGAGGGTGTCAGGTGAATTCCATAACAGGAAGCGATAAAGATCGCGCACACACCCTGGTAGATGGCCGTTCCGTCCATATTGATCGTGGCGCCCAGCGGAAGGACAAAGGTTGCCACTTCCTTTCTTGCGCCCAGTTTCTCGGTACACTCCAGGTTCAGCGGCAGTGTGCCGACCGAAGATGCGGAAGAAAAGGCAAATAACATTGCCGGCAGCATGCCCCTGAAGAACTTCAGCGGGCTCATTCCGCCCATGGTCCGCACTGCAATCGAGTATACAATCGCTGCATGCAGCACGTAGCAGATATAGGCCGCCAAAAGGACCTTGGCCAGGGATCCGATGATCGTCGCCCCGTTCTCCGCCACAACCGGGCACAGGAGGCAGAAGACACCGATCGGTGACAGCTTCAGGATCATCTCCATGCACTTCATGAACACTTCGTTCAGCGCATTGACGCCCTTGACTACCAGCTGCGCTTTTTCCCCTACCAGAATAATGGCAAATCCGATAATCAGCGCCATGACAATTACCTGCAGCATATTTGCCTCAGACATCGGCGTGATAAAGTTTGAAGGGAAAATATTGACAATGGTATCCATCGCCGACACCTTCTCCGGCGCGGTATATTTCAGATTTGACACAGCCAGTGCCGGAAAGTGGCTTTTGAACAGGTTCGCCACAAACAGGCCGATGATGGTGGCAAACGCCGTGGTACAGAAGTAATATACCAGCGATGAACCGCCGATGGCGCCTACGGTCTTGATATCTTTCATGGATACTACGCCTGCCATAATGGAGAACAGAACGATCGGCACGACAATGAATTTGACCAGATTCAGAAAGATCGTACCAAACGGCTTGATATACGTATTGGCAAAACCTGCCTGACTCTGAATCAGAAGTCCTACAACAATGGCAAGAACCAGCGCGATAAAAATCTGGCCTGCCAGGGGCATTTTCTTTTTCTGCTTTTTCTTTTCTTCCATAGATTGCTTACCTTTCTTATTTATATACATGACGAACTATTTTACCATGCAGGCAATCTGCAGACAAGAAAATTCAACTTTTCCACGCAATGTACATCATTTTATACACAGCATTTTTATATTACTCATCCAGCCATTCCTTGTCAATAATGACCAGGCCATGTTCCCTGGCCTTTACCGCCAGTTCCGTCCTGGTATGAAATCCGGTCTTGTCCAGCATGCACTGAATATATTTTTTCACAGTATTGACCGACAGATACAGATGCTCGGCGATCTCTGAATTTTTGTATCCTCCCGTCATCTCCCGGAGAATCTCCAGTTCCCGTACGCTGAAGCTGGCGCTGGTGGTTAATCCGATTTCCACCTCCGGCGGCGCGTCCGGATATACGGATTCGCCTGCCATGGTCCGGTCCATCAGAGACAGAATGGGCTCTTTGCTGATATCCTTGTACCAGAAGCTCTCCACGCCGATGCTTCTGGCCCGCTCCATCCAGGAATATTCCGGCATGGACGTCACAATAATGATCCGGATGCCCGGTTTTTTTCGTTTGATCCGTTCCGCCGCTTTCAGACCGCTGGATCCGTTTTTTGTAAGTACATCCATCAAAATCAGGTCCACCGGGTTCTTCAGGCAGTAAATATCCGCCAGTTCCGCGCTTTCCAGACTTTTCACCAGCTGATACCGCTCCGACTGTTCGATAAACAGTTCAAACAAATGCCGGGGCATCGCCTGGTCTTCTACCACTAACACCTTGTATTTCTCCATCCTTTTCTCCCTCTGCTGCCGCCCGCATACGCGGGCAAAAAAGCGGTCAGCTGAAACTCCGGTGCCGAGGCAATCTCCAGGGTTCCGCCGATTCCTTCCACGCTTCCGCGCACGCCGGACAGACCGCCCCCTTCCCGAATGGGACCTTCCGGCGGCTTCCCGTTGTTGCGGCAGGTCACATGCAGCCCGTCTCCCCGGGATCTTATCCGGACATAGAGCTCGGTGCCATCCGCATGGGATACTGTATTGGTCAGACACTCATGGATGATTCTGGCTAAAACCCGACCTTCCCGACTGTCTTCCGGCGGCAGGCTTCCGTCATAAAAAATGCTGACACCCACGGTTTCCGCTATGTCTGCCAGATCTTCATAGGCATCCTGCGCGGGCGGATCTCCCTTCCAGAGCATGCCCAGGTTCTGCTGCCACAGAGTCACCAGCTGCCGGCGCTGCTCTTCCCTCTCGATTTCCGGATGCTGCAGCACATATCTGGCCGCTAAAAGCAGCTGCCCCAGGCTGTCGTGGATGTGGATTCTGGCCTCCAGCATTTCCCGCTCCCGGGCGACGGCTTCCACCGTTTCCCCGTAGATCTGCAGCCGTTCATTCATGGCCTCCAACATTTTGTTTTCTTCCGCGATTTCCATACTGAGTTCATACTGCCGGGTCACATCCATCGCCTTCAGTTCACAGACCGGATAGCCCCTGCTGCGGATTCTTCTGGTAAAACTGTACACCGTTCCGTCCGGCATACGCAGAATCGGGTGTTCTCCCGTCTGACGCAGGCACTCCCAGAAATGTATCCCGTTGGTCAGCTCCTCTCCGCAGATCCGCCGGCACAGTTCTTTCATCTGGTAATTCACCAGAAAAACCCTTCCGTCCGCGCCGTAGAAACACAGTCCCACCGGAAGGTAATTAATGCTTTCCTGTATGGACTCCTGCGTAATATGACTGCGGTGCCACCGCTGCAGATACCTCATTTCCAAAATCAGGAGCACCGCCAGAGCAATCAGGAGTCCCGCCAGGAAGACCGCCGGGGCTTCACCGGCATATTCCCTTGTTTTGTCGTAAAGTTTCCACTCCATGCGCATGCAGACAAGCTGAAAACCTGCCGCCAGGCCGAAAAGGCCCAGACAGAAGAGCCGTACCTTCCTCTGATGTCTGTCCCGGAAGGCAATCATCACACAGACCAGCGCCAGCTGTGTGATCACCATCAGAATCACCGGCAGCAGCCCGTGCAGAAGCGGATGCAGTTCCCGATATACGGTCATCGTCCCCCTCCTTTCCGGCTCAGGCTCAGATAATATACACCATCCTCTTCCTCTGCTGTAAAAAACAGTCCTTCCGCCGCGTACCGTTTGAGCGGATACAGGGCGGAAGACAGCTTTCCGTCTTCCAGCAGTTCCACACTCAGCCGCAGTTCCGTCCCCTGTTCCGTTACTGTCAGCGTGATCAGTACCGCCGCCAATACCGGCAGCACTTCTTCCACAGTTCTCTGGAAAAATTCGTAATATTCTCCCCCATACGCGCTCCGGCAGCTGCTGTTCCCCTGCAGACGGAACGAGGCTGCCGCTCCGTACAGATTCAGGTATTCCGCGGATTCCCGGAAACACAGAGCCAGTTCTTCGGCCGCAATCCCTTCTTCTCTTTCCTCCAGCAGGCACAGATTGCTCCGCCGCTTGATGTAAGCCGCACAGATACAGGCCTCGCCCAATCTGCGCTGAAATCCGTCCCCGTCATGCTCCTCCTCCAGCTCATCCAGCAGCTTTTCCAGGGCGTTCATCTGGGGCCGGCAGATCTGCAGCATGGAATCATAGAGCCGGTTCTGTTCTTCCAGCGCCGCCCACTGCTCTTTCATCTCATTCTCTGCCACCAGCAGATCCTTCTCCCCAGACAGGCTCTCCCGGATCTCCGCCAGCTCGTCCCGAATCTGATGGATCATTTCCAGGTCATTTTCCCAGTACACACAGCCGCCGGCAATCCGTTTGCCGCACAGCTGGGTATGCTCATCCAGCCAGATACAGCTGTCCGCCGCTTCCCTTTTTTCCATCGGATTCAGATACCGGGCAGTTTCCGACACATACATCACCTGTCCCCCGCTGTCCGTAATCTGCGCCGC